>JAILQQ010000242.1 GCA_024698885.1 Lachnospiraceae bacterium | reverse complement strand
TGAGAAACGAAGAGGTATACTGCATGTGGCTTCGGATCAGCATCCCCATGGATTTTACATACAGTTTCAAAGTATTCATCATTCTCCCATCCCGGCCTATCTATGGCCGGAGCGTCAGCCCCCCTGAAGGATGAGCCGTTTCCTGTTTGCGTTCCACAACCCTTTCCCGAGGCCGATGAGGATCGCGGCCCAGACGATCTGGACCGGAAGGATGCGAAGCGCCTCGATCGGCGCATATTCGCCGGTGTAGAGCCGGATCGGCGCGTCCAGAAGCTGGGCATAGGGAAGCAGCGTAAGAACCCTCTGCCAGCTGTCCGGAAACAGCGTAAGCGGCAGGATGTTTCCCGAAAAAGAGATCATCAGAAGATCGAGCATGGTCGATATCCCACGCGGATCGAGTGTCCGCATCGTAATGCCCATCGTGAGGTTCGCCAGCGCACACATACACAAAAACCCGGGGACCAGCGCGGCCAGGGCAAGAACAAGTCCCGCGGGCGACGCGGGCGCTACGAGTCCCCATCCCTTCGGGAGGAGCGATGCAAAGATCAGCATCGGAATCCCGCGCATCATGCTGCCCATGAGCTTTTGCGCCATGGCCCGGACATAGTAAAACCAGTACATGGAAACGGGACGGCACAGATCGTAGGATATGTTGCCGTTTCGTATTTTGTCCAGAAGGTCAGGGTCCGTCGAGGTGAGCATCCGGAAGAACGACTGCTGCAGCCATACGTAGGTCGCAACATGCTCGATCGGTACCGGCTGCGGATTTCCGGCATACAGCGCCCGGTACAGCGCCACGAGGATCAGCCCGAAAAAGATCTGGCATACGATCCCGCCGATCATCGCGCCGCGGTACTGCGTTTCCATCCGAAGCCGCATCCGGAATACGGAAAAATAGGCTCTCATAGATCCATCTCCTTATACATCGCGGCGATCAGACGATCGATATTTTCAGGCTGCAGCGTCATCTCGCTGATCCGGCCCGCCTCCTGCAGGGTCGCAAGGAGCTTTGCCGTCGGAAACACGGAAGGCGCATAGGAAATGCTCAGTTCGTTCTCCCCCCGCTCGAAGGATATACCCTCCGGAAGCTGCAGATCGGGAAGTGCGCCGTCGTATTTCACGCTGACCGTGCGCACGGTGTCGAATTTCTCCAAAAGCTCGGGAAGCGTCCCGTCATAGAGCTTCTGCCCGTGTCCGAGCACCATCACGCGCGAGCATAGCGCCGCAATGTCCTCCATATCGTGTGTGGTCAGCATGATCGTGGTCCCGTGCTCGGCGTTCTCCCACTTCAGGAAATCGCGGAGCGCGAGCTTGCTGACCGCATCGAGCCCTATGGTGGGTTCATCGAGAAAAAGAAGCTCCGGCCGGTGAAGGAGCGATCCGCACAGCTCCGCGCGCATGCGCTGTCCGAGGCTCAGGAGCCTGAGCGGTGTGCGCAGAAATTCCTCGAGCTGCAGAGCTTCCGTCAGTTCTTTCAGCCGAGACTCGTAATCCGCGGCGGATAGCCGGTAGATATCCTTTAAGAGCGAGAAACTGTCAACGATCGGCACATCCCACCACAGCTGACTTCTCTGTCCGAACACAACCCCGATGTGCTTAACGTACTCGCGCCGCTCCAGCCAGGGTACCCTGCCGCCGACCAGGGCCTCCCCGCCGTCCGGTGTCAGGATCCCCGAAAGGATCTTTACGGTCGTTGATTTTCCTGCGCCATTCGGTCCGATATAACCGACCAGTTCGCCTTTTTCCACCGAAAAGGACACGCCCTTCAACGCCTCGACGGTCTGCTTTTCCCGAAACAGCTTCCCCTTCTCGCGCTTTTTTCTGACCGTAAAGGTCTTTTTCAATCCGTTTACTTCAATATAGCTCATCGCTTTCCTTCCATCGTCCCGACCGCGTAAAAAAGAGCAGGAACTTCTGCCTGCTCTTTCGTGCGGAAGAAGGGACTTACATTGCATCTATTATTGCGCCAATACTTCCGGGCTTTGCAAAGGAATTGCCCCATTGTCCGGATCAATAGGAACCTCCGCCGCTTTCTCTGAACGGAGCCGGATTGAGCACGATTTCCGGGAATTCGGGTATATTCGTGGTATCGTACACAATGGACAGATACAAATTGATGGGCGTGGACAGCTCTCCGTTCACAAAATCCACGTAAGCACTGAAACTCATCTCGTAGCCCGTATAATTCGGATAGTTTGTGGTATTGGATGCAGTGGAAAAGCCCGTGGTCACCACCCCACCGTTTTCCGACACGATTCCTATAAAGGTCGTGTTATCCCATAACGTGTAAACATTTACATTGTTTTCGAGCGCATAAAACGGATGGGAAGTCGTTGCATCCACATAGTAATTGGGGACCATCTGTTGTCCTGTCGCTCCGAGCCTGTACACGGTATTCCCGTTGTTCGCCGGACCGGTCACCTCGCGTGTTTCTGCATAGTTCCCGGTCAGACCGCTCATGGCAGTCCCTGCCATCATTTGGTAATAGTTGATATATATATCAATATCCCCTGTCGTTCCTGCAGGGATCACATTGTTCATGAAATTGCCCTGATCATCATAGTAACCCCGTATATAGTTTCCGAGACCGTTCACTGCCGGAGCGTTGAGGACGTCAAGCGCAGGCAGTGCAATGTCCGTCTCGGAGTATGTATAGGTCGTATTCAGGACCACGCCACTTATGGTAATGGTAGGAGATCCGGCAAGAATCGTATTAAAAGCCAGACCATTAAAGACGCAATTTCTCTGATAGAAGGTGATATCAAAGGTCCTGGCCACAGCCTCTCCGTAAATGGTCAGATCCCCGGTCTGCGTGGCGGAGACTTCCGTCAGAGCCGTGGACAGCGTCGCATCGGCATACCAGCAGTCAAAATCATATCCATCGTGGGTGGGCGCCGTCAGAGCTGCTCCCGTTCCATAGGTATAAGTGGTAGGCAGGTTAAATGCCGCCGGATCAAAATTCGCCAGTCCGGTGACATCGTAGGTAATGGCATAGGTTTCGGCCGTAGCCTCTCCGTAGAGGGTCACATCCCCGGTCCGGGTAGCGGCAATCTCTGTAATGGCAGTAGTCAGACCTGCATCGGCATACCAGCCGGCGAAATCGTGGCCGGTGATAGCAGGCGCCGTGAGGGCCACTGCGGTCCCGTAGGTATACTCTGTGGGCAGATGGTAAGCTGCTGCGTCAAAGCCGTTCACCCCCGTCACGCTGTAGGTGATGGCGTAGGTATTGTTGGTCACGCTGCCGTAGACCGTCACGTCCCCGGTCCGGGTAGTGGCGATCTCCGTGATCGACGTGGTCCGTCCCGCATCGGCATACCAGCCGTCAAAGGTCCGTCCCTCCGGGGTGATGCCGGAGAGCGTCGCTCCCACACCATAGGTGTAGGTGGTGGGCAGATGGTAGGCCGCCGCGTCAAAGTCGTTCATCCCCGTAACATTGTAGGTAATGACATACGAATCGGGCGTTGCAAAGCCGTAGACCGTCACATCCCCCTTCTGCTCCGCAGAAATGGAGTCCATGCGGGTGGTGCGGCCCACATCGGCATACCAGCCGTCAAAGGTATAGCCTGTAATGGCAGGAAGGGTGAGATCGGAGCCCACGCCTTCCGTGTAGGTCCCGGGGCATGCGTAATCGGAAGGGTTAAAGTCCGCAACCCCCTCCACTACATACTGGATGTGACTGACGACCACTTCATCCTCGCCATCATCATCCTCACCGTCATCATCCTCGCCGTCATCATCCTCGCCGTCATCATCCTCGCCATCACCATCATCGGGCGCATCCTCACCGTCGTCCGCCTTCACGGCGATACCGTAGAGACCGATGTCTCCGATGGTATCGGCAGGGATATAGGATACCGCCTCCTTCATGGTGTTGTCCCGGTACCAGCCGTAGAAATCATACCCCCAGATGGAAGGACTGGGGATATCGATCTCGGAGCCCACCTTGTAGGTCATGGGCATGCCGTACCCTGCGGCGTCAAAGCTGCTGATGCCGTCCACTGCGTAAGAGATCTTGTATTCGTGAGGGATGAACCTGCCGTACAGCCGGACATTGCCCACCTGCTCTTCGGAGATGGCGGAGGTGGCATGCTTCATGGCCTCGTCCTCATACCATCCGTCAAAGGTATAGCCCGGCTTCTCAGGCTTCACCAGTGCGGTTTCCTCGCCGCTGACATAGGAAGTAACGAGATTAAAATCCCCTGCACGGAAGGACTTCAGACCCGTAACGGAATAGAGCACGGCGTAGGTTTCACCCACCTCGGAGCCGTCCTCGAGCCAGGTGCCGTAGAAGGTCCGGTCGCCTTCATCCTTCGCGCCGATGCCATAGGCAGAGGTGGTAAGATCCGCATCCTCGTACCAGCCGTCAAAGGTATAGCCCTCTCTGGCAGGTGAAGGGAATCCGGAGAGGCCCTCGCCGTAAACGTAGGAATCCGGATACTCGCCCCCGGACATGACCCTGCCGTCAATGATCCAGGTGAGGCTGTAGGTCACTCCCGCTTCCGGCTCCGGCTCCGCTTCCGGTCCTGCCGGCTGATCGATCCCATCCCCGTCGCTCTCCGGGAAAAGCCAATCGTCAAAGTCATCCGGCACCCAGCCGGTGTCCTCCAGGATCCTGGTCCGCAGAGGATCCAGTTCCGGATCCTCCCGCAGGATCCGGCGCAGACGCTCGGGCAGGTCATGGGGCTGCACCTCTTCCACATAAAAGTCCACACTGTCGGTTCCTGTCCTGTCGTCAAAGAGATACACTCTGATATGCTGACCTGCAGTAATGTCCGTCTCCCTGGTGCCGCCGGTGTTCGGATTGATCCCCGTGATATGAAGCTTGCCGTCCAGCAGATAGAGGTCGAAGGTATCCGCATCTACCCAGGCACTGGTTCCCCGGATCCCCACCACCATGGTGGAAGTGCGGATGTCAAAGGCTTCATCGTCATTGAGTTTTTGGGTCACGTTAAAGAGCAGGCTCCCCTGCTGCAGATCCAGAGCCAGCGCCTTGCCGTTCTTTTCAACGGCCAGGCGGGAATCCTCCACCATGGTGACGATCTTCGTCTCATCCATGTCCAGCTTTAAGAGGCCGTCCGCACCTGTCGTCAGGAGACTGCCGCTGTTTAAGCGCATGTTGTCCAGGAGTTCCCGGTCAGAACCCTTTTCATCCCGCATGGCAACGGCACCGTCCCGTTCGATGAGACGGATCACCACGGCGCTCAGCTTTTTTTTCCCGTTCAGCAAAAGGACTGCCATCACGATCCCTGCAATCACCAGGATCGCACACAGGATGATGAGTAGCAGTTTTTTCCTTTGCTTTTCCCCCTTCTCCGGAGTCTGTTGCAGCTTACCTTCTTCCCCCATAGAAACTCCCCCCATTTTCGGAGCCTGCATAGACAAAAAATACTATGATATTATTTTCATTTTACAGGAAACTATTATTTTTTGAAAGAGTAACTATATTTCCAGGACGATCAGCCTTTCCCCCATATGATGGTCCAGCCGGTTGTGCTCGGCGAGATACTCTTCGATCACCGTCCGGGAAGCGGTACCGATGACACGAGGCTTTTTGTTGGCGAAGATCTCCTCGGGATCCACATGGAAAATGTCCCCAAGATTCTTGAAATGGAAGCCTTCCATGGCCACGGAATACCTGTCGGAATCGTCGATCTCCCGGCCGTCTTTGGAAAACTCGGCAAAGTCGTGAGAGGCCTTCCGGTAAACCACCTTCCATCCCTTTGAGAGCTGATAGAACTCCGTATGCTCCCCCGCCCAGACGCCGTCCCGCAGCATGTAGCGGATCATCTCCTTGAGCTGTGCGCCGGTTACTTCAAACAAATGCAGCGTGTCATTGTAAGGATAACAGGTCATGAGATCGCCCAGCATGACGATGGGTCCCAGCTCCGTACTCCGGATGCTTCCGGAGGCACAGAGGAAGAGATCCACTCCCAGGCTCTCCCCCAGGGCGTCCGCAAAAACAGCCCCCAGTTCCGTCTCCTGATTTCTCGACGGATGTGTCAGTTTTCTCATAAATCTGGTGACGACGCGGCCGTATTTTTCATCCGTCTGCAGCTTATATTCCTCGATGAGGCGCTCCAGCTCCGGATCTGTGGGACAATGCTCCGAATCGATGGGAACCGGACGCCATCTGTAATCCACCACACGGTTTTCGTCCGTATCCACCGTCAGATCGAAGCGCCCGATCTGGTCCGTTCCGGTGCCCGCCTGGACGATGAGAATATCGTTCACCACCTCCGGTGCTTCCATGAAGGTATGAGAATGGCCGCCGATGATGACATCCACGCCGCTGGCCGGATCCAGGATCTGTGCCAGCTTCCGGTCCGCATCAATGCCGATGTGGGTCAGCAGCACCGTCAGATCGATGTCCACGGAATTGTGGGCATTGCAGATCCGCTCCACCTCCGTGGCAGCGTCCTCCACATCTACAAAGGTACCCACCAACCCTTCTGTTTTGGCCTTGGCCATCACCTCTTCCGTCAGGATCCCGATGAAGAGGATCTTCATGCCATCCATCTCGAAGATGTGATAGGGGCTGAACATATGGGCGTGGTTGTTTTTGATATAGAGATTGGCATTGATGATGGGGAATTTGGCGCATTTTTCCAGGAAAAGCAGATGCGCCAGGCCGTAGTCCACCTCGTGATTGCCGATGGTAACGATGTTGGGGGCCAGCATATTCATGATCTCGATGGTGGACAGCCCCTTGAATTCACTGTCAATGACGGAGCCCCGGAACATGTCTCCCGCTATACAATACAGGGTGTTGGGCTCTTCATTCCGAACCTGATTGACATAGCCGGACAGCATGGAAACGCCGCCGATGAGCTTCCGGTCCACATCCTCTGCCAGGAAATCTCCGTGCATGTCATTCGAGTGCAGCAGTACTATTTTTTTCGTGTGTGCCATATCCTTCTCCCGTTTCTTTTCGTCGTTACTAAGGCAAGTGATCTCCGATCTTTCCCAGGCTCTGTCCCAGGCAGTGGTATCTTCCGGAATATATGACGGGATCCAGGACCATCAGATCCACGTCAAAGGTATCCTCCGGATCGAGCCTCTCATCCATCTGGACGTTTCGGATCCTGCAAAAGAACGTGGTCGATTTTCCCGTTTGGACGCTCTGTACCACTTCGCATTCATATACCCATCTGCTCGCGTCCAGCACCGGGACGTCCAGAACCTCTCCCCGCACCACAGTATATTCGATCGTTTTCCCGCTGCTTTCGGCAGATTTCTTAAGGCCGAAATAATCCATCAGCGGGAGCATGTCGGTACTGACCAGATTGGCGCTGAAGATCCCGGTGCGGATCACGTTCTGTTTGGTCCTTTTCGTCCCGAACATGCTGATGACCAGTAGATATTCACCTTCTCCTCCATCGGTGGCACTCACCCAGGTGATGGGCGCGAAATTGGCGGAGCCGTCCTCATTGTTGGTCCCGATGATAAAGGACGGCTGCACGCACATGGAATAGATTGGCTTTACGGATTTTCGATGGGACATGTTAACCTCCTTCTCTAATCGAAAAGTTTCACCATGCTGATCTCATCCCGGTAGCTTCCATCGTCATATTTCAGGGACCGGAGCACTCTGCCCGACTCCCGAAATCCCATTTTTTCATAGACATGTCTGGCCCGGTCATTACCATCGACAACTTCCAGCTCCACCTGTTCGTAGCCCATTTCCCTGGCCAGAGACAGTGCATATTCCATCATTGCGGTTCCAAGACCGGCGTCACAATATTCCTGCTTCAGGGCGATGGCAAAACCGCATCTGTGACGGACCCGGCGCAGATTTCCTCTGGATACGATGCCGCAATTGCCGGCCACAATGCCATCTGCTTCCGCAACCATCATAAGCTCTCCAGGGGCGTTTCGCTTGTTTTCCAGAATATCACCTTCTCCTTCGATGGTATAGGTGACTTCATCGGCATTTCGCAGTAAAAAATCCGTTTCTCCGGATACGGTGCGAAGGTATTCGATCATATCGGCGGCATCTTCACGACGGACGGAACGCAGGATACAGGTCCTGCCATCTTTCAAACGGATCTCTTTTTCTTCAAATATCATGGCGGATTCCTTTCTTATGTCCTTCCGGCTCTTTCCGATTCACTCTTTTGGGGGTGACACCGACACTCCTCTATTCTACCGGAATTTCCCTGACTATATGATTATCCCCGTATGCCAAAACTTCTATCAGCGGATGATCGCTGCGCTCCAGCGAATAATAACTCCTTGCAAGTTCCATAACGCGTTCTAAGTCGCGACTTTCTTCCATGATATCGCTGGCCTCGTTGAAAAAAGCCTGGTCATATTTATACACCGTCTTTTCATCCACTTCCACTTCGAGGAGCCTGACCTGATCGACCGTGAAATCGCCGTTATCAATGCAATCATCTTTCAGGTATTGAAGGGCCTCATCTTTCGATTCGCAGTAATAGACACATCCTACACGACTTGCCGAGGAGCTCGGAAATTCGGTGATTCGGATATACTCAAAAATACCTTCCACGGCATCTTTGATATAATTCTCATGCTTTCGTAATCCCAAAGCACATAATTCCCTGGAGTAGGACATTGCGGCAAAGAAAGTCCCCCAAAAGCATTCCTTTCCTCTCTGCAGAGCTAATACGAAAGGCTCTGCGAAGCGATATTGTTTCTTAAAATCATTGATCAGTTTTTCACCGGATTGATAGGAATCAACCGAGTAGTGATAAAGAATCCTCTTAGGTTTATTCATTTTTTAATACTCCATAACATCAATTTTCTTTTGCAGTACTCCTGCGTAATCGTGGGCGGTTTTGCCGACTTTCTCAGGGTTGACGGGATAATGGATATTATAAAGAAGCCCATTATCGCCGGTCTTGT
>JAILQQ010000240.1 GCA_024698885.1 Lachnospiraceae bacterium | reverse complement strand
TTACGGCTCATAGGCATATATTTCGCCGTCCGCGATCTCCATATAGACCGCGTCACTGTAGTAGACATCTCCGAAGATATCTTCAAGCTTAAACATATACAGGAAACGGTCATCATCCATATAGGTATCTTCCATGATCGTATCACTGCTCCAGGTGATCTCTCCGATGGGGATCATCTCCTCTTCATCGGTTTCGGGATCATAGAGATCAAACAGGAACTCCACCTTATCCCCGTTCTTCAGCTGTTTGATATCCCTTCCGCTCTGGCCGGTCTCCGGATCGATACCCTCGTTGACGCCGAGGATGCTGTAGGCTTCCTCGTCATAGTCATAAACGGCCCTTAAGTTCATTTCCTCACCGTTTAAAAGAATGGGGATTGTATACAGATTATAGTCCTCGTTCTGTTCGATCAGCTCCGCGTAGACGAACTCATCGCCGACCGTCATCCACGCGCCTTCGAAATTATCCGTAAAGATACCGGTCTCATAATCGCCGTACAGATTGTTGTCGGAACCCATATACAGATACTCACCGGTATCCGGCTCCTCATAATAAAGCTCAAAGCTCACATCCTGAAGGATATCAAGGCCGGAAGTCACCTCTATCTGCAAAAATCCGTCTTCATCAAAGCTCTGCTCAAACTCAAGCTTGTAGTCCTCCTTCTGGATCGGCTGCAGATTGCTTATCGACTCAAAGAAGCCTCCTCCCTCTTCGGGCACATACTCCGTGATAACGCTTTCCCCGTTGTTAAATAATTCATCATATTTTCCTTCCGTACTCTGCGGCGTCGCGTAGGCCTCCTCCCAGGCCTTCTCCCATTCCGCGGAATCCCAGTCGCCGTTCATGATGCTCGCAAATTCGATAAACGCTGTATTATCCGTTGTATCCGCATACAGGCCGATAACGTCGTCGTCAATATACAGCGGATAGAATACGGAAAGACCGTTGGAATTTGCTCTGTTTTCACCGTGAACCTCATAACAGACGGCATCCCGGAGCGCTCCCGTCACGTTAGCGGCATTCATGCTCAGGATACTGCCGGTCTGGGCGACCAGATCTCCCAGATCCACCATATCCGTATATCCCTCGGAATCCGTATTGCCGCCGTAGTTTTCCGCTCTCACGGCACCCTGGGAAACTGCCTGAAAATCTGACGTATCCTGGGCGGAAAGCAGGAATTCCCCGGAATAGCTCTTGTAAACCGCCGAAAGAGCCGGGATCCTTGTCAGGTCGGTAACAGAAAGCGTGGCCAGTTCATCCGTCTCATATTCTTTACATTTATTCATATAGCTGTCCGCGATCTGCTTGCCGAGCGCCAGGCCGTCCGTATCCGGATTCTGACTCAGATAGGACAAAAAGTTATCATAACTCCAGCCGGTGCCGGGCTCGACTTCCTGCGAAGCAATCATATAATGGCCATAGCCCTGCAGCGCCTCTGCCGTCTCAAGGCTCGCCATCAGACAGGCGTCAAATCCCACGGCTTCTAAGGGAACATCAGCGCCCGATACCGCCTCCTTTATCTCCGCAAGCGTCAGGGTATCCCCGTTATGCAGCTCATCGATACAGACGCCGAATACGGAACCGCCGCCGTGATCCCAAAAGATCAGCATGTATTTATCCGCAGGGTACACCTCCGAGCCCCAGACAATAAAATCCCGCAGCGTATCCGGATCACCCATGGAAGCAAGCGGCAGCGTGTTTTCCAAAATGAGATCCTCCTCCACGACATGGTAATAGCTGAGCGACTTCGGATCGATCCCCTTAAACTCTTTAAACTCATCCGTAAACTCATTGATAGTCCATTCCTTCGTACCGCCGGTTTCCACCAGGATATTGACCTGATCGGATTTCTCCGCATCGAGCATTTCCGCCAGGTTTATCGTGGCAAACGCGTTTGCGCTTTCCAGATCCGTCCCGCACATATAGACCATGACCGTCCAGGTCTCGCCGCCGTTCTGGGAAGAAGAACCCCCAAGCGAACCGCTCTTTTTAGTGAAGGTACCCTCCTTCGAAACGGTATCCGCCTCTGTGGCGGCATCCGCCGGTTCGGCGGCTGCTTCCTCGGTCTGGGCCGCTAACTTTTCTTCCCCGTCATCTCCTGAGCCGAGGATGAACAGCCCGACAATGCCGAGCACAACAACACCGAGGATGATCAGAACGATGATCAACGGCTTTTTACTTTTTTTCTCCATACGCTTCCCTCCTTGTCTGCGCCGATCCGCTTGCAGATCGTGCGCTTAGGCATGAACCTGTTCATGCCGATCCGGTCAGGTTTCCTGACCGGATCATTTCCCTGGAACCGACTGCGCCGATCCTTCCGGCAGATCCTCTCTTTATAGAAAAAACCGCAAACACCGATCTTCTCGATATTTGCGGTCCTTTGATCCAGTGGGTGCAACGGGACTCGAACCCGTGACCTCCCGCGTGTCAGGCGGACGCTCTCCCAGCTGAGCTATACTCCCAGGCACCTTTTATAGTCTAGCATGCTTTTGCAAATCTTTCAACTATTAAATCCAAGCTCTCCCAGCCAATCACTCAAAGCATCGGCCCGCAGCCACGCAACGGAGTGCGTGGCTCGGGACCGAACAGTAGTCCCTGCTTCCAATGCTTTCGGCAGAGCGCCGTATAGCTGGAATTGGCGCCGAGCACGATCTGGGCGCCCTCGCGCATGATCCCGTTCTCGTCAAAGCGGGCGTTCATAATGGCTTTTTTGCCGCACCAGCACATGGTCTTGATCTCCAGGATCTTATCCGCCAGAGCAAGGAGCGCCTGGCTGCCCTCAAACAGGTTTCCCAGAAAGTCCGCCCGAAGCCCGAAGCAGATCACCGGGACCTTATAGAAATCCACGATGTCGCTGAGTCTCTCGACCTCTTTCTTTGTGGCAAACTGCGCTTCGTCCACGATGATCACATCATAGGAAGAGAGCCTTTCCGCCTCCCAGGTACAGATCCGTGACAGAAGCTCGCACTCAAGCTCAAGCCCCACCCGGGACCGGATCATATTTCTGCCGCCGTCATCATCGCGTTTATCCAGATCCGCCTTGACAAGAAGCGCCTTCTGTCCCTTTTCCTCATAATTGTATTTCGTCATGATCGCCTGCGCGGTCTTTGAGGCCCCCATGGCGCCGTAATAAAAGTAAAGCTTTGCCATTTTGCTTTCCTATCGTTTTTTATATATCTTCTCTTTCAGTCTTTTTTCAAACTCTCCGCATGGAAGCGGCCTGTCATAATAAAAGCCCTGGATCACATAGCAGCCGACACTGTTTAATAACGTCAGCTGGTCGATCCGCTCGACGCCCTCGCAGAGCACATCCATCCCCAGCTCCTCGGCCATATGGATGATATCCTTCAGAATGATCTCATCCTTCCAGGAAAAGTCATCGGTATTAACAAAGGACCGGTCGATCTTCAGGGTATGCACCTGAAATTCCCGCAGGGTGGAAAGAGAAGAATAGCCGCTGCCGAAATCATCGATCGCGGTCATGATCCCCATGCGGTACAGCTTGCTGATAAAGTCGGACAGAACGCCATGCTCCTCCGTATCGACTGTTTCCGTCAGCTCGATCTCGATCAGCTTCTTATCGATCCCGGATTCCTCTATGATCCGATTGATATTTTCCGCTAACCTCTTCTCCTTGAGATCCTTACGCGAGAAATTCACAGAAACCGGGATCGGGTCGTAGCCCTCCCGGACCCACCGGCTGATATCCGCACAGGCATGCCGCAGCACATAGTAATCGATATCCAGGCTTTTCCCGTTCTCCTCAAGCGCCGGGATAAAGATGCCCGGTGAGATCAGTTCATTGTCATGGATCCAGCGCACCAGGCCCTCCGCCCCCACGAGGCGTCCCGTCCGGGAGTCGACCTTCGGCTGGTAATATACCACAAACTCTTCATTTTCCAGTGCCGTTTCGTAGTTTTTCAAAACCTCCCGCTGTCTGCTGATCTGTTTGAACAGAAGATCCGTGGCATAAGCGACGGACTGGTGAAGAACATTCTTCGCCTGATTCAGCGCGATCGACGGCCGGCTTACCACCTCTCCCGGATCCGCGACATCAGAGCGGATATCCCAGACGCCGATGGTCGCGGAGATTGGAAAGCTCTGCCGCACACCATCAAGCTCCATTTCAATCTCCACTTCAGAAAGGAAATCAATAAAGGCTAACTGTCTTTCCTTCCGGATCAACGCCATAAAATTATCGCCGCCCAGATGCCCGGCAAGCTCTTTTCGGTTTTCCGAAGGCGCTTCAGCATCCAGAAGAAAGGCCTTGAGCTTCTTCCCGTAAAGCACCAGGATATCATCTCCCGCCGCGCGCCCGTACCGCTTATTGATCTCGCCGAAATCCTTCAGATTGAAATAAAAGGCGCTGTAGCCGTAAAGCGGCACATCATACGCCATAAGCTCCGTCACCTGTCTGAGATACCCGGAAGCGTTCGGAAGGGAAAGAGACTCCTGATTTTCCTCTCCATAATACAGTTCGTTTTCGAGATGCATCAGGTCGATGTACATGGCGCCCAGAGAAGAATAGAGCATTAACTCGTTTCTGTCCTCCTCGGTAAAGGGTCCCTCTGCCGGATAAATATAGAAGATCACATTGCGGTGATCTTTTTTATCAAACGCGAAACGCAGGGGTTCTCCTGTCGGGACGTTTCCGTTCTCATAAAGAACAATATCCTTCTTGTTTTCCGAAAGGCGGAAGCGACCGATCAGCTCCGCCTCCACGCCGCAGATATGATGGTAATACGCGATCATGCTGAAGGCTTCCCTGAGTCTCTGCATCGAAAAGGGTCTGATATCGATCTCCCTGATGAATTCCATATGAAGCTGGCTGTGATCCTGTTTCATAGGCACTTCCCTGTCTGCGCCGATCCGCCTGCGGATCGTGCGCTTAGGCATGAACCCGTTCATGCCGATTCGGTCGGTTTTCCGACCGAATCATTTCCTTGTCTGCGCCGATCCGCCTGCGGATCGTGTTTTAATTATTATATCACAAAGTGACCGCTTCTGAATAGTATATAAACCGACACCGGTTCAGACAGGCAAAAAGCTCCTGGGGCCGGACATAAGAAAGGCCCTCCGCCACATAGCTTCCCTCCGAAAGCGCGTCCACGCCCTTTTCTTCCATCACAGAAACGATATGCGAGACGATCTCCCGAAGATCTTTTTTACCGTCAAATTCATGGCGCATGGCATACAGGAGCGCATGGCTTAAGGCGGAGGACTGTCCGCTCTCCGCCAGCTGTTCAACATAGCGCAGCTCAACGGTTTCATGATCGATGCAAAAGCCATCGACCCCTAACGTTTTTGTTTTGATACGGCCGTTTAGCTCAAAGCGCCTCGAAAGCGTCGGGATCCGTCCTGATGAAGACAGGGAAAGCGTCTCCTCCCTGCTTACCAGGGAAGGATACTCCTTTGCCGCTTCCTTGGCTTTCTCCGTAATATCTACCGGGCGGTAACAGTCCATCTGAAGGATGGTATCCGCCAGCTCAAAATACGCGCCGAAGCTTCCCGCCACCAGGATCGTCGAGACATGGCACTGTGTCGAAAAAGGCCTGATCTTATCGATAAACGGCGTAATGGGTTCCTGTTCCTTCGTGATGACCTTCTGCATCAGTTCATCCCGGATCATAAAGTTGGTCGCGCAGGTATCCTCATCGATCAGCAGAAGCTTTGCGCCGCTCTCCACCGCCTCCATCACATTGGCGGCCTGAGAGGTGGAGCCGCTGGCGTCCTCCGTGAAGAATTTCCGGGTATTGCGGTTATCCGGCAGATGATTGATAAACAGCGAGATGTCCGTTCCGTGCACGCTCCGGCCGTCCTCCGCCCTGATCTTTACGGCGGTTTCATCGGTGATCACATATTCGCGCCCGTCACCGGCGATATGATCGTAAACGCCTAACTCAAGCGCCGAAAGAAGCGTGGATTTTCCGTGATAGCCGCCGCCAACGATAAGGGTCACGCCGTTTTTGATCCCCATTCCCGTTATGCTTCCCTTATGGGGCAGCTCCATCGTGACACGGAGGGATTCCGGGGATTCAAACGGGACTGCGTCCTTCATCGGCGTTTTCGCTACGCCGGTTCTGCGCGGCAATATCGCGCCGTCTGCCACGAAAGCACAGAGATCCCTCTTTTTTAATTCCTCGCGGATATAATGCTGGTCATCCGAAAGAAAGATCGCGTTTTCCAGGTCGGCTCTGATATTGGCACTGATCAAAAGCGCCTGTCTGACACAGTTTGGCAGATACTCAAACAGCATCCGGATCAGCTCCTTTGCGTTGATCGTCCGGCCGTTGGCCGGGAAGCCGATATGAAGCCGGTAGAAGATATCTCCGGAAGCCGGATCGATATGGCAGGCCGTCCGCTCGAGGATCTCCTGGCCCGGCCGGCAGGTATCGATGGCACCGCTTTTGCCGGAGCCCTTCGCCTTCTGATCATACTGGCCGGCGGCACGGTTAAAACGCCTGCACAGATAATCCTGCAGGGCTATGCGCCGATGCTTCTTTTCATAGTATTCCGCCGGAAAACCGGCGGTCTTGCCGGAAACCCTGACGGTGATATGCGAGGGCGCCGCGAAGGGATCTCCCTGCACATGGTCGATCGTCAGGATATAGTCGGAAAAAGCATAGCTCCCGGCCGTCTGTTTATAGGCCGGGTAGCTTCTTCTGTCGATCTGCTCCAGTAATCTTCGTAAATCCGTATCTCTTTTCATAATCTCATCCTGTCGTTATCCAAGGCTTTTCCGGTCACCTCTCTGAACCTTGTCAGGAGGTCCTCCACCGTCACCTTTTTTCTCTCTTCGCCTTCCACATCATAGATGATGTCACCCTTGTCCATCATGATCGTCCGGTTTCCAAGCTCCAAAGCCGACTGCATATTATGGGTGATCATGAGGCAGGTGATGGCGTTTTTCGAAACGATCTCCTTCGTCAGTTCGATCACCTTTTCGGCCGTAGCCGGATCAAGCGCCGCGGTATGCTCGTCCAGCAAAAGGAGCTTTGGCGGATGATAGGTTGCCATGAGGAGCGTTAAGGCCTGCCGCTGGCCGCCGGAGAGAAGTCCCACCGGATGCTTCATCCTATCCTCAAGACCCATGCCGAGCAGCTTTAACCTCTCTCTGAATTCCTCGCGGTTCTGCTTTGAAATGGAGCCGAGCCATCCCTTTTCGGAGGAAGCAAGGAACAGATTTTCCTCTATGCTCATAAGAGGCGCTGTCCCCTTTAACGGATCCTGCATGAGCCTCCCAATGGATCTGGCGCGCTTATGCTCCGGCATTTCCGTGATATCCGTCCCGTCTAAGGTGATCGTGCCGGCGTCAGTCAGAAAAACCCCGGAGACCGCGTTTAGCAGCGTGGATTTTCCGGCTCCGTTTGATCCGATGATCGAAATAAAATCTCCCCGTTTGACGTCAAGAGACAGATCTCTGATCGCTTTCTTTTCATTGATTGTTCCTATCCCGAAGGTCTTTCGGATATGATTGATCAACAGCATACTCTCAGACATTCCGGCCCTCCCCGCTTTCCTGCGCCAAAGGTTCTAAAAGAGATTGTCTTGCGAGGCGGCGTTTGCACTCCGCGGCATACTTCGACTGATAATACGGCCCGCTGATCGCGGCGATCACGATCACAGAGGAGATCAGCTTTAACAGATACGCCGGCATATTGAAGCGAAGCGCCAGCGTATAGATCACGCGGAAAACGCAGGCGCCGAGCACCGCGCCGAGCACGCCGAAGGCAGTTCCCCGTTTGCGGAAAAACATTCTCCCGATCAAAAGAGACGCTAGCGCGATCGTCAGCATTCCCGTCCCGATATCGATATTCACGGACTTATTATACTGCGCCAGCAGACAGCCGGAAAGGCCTGTAAAGGCATTGGATACGCAGAGCCCGATGATCGTGATCACCGAGGTGTTGATCGAGGAAGATCGCACCATGGCAAGATTATTGCCGGTGGCCCGGATCGCAAGTCCCAGTCTCGTGCGAAGCAACAGGATCAGAAGCGTACAGATGATCAGCACCGCAAGAAGCGCGATGATCAGCTTATACTGCTCCGCAAGGGGCGTTCCCGAAAGGAGCTCCTTCAGTCCCGAAAAAACCGTGTCTGTCTTATTCATGTTTAAGAGGGAGGAATTTCCCATGACCGCGATGTTGATCGAATAAAGGCCCGTATTTACAACAATGCCCGCAAGCAGGCTGTCGATCCCCATTTTCGTCTGCAGAAGCGCCGTAACAAAACCGGAGGCGACGCCCGCAAGCATCGCCGCCGGAATGGACAGAAGCGGATGGCCCGCGATCGCGACCACCGCCCCGACGCAGGCCCCTAAGGTAAAAGCGCCGTCGGTGGACAGATCGCAGACATTTAACATACTGTAGCTTAAATATAAAGCCAGTACCGTTATGGAACTGATCAGGCCCAGCTCCAGGGCCGTCTGAAAAAGATTCAGCATAATGGAAGTATTCTCCTGTGTGAAACGTTACTCAAATTCTTCCGCGGTCTCAATGCTCTTGACCTCGCTGCAGAGGGGTTCGAACTTTGCCTTGACATCATCGAAGGAAAGGCCTAACTGCTCACAGATCTCCGTATTGACCGTCGCGATACCGTTATCAAAGGTTTCCACCGGCGTAGCAGCGGGATCCAGGCTGTTTAAGAGGATATCCGCAGCCATTTCGGCCGTCTTCTTTCCGAGGTCCGCGTAATTGACGCCGTAGCCGAGGAACGCGCCGTTTAAGGCAAAGGAATCGGCGCCGGTATAATGCGGGATGCCTGCCTCGGCAAACAACTCATAGATCGAAAGCTCCGCGGTCATAACCGTATTGTCGGTAGGCGTAAAGACTGCCTCCACTCCATCATTGATCAGGGTCTGCGCCGCAAGCGTCACTTCCTCCACCGTAGTTCCGGTCCTCTCAACGACTTCCACGCCCTTCTCCTCTAAATAGGCCTTCGCTTCCGCGATCGCGGTGGTGGAAGAATCCTGTCCGATATCATACAGAAGACCCGCCTTTTTCATCTCCGGATTCAGTGTCAGCATCAGGTTCATGATCGACTCCGTATTGAGCTTGTCGGAGGTTCCCGTGATATTGGACCCGGGGGCCTCAAAGGAGTCGACTAACTGCGTGCTGATGGGATCGGAAACCGCCGCGAATACGACGGGAACCTTGTTGTCCTCGGTCGCGGCCTGCATGGCCATCGCAACGGGGGTCGCTACGCCGATCATCAGATCCTCTCCATCGTTTAGGAAGTTCGCGACGATCTGGGAAAGGACGTTTGCGTCAGCATTGCAGTTATCGTAGGCGACCTCAAAGGTTACGTTGTTCTCGTTTCCCAGCTGTGCAAGACGGTTCTCAATATTTTCGACGATCTGGTTTAAGGAAGCATCGTCCACGTAGTTACAGATGCCGATCTTATATACCTGTCTGTCCGCGGCAGAGCCCTGCTCCGTTTCCTGCGCAGGCTGCGTTGTCCCTGCACCGGCCGGTGCGCCGCAGGCCGTAAGGCCAATCAGCATAGCTGCCGAAATAACTGCTGCCGCGATGTTCTTCATTTCTCTCTTTATGTTTAACATGATGATAACTCCTTTCGTCAATTCACTTTTTTATATATTGCACTGTTGTTTTCTGACCGGATCAATTCCTCTTTTTGCGCCAATCTGTTTGCAGATCGTGCGCTTCTGTTTTTTCTTTCATCGCCATCGTTTTGTCAGTCTGATCTGTCTCTCTTTGTCCATAAAAAAATCCCATCCCCGCAATTCTTCCAATTGCTGGGACAGGATATTATTTCCTGCGGTGCCACCCGGCTTGACATATCCTTCGATATGCCCACTCAACGCGTACCATCATACGCCGGCCTTTGTTTTCGGAGCGCCTTCTCCGTCTCACATACTCTCCCGTTGCGGATCTTCTCGCAAACCCGGGATTTCCGTTCGCCCTCAGGAGTCCATTCCCCTGCTGCATCGGCATCTCTCAACGCCTCCGCGCCGATCTCAGGACTCTTCCGGTCCCTTCGATCCTGAACCTGCATATCGCACTTCCACCGTCTGCGACTCGCTTGCTTCTCTTAGGCCCTGCAAAAGCGGCTTTAGAGAAATCCCTGCTCGGTAAAGAGGTACTCACTCTCCGTCATCGGTTGCCACTATGATAAACAAAGCATTGCCTCTCTGTCAAGAGTTAATTTTTATTTTTTCAGATCAGATAGATCACTTTTTCCTTCGGCGGTTCCGCAGGCGTTACCGTTTCCGCATAGAGCACCGGCGTTTCCTGGCCAAACCTTTTGTTCATCTCCTTATCGATCCGGGCCGTCACGTTGACATACTCCCGTTCCTTCAGCTCCTGCGTCTTTTCGTACCGGCAGGGAAAGCCGAAAAACTGGATATCCTCAGCGCAGCAGGTCATCGCGAAGCGTCCCGGCACAAAGGTATCAGACGGTATCCCGCGGATCGACTTTCGCACGACGCCCTTAAAGGATACCGTTTTGCCGATATATGCGTCCAGGTTTTCAAAGGTATCGATATACCAGATGCCGAAATCGTCATCCTCCACCCGGATCTCCGACGCGTTCATGTCATAGGGCAGCTCCTCTTTCACGTTGTTATTAATCGTGCCGTCCGTCATCTCAAAAAGGATCTGCGCCTGACGGTTAAGCCCGCGCACCGTCCGCTTATAAGAGGGCAGGTTCATCGATTCGCTGCAGCGGTTAAACAGGACGAGATCCGCATAGGTAAACTGCCTCGTCATCATCTGCTTCATATTGTTCAGATAATCCTCATAGGTCGAGGCGTCGATGGTCGTGATCCCCTCCGCGATCAGCCAGTGATCCGGCAGCTTTTCCATCAGCGAATCCGGATCCCAGGTTCCGTTAAACTCGATCACGACCCGGTCCGGCCGGTCCTTTTTGTCGATCTCGAGGAATAACTGCTCCGTCATATCCTCCTCGTTTTCGATCTCACGGACAATAAACCGGTTCTTCTTTAATATCTCCCCGGGGATCTCTTCCAGACCCTCCTCGCAGAGGATATAAACCGTTTTCAGGCCGTCCTGAAACTGCTCTTCCTTCAGGGTCTCCAGAATAAAGCTTGTCTTGCCGCTTTCTAAAAAACCGGCGAAAAAATAGACCGGGATCTCTTTTGTTTTTTTTGCCATAATAGTATCCTTATCCGATTCCGAACAGTGCCGCTACCTTATCCTCTCTAAGCTCCGAGCCGATCACGCAGAGCCTGCCTGTATAGTCCGCGCCGCATTCCCGGATCTCATATTCGCCCGGCGTCAGGTCAAACTCATGCCAGCCCTTTCCGTCTCCGGCGGGAACGATCCCTTTGGCCCGCAGAATGATGCCGTATTCTCTGCTGTCCTCATCCGCAAGAAGCTTCAGGATCCCGTCAAGGGTATCCCTGTCAAATTTCTTCGGCGTTTCCACACCC
>JAILQQ010000211.1 GCA_024698885.1 Lachnospiraceae bacterium | reverse complement strand
TATGAGATGATCTCAAAGGTTCTGAATACCTCCCGTATTTCCTATATTAAATGGGATATGAACCGTCCCATGAGCGAGCCCTTCGGAAAGGCTCTTTCCCCCGAGCATGAGGGGGAATTCATGCACCGGTATATCCTGGGGACCTACAGCTTATATACGAGACTGATCGCCGATCATCCGGATATCCTTTTTGAATCCTGTGCAAGCGGCGGCGCAAGGTTCGATCCGGGACTTCTGTATTTCGCGCCCCAGGCATGGTGCAGTGACGATACGGATGCCGCGGAGCGGGTGAAGATCCAGTACGGGACTTCTTTAGTCTATCCGATCGTCAGCATGGGCTCCCATGTATCCGCGGTGCCAAACGCCCAGGCCTTCCGCACAACGCCGATTTCGACCAGAGCCAATGTGGCGTATTTCGGAACCTTCGGCTACGAGCTTGATCTGAACCTCATTTCGGAGGAGGAATTTGCCGAGGTGAAGAAGCAGATCGAATTTATGAAGAAATACCGCCGCCTGATCCAGATCGACGGAGATTTTTACAGGCTTTTGAATCCCTTCGAGGGGAACGATGCCGGATGGATCGTGGTCTCGCAGGATAAGGAACAGGCGATCGCCATGTTCTTCCAGAGGCTGACCCGGGTGAACGGTTCCTGGCTCAGGTTCAGACTGACAGGCTTAAACCCCGGGAAGCGTTATCATGTGACCTATGAGCTTCGCAGCGACGGCGGCTTTGCGGAAGCGATGGGCAAATATATGGAGGTACCGACAGGTACGGAAAAGCGCGCCTACGACGCGTACGGAGACGAGCTGATGCACGCCGGCATCCTGGTCTCCCGGGACGACCTGAATCGTATAGGAGGCGACTTCGCGTCGATCCTGTACGTTCTGGAATAAAACAAAGTTTTCAAAAAAGGAGGATTTTATGAAACTGAGAAAATTAACGGCATTATTCATGACGGCTGCCATGGCGTTATCTCTGGCGGCATGCGGCGCGGCTCCGGCTGCTACCGGTACAGCGGACGCGGCTCCGGCTGCTGAGGCAGAGGCGCCGGCTTCAGATGACGGCGGTGCGGCTCCGGCCGGTTCCTTCTCGGTGGACGCTATCACGGTTAATATCTGGGATAATAACCAGTTAGCGGGCCTGCAGGAGATTGCTGACGAGTGGACAGCTACCTCCGGCGTGAAGGTAAACATCGATGTTATTGACTGGAACAACTACTGGACACTGTTAGAGGCAGGTGCGTCAGGCGGAGAAATGCCCGATGTGTTCTGGATGCATTCCAATACGGCCCAGATGTATATGGAGAACGATCTGATCCTGAATCTGGACGACTTTATCGCAAATGACCCGAACATGGATCTTGGCAACTACTATGAAGGCATTGTTGAGCTCTATAACTCCGACGGCCATCAGTATGCGATTCCGAAGGATCATGATACCATCGCTCTTCTTTACAACCAGGCGATCTTTGACAAGTACGGCGTAGATACCCCGACCGATGACTGGACATGGGAAGATGTTTATGAGGCTGCCAAGGCGATCACGGAAGCAGGCAAGGCTGACGGCGTTTACGGCTATGCGATCAACACCTCCAATAACCAGGACGGCTGGTACAACATCGTTTATGATTACGGCGCGCAGGTCGTGACCGACGATCATAAGGATACCACGATCGATTCCGAAGAAGGCAAGGCCGGCATGGAAATGATGCGTAAGATCCTGACCGTTGCGGCTCCGCAGGATATCGTAGCCGAGACCGGTACGGATTCTCTGTTCCAGTCGAATCTGGTCGGTATGATCACACAGGGTTCCTGGATGATCAACTCCTTCTATACGGCTGAAAGCCATGATGACTATAAGTGGGCAATGCTGCCTTACGCTGATGTGAACGGCAACGGCTCCTGCGATGCAGGCGAGCGCTGGTCCTGCTACAACGGACTTGGCTGGGCTGCCGCGGCTGACGTGGAAGATCCCGCTGCCTGCTACAGCCTGATCGCTCACTTCTGCTCCAAGGATATGCAGGTTAAGCAGGCTGAGTTAGGTGTTACCATGGCCGGCTTCAAGGGCGTTTCCGAAGAGTTCTCGAATGCGTTTGAGGGCATGGATGTTTCCGCTTTCGATCGTGTTGAGGCAGAAGGAAGCTTATACTTCCGTCCTTATACCAGAAATACGACGGTTTGGGAGGATGCGATCGGACAGACCGGTGCGTTCCTCGATGCATGGCAGAATCCGGAGGATGTTGAGTTAATGGCTACCTCCTGCGACAATGCCGCGAAGATCATCAGAGACGCTATCGCGAACGAGTAAAAAAGCGGAAAACCCGGGTATAGGGTATAATATAATGTAACAATAAACGATAGTGAACGTTGGCGCTGCCGGCGTTCACTATCGAATTTTAAAAAAGGCGGGAGAGTGCGCATGAAAAAGAAAAAGTCACCTGCTCAGAAGAAGGAAGCCCTGTGGGGGCTTGCTTTCGTCGCGCCCACCATGATCGGACTGACTGTGTTAAACTTTTATCCGGTCTTCAGTACGATCTGGCAGTCCCTCTGCAAGACAGGAGATTTCGGAAAGGGCAATACATTTATCGGACTAAAGAATTTTCAGAAGCTGTTTGCGGATGCCGAGGTCTGGCAGTCACTTTGGAATACCATTAAGTACGCTATCATCGAGGTGCCCTTTTCCATCGCGATCGCCCTGATGTTAGCGGTTTTCCTGAACCGGAAAATGCGGGGGCGCAGTATTTACCGGACGATTTTCTTCATCCCGATGGTCTGCGCACCGGCGGCCGTGGCGATGGTCTGGCGATGGCTTTATAATCAGCAGTTTGGCCTGATCAACAATCTGTTCCATGTCAGCGTTGCCTGGATCTCGGATCCGAAGATCGCCTGGATCTCGATCGGTGTGATCGGCGTCTGGTCGATCATCGGTTATAACATGGTGCTGTTTTTGGCTGGACTGCAGGAAATTCCCCGTGATTTCTATGAGGCGGCGCAGATTGACGGCGCTACGGGCCTTCAGCAGTTCTGGAATATTACGGTACCGCTTTTAAGCCCGACGACCTTCTTTATCGTACAGACCAGGGTGATCGGGGCTCTGACCGTATTCGATCTCATGTTTATGGTGATGGATAAAATGAACGTGGCCCTGCCGAAGGTCCAGTCCATTGTTTACCTGTTCTATCAATATTCCTTTACGAACGGGAATAAGGGCATGGGTGCCGCGGTTGTCATGATCCTTGTGGTATTCATCATGATCGTGACCATACTGCTGCAGCAGGTCGAGAAACGGTTTGTCTATCATAATTAGGAGGGAGGGAGCGTAAGATGAAAAGCATGCATGCGAAGGACCAGTCGGTAAGGGTGCTCATCCATGTGATCCTGATCTTTTTTGTGATCATTATGATCGTTCCCTTTGTCTGGATGATCCTGACCGCGTTAAAGACAAATCAGGAAGCGATCTCCGTCAAGCCGTTTTATATACTTCCGGCAAACGGCTGGCACTGGGAGAATTTTCAAAAGGTCTGGAAATCCTATAATTTCCTGACGTTATATAAGAATACCCTGTTAATGATCTTCTTCCGGGTGGTCTGTGCCTGCCTGACCGCGACGATGGCGGGCTATGCCTTCGGACGTCTGAATTTTCCGGGAAAGAAGGTCCTGTTTTATCTGGTTCTGCTGCAGATGATGATCCCGGCACAGATCTTCATCATTCCGCAGTATGTCATGGTTTCAAAGCTTGGTGCGATCAATACGACCTTCGGTCTTGTTTTTCCGGGTCTGGTGACGGCCTTTGGAACCTATCTCTTAAAAACCGGATATGAGGGCCTGCCCCGGGATCTGGAGGAGGCAGCGGCGATCGACGGGTGCAATGTCGGGCAGCGTTTTCTGCTGATCCTGATGCCGTTAACCCGTTCCTCTATGGTGGCGCTTGGGATCTTCACGGCGGTATTTGCCTTTAAGGATCTGATGTGGCCGATGATCGTATGCCCGAAGGCGGAGACAACGACGCTGTCTGCGGGTCTTGCGAAAATGCAGGGACAGTACGCCCTGGATTATCCGACCATGATGGCGGCGGCGACTTTGGCGGTTCTGCCCATGGTCGTCATCTACCTGATCTTCCAGAAGCAGTTCGTGGAAGGTATCGCGACCTCCGGCGGCAAGCTGTAGGAGCCTGGGGATGGGCTTTGTCGGCAGGATATTTAATAATGACAGTGCATTCGGGCGTCTGATGACGCGGATCGCTGTCCTGACTGTCTGCAATCTGATGTTCGTGCTCTGTACGGTGCCTGTTTTTACCATAGGGGCCGGCTGGAGCGCCATGTGTCATACTTTCCTGAAAATGTCAAAAATAAAGGATACCGTTAACCCCTTCCGGGAATTTCCGGCCGCTTTTAAGGCCAATTTCAAAAGGGCTACGGTATCCTTTCTGTTCTTTCTGTTCATCTTTGCTTTTCTTGCACTGGAATGGTACTGGTGCGGACAATTCGGCGGGTTCTTTCTGACGCTCAGGCTTGGGCTTTTGATGATCGCAGTCTGCCTGTTTGTGATCGCACTCTATATATTTCCTGTGATGACAGTGTTTCCGGGGAAATTGACCGGTCTGGTCAAACACTGTATCTACTTTGCTTTCAAAAAACCGCTCTATCTGCTCGTGATCCTCTCGATCACGATCCTTCCCTTTATTCTTACCTATGCCTTTCCCGACTATTATCCGCTGGCGGCCTTTATCTGGTTCTTTTTCGGCTTTGCCCTGGTCGCCCGCGTCACGGCGGTCCTCCTGTACCGGGAGTTCGAACCGTTCATCGAAAACGAGTTGTAAGGATAAGCCCGAAAAAACAATTCATGAAATACAGGGGAAAGATATGGTATAATATTTATGTTCGTTAAATTTCCTTATGTGGCAGGGGCAAACGGCGGCGCGGATCTGCGCGCTGGACAGCTTCGTGGCGCTGATGGCGGGCCTGATCATATTACTGTTCTGCGTGACAAAATTCGGATGGGGTTTTAAGCACTATCTGAAGGAGGTCAATACGGGGAAAGGGATCAGGGTGTCTGAAAAGCTGAAGCCGTATCTGCTCTATGTTCTGCCGGTGCTAATCCTCTTCATCCTCATTCAGGGCCTGCTCTGAACTGACGGAAGACTTTTTGCTTTTGTCGCGTGCATTGATCTCGTTCATATGACCCACGAAGCCAGCGCTGATGATACCGGTGGGAAGCGCAACGAGACCGATGCCGAGGAAGGTGATGAGGATCGCCATCAGCTTTCCGCCGAAGGTGATCGGGTAGATATCGCCGTAGCCTACGGTGGAGAGCGTGGAAACAGACCACCAGAGGCCGGAAAATGCGTTCTTAAACTGTTCCGGCTGCGCCTCATGCTCCAGGGAATACATGCAGAGCGAAGAGGACAGCATCAGGATCAGGATCAGGGATACCGAGGCGAGAAGCTGCCCCTTTTTGGCTTTCAGAACGTCGGCAATGACATTGAAGGCGTCATACTGCGCATTGATCCGAAAAAGGCGGAAGATCCGGAAAACCCGCAGTACCCGGAAGGCCACAAGACCGGTAGGGATCACAAAGGGCAGATAATAGGGCAGAAAGGTCAGAAGGTCGATGATGCCGAAAAAGGACTTCGCAAAGAGAACGGCGGCCATTATCCGTGACTTTTCCTTCGGATAAAGATAGTCTGCGGTCCAGAGCCGCAAAAGATATTCGATGGTAAAGATCAGGATCGTAACGAGTTCAACGGCATCCAGCACGCTTTCATAGGGTCTCGATTCATCGAAGGTGGAGAAGAACGTGATGAACAGATTTATGATAATGACCCCTGTGATAAAGAAATCAAAGAGGATGCTTAAGAGGTCTGTTTTCGTGCCGATCTGAATGATCTGAAAGATACGTTTTCTGTTTTTTTCCATGGTTTTGCCGCGCCTGCACTTGCCAGTCTGTTATGCAAAAGTATTAAAAATAATTTTAAC
>JAILQQ010000195.1 GCA_024698885.1 Lachnospiraceae bacterium | reverse complement strand
AGCTGATTCGACGGGCTTTGGGAGGACTCCAAAGGGAATGCCCGTTCGAGATTGGGGGCTTTTTATAGTACATATTAGGATCTACAATATTGACATAATAGGGAAAACAGAAAGTTTGAGGGTAGGGATTTCAGTTTTCCCTATTATGCCAATATTGTAGATCCTAATATGTACTATAAAAAGCCCCCAATTTCGAACGGCCATTCCCTTTAGAGGCCTTTCAAAGCCCGTCGAATCAGCTTTTCCCCTATGCGTCCGGCATCTTCCCGGGACTTTTCCGGGCCGGGGATGACTGTCCTCCTGTCCTTTTCTACGGCTTAATTGAATGATGGCGTCCGGCGTCTTCCCCGGACATTTCCGGGCCGGGGATGACTTGTCCCCCTGTCCTTTTCTCTGCGGTCCTTGAAGGATTATATCAATTGGAGATTGCTCTTTGGTCGCCCCAAAAGCGACAAATTTCCCTGACCTATCTATATTTGAGGGAAATGAGCCAGGCCCGGGCCGGGCTCCCGATGCTCCTTGCAGGATATTACGGGGCGGCGGTTACAGGAAAGATCCCGAGCTCACCTAAGTGGTGCCCTATCCCAGAAGGGTCTGATCATATTCCTCTAATGCTAAGTTAATGATCATGATATCGTATATGCCGTGCTCTATATAGTATTTCACATTGAGATCTCCCTTGCTGCCGGGGGACAGGGTATATTCCGCCCGGAAAAGCAGGTCCACGGTCTCCATTTTCGTCTCGTGGAATCCTGATTTTGGCAATCTTCTCAATAGAGTCTGCTGTATCTTCCGTCAGTTCATTGTAGGCGGAATCGTTCCCAGTCAAACTCTTTAGTTTTATTTTATCATTTTTTATGCTATAGATCTCGAATATTTTCTGACATCCGCCACAAATCCGGTGAAATTTGTATGATCGTGGTAGTCAGGCAGATTTATGCGGTAATTCGAGATGAAATTCCTGAGACTGGCACCGCCTTCTTCCAGAAGTCGATATAAGTTTTGTCTGTACAGGTTTGCCTGCTCTATCAAAAACGCAGAGGCCCTTTTGACCTCTGCGTTTCTGTTTGGGCTGATTACTGCCCTTTCCTAACTTGATTTACCGGAAGGCATTATTTGATCTTTACCTTCATCTTGTACTTTTTCTTTGTGCCGGTTTTTCCGCTTCCATACTCAGCGATGATATTAGTGGAACCTGCTTTCAATATGGTTATGGTACCGTCCTCTGCCACTGTGGCCACGCCGGGTTTTGTGGAAACCCAACTCGTAGGGGCATAGTCGGTATTTTTCAGATAATTGAAGGCATTTATATTCTTATCCGAGACACCTAAAGTGACCTTCTTCTCCAACGCAGGCTTCTGTACATAGAGATGTAGGCTTCCATCCAGCTTGGTCCATTTCTCGCCCTTTTTCTTTTGCTCCAGAGTGATCTCGACCTCTCCGGAATTCTTGGCGGTCATGATTCCCTTCTTGGATACCTTTGCAACCTTCTTGTTGCTGGAGACATAACGGTGTTTGGCCGTCTTATCATATTGGTCGGACTGGACTACCCCTTCGAAGGCCTCGCTGATGTCTTCTTTTGTATTTGCGATTACACTTCCGCTGTTTTTTGCGTCAAATACATACTTATCTGCATTAGAGCTTACGGTTCCCGCGTTTTCTCCGGTTGAATTATGCCCTTTCTCAATTACTGCGATTAGGCAGACGGGATTCCCGACAAAGGAATCTCCCTCTGCTACTACCTTATACCAGACATAATAGGTTCCGACATTGGTAGCCGTAGGGATGGATGCGGAATAGAGTTCATCCGCAGGTGCGTTTTTGTCACTAGCTCCCAGCGCATACTTCAAGGTACCTTCAGATGCCGCGCCTGCTGTCACCAGCTCCTGAGCTTTTCCATTATAGGTAAGGTCCTTTGCGACAGGTGCCGTCTTGACAGACGGATTTTTCTTCTTGATGGATACCGGGACGTATCCAGATGCTATCACATTCTGGTCGTCGTCACAGATGATCCTATACCAGACATAATAGGCTCCGGCGTCGGTGCCGGTAGGGATTTCCGTAGAATAAGCCGATTCGGCCGGCGTGTCCTCCGTTGTCATTACTGCATAATATATGGTATATCCATCGGGAAGTACTGTTGTCGGTGCACTTATCAACTGGATCTCATTGCCGGTATAGGTTTTGCTGCTTCCCTTCTGAGCCGAGATCTCGCTTATAACCTGCAGGATCAAGAGTCTGGCTTCATCGTCGGTAAGCCTCTTTAATAATGCTTCAGATATACTTGATTTCTGGCTATCAGACAGCGCGTCATAGGCCGCCCTCGCCACCTCGATATTTTCCTTATCATCAGTCGTCACGGCACTCGCCTCCGGCAGTCCGAGCAGAGTCACCATGGCTTCCGCGAGCTTCAGTTTATCCAGGGCGTCCGTACCGACCTGCTCCTTCTGATCGGCATTCAACGCGTCATAGGCCTCTCTGGCCGCCTCGATATCTTCCTTATTATCTGTCGTCACGGCATCCGCCGCCGGCAGCTTTGTAATGGCCAGCGCGACTTCCACGGCTTCCAGCTTTGCCACCGCGTCGGACGCTACTTCCTGCTTCTGCTCTGCCGTCAGCTCCTCGTATGCGGCTGCGGCCGCTGTGATCGCATCCTCATCCGATGTCGTCACATCAGCCGGTACAGGAAGCGCATTGATCTGATTGGTCACCACATCCGCTTGCGTGATGACCAGCGTGACCGTCATGCAATAGGTATCCGCTATCGTAAGGGTCAGCGCAGGGCTTGCCTCAGATGCATATGTATTGTCTGTTTCCTTTAAGCGCTGGTAAAAACTGTATGTCGTTCCCAAAGTCAGACCGGTAAACGCATTGCTCTCCTGCCAGTCCCCGTCACCGCATTTGTATTCGTAACCATCAATTGCGGTCAGGGTCACACTGTCCTTCGTCCGGTTGGTATAGGTCGGTGCCGCCGGCACATCCGGTGTGGATTTGGTGACGGTAAAGCTCCAGTTAGTATCGTATAACACCGAGGACGTGGCATTATATCTCTCGCCTTCTGCCGTCGTGATGCCCACGTAGTAAGTGCCGGCGTTTTTGGTTTCTGTCACCTCTTCTGACCGGGATGAATCACTATAATAATGAACTGTGATCTCTCCCATGCAGTACACGCCTTCTTTGACCTCCACGGTAGCAGTCTTATCACTGCCGTCGTAGACAAGCGCAGTCGGCCCGGTGTAGGTAAAATCCGTTGTTTCCGGATCTTTCATAGCGATCTCCAGAGAGATCTCCATCGTGCCAAATCCGTTTAGGTTTTCATTATTATCGGGCGTAATCTCTAACGTTTCTGTGTCCTCGGCATATGCCGTTGCCACAAATGGCACATAAGGACTGAGTCCGCTTAAGGCCAGACACGATGCCAGAAAAACAGCGGAAACCCTTCTTTTCAGACTTTCCTTCTTCATCTGAATTCCCCCTTTATTCATGCTTCTTTATATAATACCATTCGGTCTTCGCCTCGCTGAGGCCGGCACAGATCAAAGCTCAATCCTCTGCGTTCTTCTCCGCATACATGCTTGATGCTCTCCTACCTTCATACTCACGGAGGGTGCCAGTATTGCCGTCGAGCACTGTGCCGGTATTGTCGGTGCCCTCATACAACGTCATCCCCTGGCCAAGGAACAAAAACGAGGAAAGATATGATCCCCCAGCCCCTGAAGTGCAATCGGTACAGCCCTCACCGGGGCTGCTCGAATGACCCATTATGAGTGTCGTCGTTCCGCCATATAAATCTAACTGGACGAAATTCAATGAATCTCTGAAGACTGCTGTACCGCCGTTTCCGGCTCCTACGCCTGAACAATTATTCCCAATAACACCGCCATTGCCGCCTTGAAGTGTCACCGCTCCGTCATATACTTTCACATTGCCATTGATCGCCGTACCACCGTATCCTGAAATTAAATAGGTGCTGCTGCTGACCCCATTACTGATCTCTCCGCCGTTTCCGCCTGTGGCCTCCATTGAGCCGCCCTTTACGGTCACGTTTCCGTTGATGGCTGCACCTCCGATCTTTGTCTCACTTTCCGCACTTTCCATTTTACCGCCATTTCCACCCTTGACCACAAGCCTTCCGGAATTCAGTATCAGCACACCAAATCCATCCGTTTCTGGATTGCCGCCTTCATCCGCACCGTTTATCGTCATCGTGCCATTACCGCAGACATTGAGCGTCGCTCCCTCATTCAGCATGATCCCACTGTTCACGGTGAGATCATCTGTCAATCTCAGATATACATCACCATTGACGGCAATCTCGTTGTTGAACGTTACACCCCCGTCAGGCACCTGATAGACACTGCCCCCATTCCATTCAACGGTATCCCCGTTGAGCGTTTCAGGAGTTGCCCCCACCGTCGCGGTAAAGGTCACGGTGTCCTTATAGTCTCCGGCCGGAACCTTATTGTACTCGTCTTCGTTTACCACAATGCCAAAGGACTCTGTTACGGCTGTATCACCGAGCGTTTCGATATCCCAGGAGGTCACTTCGGGCACATCGTCATATGCTGTCGTCCCGGGATCTGCGCTTGTCATTTTGTAGCGGATCTGATTCTTATTATTCGCCTTATTCACGAGGGCGTAGGCGCTGCCCGAGCTTGCTGTCACATACAGCCATTTATCATCTTCCAGATATCCTGTTGCGGAAATCTCGCCGGCTGCATTCCAGCCGCTGCCTGCAGCCGTAAGCGTAGCCGGGATCGTGATGATATAGGAGGAAGGTCTTGCCTCAACAAGCATATACCGATTGCGATCAATTGAAATTGCACCGTTTTTTCCGGGAACCGGTGTTAAACTGCTCTTGTTTTCATCGGTAATTTCTTCTGCACTGCTATATGCCTGAAGCCAGGTGGCCAGGTTCAGGGTACCGTTAGACGAAGAATCATAGCCGGCGCCGATGCCGGCTCCGTTTTCGCTGCCGGTGGCGGTCACATCTCCTCCATAGATCGTAACCGTGCCTCCGGCTCCACCGCTTCCGCCGCCGATCCCGGCTCCCCCGCTTCCGCCGGTGGCAGTCACCTTTCCTCCATAGATCGTAACCGTGCCTCCGGCTCCACCGCTTCCGCCGCCAATTCCGGCTCCTAAAGATGAGCCGGTGACATTCACCACTCCTCCGTGGATCGTGACTATGCCTCCGGTTCCACTGCTTCCGCCGCCGATCCCGGCCATATTGCCATAATAATTAACCACGTTAAGACTGCCCGTACCTTCACTCTGTCCGTAGATATTTAATGTATTGCCGCTCGAAAGCGTGATCCCATGTGTTATATCCAGACTACATCCATCACACAGGATCAGGTTGGCTGTGCCATTTACGAGGATACGGTCAATGCTTATATCTGAGGAAGCCACATACCAACCAAAACCCCATTTGACCATACTGGTAGAATTCGTTAACTCATTATACGATGAGCATGATTCTGTCTGCTTCGTTACCTTATTATCATTTGCCGTACAAGAAATATACGATACCGCGTCTTCTGCCAGCACTCTCTCTGCCGGCAGCATCGCAAACGCCATGCCCATCACCATGACAAAACCAAGGATCAGCGGCAGGAATCGTCTTTTCTTCTCATTCTGCATATTCTCATGTCCCTTCCTTTCCATAATTTCTGATCTCCTCATTTTAATCATCCACCTGATCCACTTTCACCGTAAAAGTCACGATATCCTGATAGGCGCCTGCGGGCTTGGTGCTGTAATCATCGACCACAATGCCAACTGTCTGTGTAGCAGCTGTACTACTGAGAGATGTGAAATCCCAGGAGGTCTTTGCTGTCACATCGGCAAAAGCCGTTCCCTCAGCAGGAGCCGCATCTGCCATCTTATAGGCAATCTTATTATCGCCCGACACAAGCGCGAAATCATCATCCGAGCCCGCTGTCACAGTCAGCTTCTTCTCACTTGCAAGTGATCCTGTTGCAGAAATATCTCCGGCAGAATTCCAGCCACTGTGTGCTACCGTCAGTGTCGCCGGAATGGTAAGCGTGTAGTCTGCACTGTTTTCTGCTGCCTGCGTCCACATACTCATCCCCGGCATTAGGCCAACTACCATTGCTCCTACCAGAGCCAATGCCATTAGTTTTCCTTTTTTCATAAAATCCTCCAATTCTTATATTTTATTTGTTTCCTTTGCAAATTTGGCATGTGCATATAACTAACCTTTCGATTTTCTGTCTTTTCTCTTGCTCCCACTCCTTTCGCAGTATAATAGTTTTCCCTTTTGATCTTCGAACACAACAAAACCGCCGAATCCGACAGGGTAAAAAACCTCAAAAGGTATATCTACCCCGTCAGATTCGGCAGTTTTATGTCAAGTCTTTCAAGCCCCGTTTCCTCGCACAGGGAAATAAATGTCTCTTTGTCCTTCAAAATTCCGAGATGTTCCCATCTCATGTATCAGCCTGCCGGTGCAAATTCTTAATTCTTGCACGTGAGCATAAAGAAACTCATATATTATAGCAAAACAAGGGAGCTAATTTCAACGAATTTATCGGAAATAATCGAAAAACGTCATAAAGATATGATCGATTATATGGTGACCGTAGTAACTACACGGTACATTTTCTATGAGTATGGATGTCCTGACTGTGGCAGGACCGTTCACTCCAGGATACCCCTAAATTTAAAAGAGCCTGTACAGTACGGATCCGAAATCCAGGAGACGCCGCTCCAAGGCGGTGTCCAAGACCTCCACCCTATCCGGCTTTTTCTGGATTTAATAAGTTCAAATGCGCCCATTTCAAACTCCCCTTTTGGCAAATCATTATGCAGACAGGGGTCATAACCTATATTTCCGGAACCCGGCGAAAAAGGGGTTACAGTCATTATGCTGGTAGGTTGTAGAATACGAATGCTATCTATGTCTGACAGGACTATTCATCACCGCCGGGCAGCTTGATTCCCTTTAGCAAATCGCCCATGGAAACCTGAAGGCCCGGTCCCTTTTCTGGCTCCTGGGCCGCCTTATAATAAGGATTCAGGTCAAAGTCCGGGTTCCTCATCATTTTGGAAAAGAGAAGAGCCGTATTATAGGCATCGGACATTCCATTATGGGCATTACCCTTAGTATCAATATCC
>JAILQQ010000112.1 GCA_024698885.1 Lachnospiraceae bacterium | reverse complement strand
AAAATCTGTACCGTATTCCTCGCAGAGAGTTCTGACCTCCTCCTCCGTAAACCCGACATAGGGCTCGAACTCGCCCTGTCCGAGCATATTATATTCCTCAAATTCAGAGATCGCCGATTGGGAACCATCCTTCTTGATCGGCAGGATACCGGTCATATACGCAGCGGCGAATATTCTGTCTGTTCCCCATCCGCTTTTAAAAAGCATTTTGAGAAATGCAAGGTACTCATTCTGCATATTCACGGTAAAATCAGGATCCCGTATCGGCGCATCCCATTCATCAATAATGGCGATAAATTTATTTTTTGTATGATTTACGGCATTGCTCATTACCTCAAGCAAAGAATCACCATTGGAAGCATCCGGAAACATGTCCCGGATCTCATCAATGACTTTTTTTTGGAGATACCTGATGATATCCGTTTTGTCTCCGGACTCGGATATTACCTGCGCCATATCTATGCAAATTACATCATACTTATTTAGGTGTTTTTTATAGGACTCTTTTTTCGCAATGCTCAGATCCTGAAAAAGCATCGACGAATCACAGCTCCTGTCATAATAAGCACTCAGCATCTGGGCAGCGATAGATTTCCCAAACCTGCGGGGTCTGCTCATACATACAAGCTTTTGTTTCGTATCTATTCGTTCATTGATCAAAAAGATCAATCCGCTCTTATCTATGTATCTGCTCCGTCTTGCCGTCGCGAAGCCTTCATTACCCGGATTTAAATAAATGCCCATGGATCAATACCCCCTCAGCTTCTTCCTCGTAGCCAGTTCCTTTTCCGTCAGGACCTTTTTCCCGTCCCCGAGGATCTGCTCCACCAGGCGGATATCCTCGACCAGACGCATTAGATCCTTCACGTTCAGAGAAGCGGCCTGATCGGAGCCATACATGGTGTTATCGAGGGTAATGTGCCTTTCGATGGAGGTCGCGCCCAGTGCCACCGCAGACGTAGAAACAATACGTCCCGTTTCATGGCCGCTGTAGCCCACTTTACAGCCGTATCGCTCCCGTAAGGCCGGGATCAGGCGGAGGTTCGCGTCCTCCTTCGGCATCGGATAGGTGCTGTTGCAATGCAGCAATTCAAAGGGGCAGTCATGCTCTCTGAACACCGCTACCGCCCGATCAATCTCTTCGTAGCTGCTCATACCGGTGGCAATAAAGGTATACCTTCCCTCTTTGGCGATCATGTTTAAAAGCTCAAGATTGGTCAGCATCGCGCTCGCGACCTTGTTATATTTCAGATCATACTGCCTGAGAAATAACTGTGAATCCGGATCCCATGCAGACGCATACCACACGATCCCCTTTTCGGCGCAGTATCTGTCTATTTCGTCATATTCTTCCTTGCCGAATTCCAGCCCCTCCTTCTGCGCCCGCTGTGTCGTTCCCCAGGGGCTTTCCCGATAGCTGTTCAGATATTCCTCTGTGTATACCTTATCGATCGTTCTCTTTTGAAATTTCACGGCATCACAATCGGAAAGCACCGCCCAGTCGATCAGCTTTTTGCAGATCTCCATATCGCCGTTATGATTAATTCCGATTTCCGCTGTAACAAATACATGCTCCCGCATCCGATAGCTCCCTTCCGCGCCGATCTGGCAGATTACGATTGATTCACCAAGATCACCTGCTGTCTGTCCGAGGTCTCCTCGCCGATCTCATATGTCCAGACCGTGTTTCCTTCCGCGTCCTCCGACAGCTTCGTAAATCTCTGCAAAGCATAAAAATCCTTCACCATGGCGTTTTTCGCCGTGGGATAATAGTATCCAAACAGCTTTTTTACCTGTCTGGTTTTTGCCTGCCGGATCAGCTCATCCATCATGGCATATTCCATGTCCCGTTTTAATACCCGGCAGCTCATGAGCCACAGCTCAATGTGCAGCTCTTCCCCGTTTTCTCCGCCGATCCGCCCGATCACAACGCTGACAACGCCGTTGTCACCGAATTTATCCTCTAGCTTTCCGTAAAGTGTGATCCTCTCCGGATCCCCTGCGGCCTCTTCGATCTCCGAAAGGCTGTATCGTCTGGTCGTCAGGTTGAACTGATTGCTTTTATTGGTCAGCTGCGCGATCCGGGAAAGATAAACCGGCGCAAAAGGCCTGATCTCTCCCCGCATTTCAAGCGACAGCAGATAATCCTCGTAATTTTCAAAGGACATCTCTAACTGCTGTCTTCTGGCGTTTTCCTGATACATGCGGCTTCTCGTCAGATCATCCTCCGAAAAGGCGGTCATCTCAAAGAAACCCGATTTATCTATGATCTGGATAAAATGCTCCGCTTCCGCGATCTCAGGAACAGCTGCCCCTTTTATTTCTCTGCGGATGATCTCCCGCTCGGCCGGATTGTCATCGACAAAGACGAAGCTTTCTGGCAAAAGCGAAAGCTCCTCTGCCGTTTCCTTAAGGTTCCTGCTCTTTGGCTCCCAGTTTGCTTTAAAAGAGGTAAAATCCTCCTGTTTTAAAACACTGTCCGGTCTTTCAAAGCCGCTTCTTGCGGTGGCATCCTCATTTTTTGAATTCACCGTCAGCAGGATCCCTGCCTGCCTGTGCTGCCTGAGATATTCCTGAAATTCGCCGTAGGTCTGTCCAAGGGCTGTTTCCTGACCAATCTCGATCTGATCCGCCCCGTCGTCGCCGATAACGCCGCCCCAGAGGGTATTGTCCAGGTCCAGGTTAAAGGCCTTCTTATTTTTTCCGTAGATCGATTTGATGATATTTGCAACATTAAACGACAGATAGGGGATGGCAGGAACAGCGACTGCGTATTTATACATATGCCAATAGTACGGATCCGACCATTTTTCCAGACCATAGGAAGCCGACAGGTAGTTGATATCACAGATAAAGAAATAATCATGCGCCTGCGCGTACTCATAAAAAAGGCAGTTGAGCATGGTAACGAAATTCACGCGTCCCCGGTAGTCGAAGGCATCCCGGTTTCCCATCAGACGGTAAAAGGGATACTCAAAATTATTCTGAATGATCGGGCAGTGATACTGTTCATGCAGTCTTTCCCAAAGGTCAGAAAACCTCTTAAAGCACGCCTCCCGCTTACGATCCGCCGCTTCCCTGTCATCCGTCATATCCGGAAAATCGGGGATATTCCGAACACAGGTGCAGATATATATGATGTCGGGAGAAAAGGCTTCAAGCGCCGGGTTTTGAAACATACCGTCCTCATAAAACCGGTTATATTCAGACTCATAAAAAGACGGCCGGATCCCGTAATTTAAGAGAAACAGCTCCAGCATAAGCTTTATGTTCTGGGTTGTTTCGCCGCCGAGTATCGCCACCTTCTTCTCGAGCCATACAGTTGACGGATCCTCGGTCAGCATCCGCTTATATGCCTTTTTCTTCTTCAGTAATTCCTCTGCGTCAAAAGGGTATTCCAGTTCACGCATGGTTTTTTTGATACTCCTTAAACGACGGATGCACCTTATCCTTCTCGGACAGGATCAGGTCTCCCTCCTTCAGATCCTCAAGCGGCCACACTATGCCGATCTCCGGGTCGTTCCACATGAGCCCGCCTTCATCGTTCGGATGATAAAAATCCGTTACCTTGTAGCAGAATTCCGCGTAGTCAGAAAGAACAAGAAAACCGTGGGCAAAATTTGCCGGAATAAAAAACTGTTTCTTATTCTCGGCCGAAAGCCTGATGCCGAACCATTTTCCGAAGGTCTCGCTGCCCTCCCGCAGATCTACCGCCACGTCAAACACCTCGCCGGCAATGACTCTTACCAGCTTATCCTGCGGGAAGTTGATCTGAAAATGCAGTCCCCTTAATACCCCGCGTCTGCTGGCGCTCTGATTGTCCTGTACAAAGGTACAGTCGATGCCGCAGGCTTTAAAATCATTATAGTTATACGTCTCCATAAAGTAGCCGCGTTCATCGCCGAATACGGCAGGCTCGATCACTCTGAGCCCTGCGATCCCACCGCAGTTTTCCGTTACCTGAATCTTTCCCATACCTGTCTCCCCTTTGCTATATTCCGGCTATCCTACAGCCCTTCCGACACCTCGATCAGATACCGTCCGTAATCGGTTTTCAACAAAGGCTGTGCTAACAGAACGAGCTGTTCCTTCGTGATAAAGCCCTTTTTGAAAGCGATCTCCTCGATACAGGATACATGCAGTCCCTGCCTTTCCTGGATCGACGCGACGAATTCCGAAGCCTTTAACAGCATGTCATGATTCCCGGTATCTAACCACGCAAAGCCTCTGCCTAACTTCTCCACCGAAAGAGTGCCTCGCTCCAGATAGGTATTATTGACTGTCGTGATCTCTATTTCTCCTCTGGCGGAGGGCTTCACGTTTTTTGCGATCTCAACCACATCATTGTCGTAAAAATACAGACCCGGTACCGCGTAATTGCTCTTTGGCTTTTCCGGTTTTTCCTCGATGGACAGTGCCCGTCCATTTTCGTCAAATTCCACGACGCCGTATTCCCTCGGATCCCGCAC
>JAILQQ010000245.1 GCA_024698885.1 Lachnospiraceae bacterium | reverse complement strand
CAACGGATCAGATCTTCCTCCTCAGTATCCCGGAGATGGAACAATATGAGGACTACTGCCTCGGGTCACCCCATACGTCCTGTGAGCCTACGAAATATGCCAAAGCCCAGGGAGCAAAATCCGTCTGGTGGCTCAGGACGCCCGGCGTGTATCCTTCCTTTGCTGTATATGTTGCAGGCGTAAATATCTACATGCCCGGAAATTCCGTTACGAACAAGGAGGGCGTACGCCCCGCCATGTGGGTTTATCTGAATTAACTAATGCAGGCTCGGAACGAAGCGGATGGCCTCCTCCGCCGGCAGGGGCTTGCTGAAGTAATAGCCCTGGATCGTATCCGCGCCGAATTCCTTCAGGCGGCTGTACTGCCATTTTTCCTCCACGCCCTCAACGGTCATTTCCCGTTTCAGGTCATGGATCAGGCGGATCACGTCATTGATAAAGGAATCCTTTCCGTCCACGAGATAATTGTCTACCAGAGTTTTGTCCAGCTTGACCACATCCACGGGGATATACGTCAGATAGCCAAGCGACGAATAGCCGGTGCCGAAATCGTCCATGAGCAGGCGGATGCCCATGTCCTTAAAACGTTTAAAAAGCTCCTCGGCCTGTGCGGTACGGTCAAGGAAAAGCCCTTCTGTGATCTCGATCTCGACATACTTCGGCGCGATATCATACTTTTGCAGAAGCTCCTCCAAAAATCCCACGTAACCCTCGTCGCTGATCTGGTTGCTGGAAAAATTGATCGATACGGGATACAGCTCATGTCCCTCATCCCGCCAGGCAGCAAGCTGCCGGACCACTAACTCGGTCGTAATCCGCCCAATCCGCCAGATCCAGCCGTTCTTTTCCGCAATCGGGATAAACTGTCCGGGATAGACCCCCGGCTGTTTCATACGGATCAGTGCTTCGTAACCGCATAACGTCAGTTTTTTTACATCGACCTTCGGCTGATAGACCATGAAAAAGCCGTCATTGTCAAAGGACTCCCGCAAAATCTCCCGGATCCGCTTTTCCTCTCTCGCTTTTTCTTGCAGCTTCTCGCTGTAGAAGAAAGTATGTCCCCGGCCGGTCCTTTTGGCGGCGAACATGGCCTCCTCGGCATTATTGATATGATCCTCCGCGCTCAGCACGCCGTCCGCATTGGACACGCCGATACTCACCGAAAGCTTCAGCTCGATATTACCGGAAACAAAGGGCTCCTCAAAGATATCCCTGATCAGCTGCAGGGAGGGATGATCCTCTGAAAGGGGTTCACTCAGGATGATCAGGAACTGATCCCCACTGTAACGGGCGATGATCCACCGCCTGTTAAGGGCTTCCATTTTAAGACCCGTTGCGATCTTTTTCAGAAGCTCGTCAGCCACCTCATGACCGTAGGTCGCGTTTAAGCTCTTGAAGCTGTCGATATCCGCCATGACATAGGCGGCATTGTTCCAGATATCCCCGCCCTTTGTCAGATATTCCATGGCATAGCGTCGGTTGAAGATATCCAGCAGCTCATCATGCTGGGCCTTATAGACCAGGTTCTGATGCTCTGTCTCTACCATATTCTTCAGGTAATGGACGCAATTATCCCGGTGATTAAAGCCGTTATAAATGGCTGTCGCCATATCCCGGCAGGTATTATAGCCGCAGGAGGAGCAGTTGATCCGGCGGGATTCGAAGCTTTCCTTTCCCATGGATCGGAAAATATGCTCTAATTCATTGATGTTGGGGATCCGTACGGCACAGTCTCCGGAAAGATCCCGGTAACGCCGCAGGTAGTCGGAAAGATCAAGCCCGGAAAACTGCCTGTTTAACGCCGCCAGACGATCCGCGGGCGGAAGCGTGCGGGATAAGGAAATGTTTCGGTCCGAAGAATCATCCCTGTCGTTCTTGATCTGCTCTCTGATATTTAAGAGGTTAAAAAGGGCCTTATCCGTGGCGGACAGCTCCGGATCGGTAGCCGTGCCGCACAGGCAGCCGTTTTCACAGTTTAACGCGTCTATAAAGAGGAATGGGATCTTCCGCTCCGCGATCGTTTCTACGTGGGCCCTGAAATATTCGTACATATGGCGTTCGCCTTCAATCTGGCGGATAAAGGCGCTGTCGCCGAGGAACCACCGCACATGATCCCTGAGGCCGCCCGGCATGGGATAAATGGAGCCCAGGCCGTATTCCACCTCGTCGGTTACCGGCTCGCCGTAAAGGTCCCGCTCCCGTACCGCCTTCATCAGATGATCGAAGGTCACATTGTAGTGAACAAGCTCTGCGTTCTCCGGATCGTCGATCTCAAGCTTCTTGGCGATGCAGGGGCTTAAAAAGGCAAAGCGGTCCGTGATGCCCATTTCCTTACGCGCATAGATGGCAGCGCACATAAGAGGGCTCTGGACCGGAAACAGTCTGGGCAGAAGCTCGGGAAGATATTTTTCAATGTAGGTGACGACGGCGGGACATGGTTGGGAAATGCCGCCTCTAAAATGATACTCTTTGATGTATTTGATATAGCCCCAGGTAGTGATATCGGCGCCGAAAGCCACATTAATGAACCGGCGTACGCCCAGGCGCTTTAAGCCGCCGAGGACTCTCTCGTAATCCTCGGGATAATTCGCTCTGAAGGACGGCGCGATCAAAAGGGAGATCTCCCTGCCACAAGCCAGATCCTTAAGAAAGGCCTCGGTATCGTCCTTATATTCTCTGGCATCATGTTCACAGGCATCAAAGCAGGCGCCGCAGGCTACGCAGCGCGCGGGATCCACATTGATGCGCGAACGTCCCTCTTCATCCGCCACGGTAGAGATACAGGCACCCATCGCGCTGCAGACATTGATGCACTTGTTGCAGCCCACACAGTTTTCGTTGGTGTAAACCAGGCCCTTTGCCATTGCGTGATCGGTAAACATCTGTTTGACCCTCAGTCTTTTCTTTCCGCTTTCATGGAAACCTTCTTGTCATACATTGCTTTATCTGCTTTTTTAAACACATCCTCTACCGTTCTATCCACCGTCTTGTCAAATTTATAGTAACCGATGGCAGCGGATATCTGTTCCCAGGGATTCATGGTGCTGTCATTCTGCCATTCATCAATGTGACGGTAGAAATCCTCGATCAAAGTATCTACCGCCCGGTAATCCCTGTTCTTCAGTATCACGATAAATTCATCCCCGCCGATACGAAAGACCGGGGAATGCTCAAATATCTCACATACGAGCATGCAGAGCCTCCGGATGGAGATATTCCCTTTTTCATGGCCGTAGGTATCATTCGTTCTTTTCAGGAAATTAAGGTCTACCATGGCGAGACCGAATTCGTTAAAGCCGTCAGCCAGATCCTGCTCTAACTTCTGCACCTCATAATCATAGGCCGTTTTATTCCGCACCCCGGTCAGTGCGTCCTTGACGGCCAGTGCCTCCATGGTATTGGCCTTCTCTTCCGTTTTCTTTAACGCCACCTTGGTATCGATCAGGGAGGTGATGTTCGTATTCATATCCGTCTCCATCTGCTTCATCGAGGAAAGCAGCTCCGATATTTCATCGTGGGACGTGATCTGCAGCTTTTCGAACGCATGGTGAACCACATCATTGTTTTCCGAGCAATAGTTCTTTGCCGTATCGGAAAGCATCGCCACCGGCCGGATGACGCTCCTGTTGAAAAACCATATGGCCACAAGGAGGAAAAAGACAGTTAATGCAAACATCGTAAGAGCGGTCGTGACCACATAGCCGCGTTCCTTTGCCTTGATGTCGTTCATGGAGATATCCACGCAAAGATAACAAACAACGTTCCCGTCAATGATCACCGGATAGCCGGCGGTAACAAGCCAGCCATATACCTCCTCATTGGTAATAGTCGTGGGAAGGGTCTGATTTTCGTCATCAGGCCAGACGCCGTCCTCGAAGGAATCCACGCAGCCAGGCGGGCAGGCATCCTCGTCGGGAGCGGCATCCAGGATGTAAATGCCATGCACGGCGCTGCGCCTGTAAACCGTGAAATATAAGCAGTCTACCTTGAAGATATCCTGATATTCCCGCAGCTTGGCCCGGAGCTCCTGAAACAGGGGAAGGTCTTCAATGCCTTCATAATTTGCCATATAGTCGTTCCACGCATCCGACCCCCACTCCGTACTGGGAACAACCGTATCCACGTTTTCATATACGTCCATGACGATATCCGTGATGGTCTTCACCTCTGCCGGGTCAATGGTATTGACCACGGCCTCCGTGATCTGCTCTGCCTTATCCATATATTCCTTGTCAATAACAGACGTGGCGATCCTTCTTACGGACAGGATGGCCACCACGCCGATCATAAAGCAGATGGTGATAATGCCTATCGTCAATTTTACTTTCAGAGAAACAAAACGTTCTTTTTTCATCAAACAATTCTCCTTCTCGAATTATCCGCTATAATACCTTCGCGGCGTAGGAACAGACGGGGATCACAGGGATCTTCCGCTTTTCCGCCTCCTCGGCCACCTTAAATACCAGCCGTTTTGCAATACCCTTTCCGGCATGTCCCGGAGAAACCTCCGTATGGACGATCACCCATCCATCCTCCGATTCCCGGTAATCGCACTCTCCGACCGGCTCTCTGCTGTCTCCGGCATAAGCGGTGCTTCTCTTTGCCGCCTCATCAAATTCGATCGAAACCTCATGCTTATAGGCACAGGTCAACGCCTTTGACGGACATCTGGAAACAGTCTGCCAGATCCTCGCGGACTCTGCCCGGCTCATATCGATCCAGGGCCTTTTCGTTATGTCAAAAACCTCCGGGCAGCCACGGACACACTCCTTGGCGTGGAAGCATTTCTCCGAATCCCAGAACACGGTGATATCTTCGTTTTCATATGCTCGGTGCATAAGCTCTGATCACTCCTTTTCTGCGCCAATTTGCTTTGCAAATTGGGCGCTTAGGCATGAACTTCAGTTCATGCCGATTCAGTCAGGTTCCCTGACTGAATCATTTCCTTTTCTGCGCCAATTTGCTCTGCAAATTGTGCGCTCAGGCATGAACTTCAGTTCATGCCGATTCACTCAGGTTCCCTGACTGAATCATTTCCCTAACCATATTAGGTATATTTTACCCTATATTGATAGCATTATCAACAAATCATATATCAGCAGATTGGTATTTGAGGATTTTCGCAAACATGGTATCATAAAAGTAACTGTTCAGAAACCAGGTGGTTCTGAACAGATACGCATTTATAAAGAATAATCTGCAGAAAGGGGACAGATATGCCGGAAGAGGAAATTGTGATCGCCGACGGCTACGAAGCGAAGCGGTATCATTTGGGTTTCAGATGCCTGGCCATTATCGCGGCATCCTTTATTTTCGCCCTGAACATAAAAACATTCGTGCACACGGCAGGGCTTTTACCCGGCGGGGCAACCGGTCTTACCCTGTTACTGCAGGAGATCGCTGCCAGATATTTTCAGATCGAGCTGCCCTATACGCTGATCAACCTGATCATCAACGCGATCCCGATCTATATCGGATTCCGGTATATCGGCAGGCGGTTTACGCTGTTATCCTGCCTCGTCATCGTCCTGACCGGTGTTCTGACGGATATCCTGCCCTCCTTCGCGCTGACCCAGGATATTCTTCTGATCAGCATCTTCGGCGGCATCATCAACGGACTGGCCATCAGTATCTGCCTGCTCATGGACGCGACCAGCGGCGGAACGGATTTCCTCTCGATCTATCTGTCGGAGAAAAGGGGGGTGGATTCGTTTCATGTGGCGTTATATATCAATATCGCCATTCTGACGACCGGCGGCCTGCTGTTTGGCTGGGACAAGGCGCTCTACTCCATTATCTTTCAGTATACCTCTACCGCGACGATCCATGTCCTGTACCGGAAATATCAGCAGGCGACGCTGTTTATCGTGACGACAAGACCGAAGGAGGTCTGCCGCTCCATTGCCGTCGTCTCCAATCACGGGGCCACCGTGCTTGAGGGAGAGGGCTCCTATGAGCACTGCGAACGAAACGTCGTGTACTCCGTCGTTTCCAGTGCCGAATCCAGCCGCGTGGTCAGTGCCGTCAAGGAAGCCGATCCGAAGGCCTTCGTCAACGTACTGCGGACGGAGCGCGTCATCGGGCGCTTCTACCGCCGCCCGGAGGATTAGGATAAGCGCATTGCCTAGACGATCCTTTTAAACATCTTTTCGATCTCCGTTTTTTTAAGCTTAAGGATCGTCGGACGGCCATGGGGACAATGGTACGGGTCCTCCAGTCCCATCAGCTCATCGATCAATACCTCCGCTTCCTGAAAGGTCATCTCCGTATTGCCCTTTACCGCACTCTTGCAGGCCATGGTGGCAATGCGGTGCAGCACCTCGTCCACGTCCCCGGAAAGACGCTCTGATCCCATCTGATCCAGGATATCCTGAAAATAAGCTTTGGGCGTCAGCCCGTAAAGCTCCGTCGGAACAGCACCGATCCGGTAATCACTGCCGCCGAAGCTTTCAATCTCAAAGCCGCAGGCCGCAAAATGCGGCGCGTAATACTTAAGCGTATCCTCCTCGCTTTTCGTTAATGTAATGATCTCCGGCGGATTGAGATACTGGGAATAAACCCGGTTCTCATGAAGCTGTCTGACCAGGCGCTCATATTTGATCTTTTCATGGGCCGCGTGCTGATCGATCATAAAAAGGCAGTCATCCATCTCGATCAGCCAGTAGGTCTTAAAAAGCTGGCCGATCAGACGGTGCCGTTTTTTTGCTTCCGCGGAAAGAAACCGCGCATCGTCAAACAGAGAAAGCTGCCCGGCCGAGGCAGGTTCTCTGACAGGATCATTTCCATGCCGGTTTGTCTTGCAAACCGTATAACCATTGCTTTCCTCTACCCGATCCGCGAAAGCATACGCTGGCGTTTCCGCTGACTGATCTTTCTCTGCTTCCGGCGGCGCAAACGCTGCTTCCGCCTGCGTCCGAACTGGCTCCGTCAGCTTTTTCGCGTCTGCCGTCAAGGCTTCTTCCTGCACGGAAAGCTTTTCGGGGATCGTTTCGTTAAGTACTTCCCGCCGTTTCTTTTCAAAGGGCTCCGGAAGCTCTGTTTCGATGGCCGGAGGCTTCTTTGCTTCAGACTTAACCTCCACGGTCATATCCTGCTCCCGTAACGCTTCCTGCACGGTACTGACGATCAGCTCATATAAGGCTTTTTCCTGCAGAAAGCGGATCTCTCTCTTGTTCGGATGGACATTGACATCGATCATATCGGCAGGCAGATCGAAATACAGCAGCACAAAGGGAAATTTATGCTGCATCAGATACGGCTGATAGGCCTCGTTAAGCGCCCCGGCAATAATCTTGCTCCGGATTGGCCGTTGGTTTACATAATATAGTTCGAAGTGATGACTCCCTCTGGCAAGCACCGGACGTCCCACATATCCCGTGACCGTTATGTCCCCGGAAACTGCCTTTACCGGCAGCAGATTTTCCATTACATCCCTGCCGTACAGCGCATGAATGACATCCAGAGGCTTCCCGCTTCCGAAGGATTGCAGCTTCAGGTTTCCGCCCGCGATATATTTGAAGGCGATCTCCGTATGGGACAGCATGGCCTGTTCCATATAATCGGAAATATAGCCGGCCTCCGTTACGGCGGTTTTCAGGAATTTCCGCCTGGCCGGCGTGTTATAGAACAGCTGTCTGACGATAAAGGTCGTCCCGTCCGGAACGCCCGCGTCTTCAAACACGGTTTCCCGGGAGCCCTCGATACAGTAGCGGGTACCGGTGAGCGCATCCTTTGTTTTCGTCAGAAGCTCCGTCCGGGAGACTGCGGCGATACTGGATAATGCCTCGCCGCGAAAGCCAAGGCTCCCGATATGCATAAGATCTTCCGCGCAGGCGATCTTACTGGTCGTATGTCTTAGAAATGCTTTCGGGATCTGATCCTTTGGGATCCCCATCCCGTTATCCGTCACACGGATATAAGAGATACCGCCCTCTTTTATCTCCACGGTAACAGCATCGGCGCCGGCGTCCACAGCATTCTCCAAAAGCTCCTTGACGACGTTTGCCGGCCGCTCCACCACTTCTCCCGCCGCGATCTGGTTGATGGTCTCCGTATCCAGTTGATGAATGATATGTTCCATATGGCTCTACCCCTGCCAGCGGTTATTGATCGTATTCTGGATCCGGTTCAGCGTATTCAGCGCGTCAACCGGCGTCATCCGGTTCAGATCGAGCTCTTTGATCTCTCCGATGATATCCTGATCCCTTATGGTATCAAAGAGCGACATCTGCGCCATATCCACCTCATCGTATTTCTTCCGCCCCGGTTTCCCGTCCGTGCTCTCCCCGGCCGCAAGCATCCGCACGCTTACGGTGATATCGTTATCCGACAGGGCCTCGACGAGTTCTCCTGCCCGCTCGATCACGGATTCCGGGATGCCGGCAAGCTTTGCGACCTGAATCCCGTAGCTTTTATCCGCACCGCCCTGCACGATCTTACGCAGGAAAACAATATCCTCGCCCTGCTCCTTTACGGCCACGCAGTAATTCTTCACCGAGTCGATCTTGCCCTCAAGCTCCGTCAGCTCGTGATAATGGGTCGCAAAAAGGGTTTTGGCCCCGGAAAGCCTGGTATTGGCGATATACTCGATCACAGCCCAGGCAATGGAAAGGCCGTCAAAGGTCGAGGTGCCTCTTCCGATCTCATCTAAGATCAGAAGGCTCTTTTGCGTCGCGTTCCGGAGAATATTTGCCACCTCCGTCATCTCCACCATGAAGGTGCTCTGGCCGCTTGCCAGATCGTCGGACGCCCCGACCCTCGTAAAGATCCGGTCTGTTAATCCGATATTGGCGCTCTCTGCCGGAACAAAGCTTCCGATCTGCGCCATCAGCGTGATCAGTGCCGTCTGGCGCATATAGGTAGATTTTCCGGCCATATTCGGCCCGGTGATGACGCTGATCCGGTCCTTATTATCTAAATAGGTATCGTTCTCCACAAAAAGATCGTTTTCGATCATGGTCTCAACGACCGGATGTCTTCCCTTGCGGATATCGATCACCCCCCGCTCATTGAGCTTCGGCCGGCAGTATCTGTTCTTCACGGCCACGTCCGCAAGCGAAGCGTAGGCATCGAGCTCCGCGATGATCTTCGCGGTTTTCTGAACCCGCTCCACCGCATCGGATAGGGTTTGCCGGATCTCGTTAAAAATATCGTACTCCAGGGAAAACAGCTTGTCCTCCGCGTTCAGGATGATATCCTCAAGCTCCTTCAGGCGGTCTGTCGTATAGCGCTCCGCGTTCGTAAGGGTCTGCTTGCGGATATAGTCGGCGGGCACCTGATCCTTAAAGGAATTCGTCACCTCAAAATAATAGCCGAAAACCTTATTGTATT
>JAILQQ010000093.1 GCA_024698885.1 Lachnospiraceae bacterium | reverse complement strand
CGGTTACTTCCTCTATGAAGGCTTTGTGGTGTTAAGAGGAACGGAGGGCTTACGGACTTCCTTCCCGGCCGCGGCGGCGGGGATCCCGTTTAATCTGATACAGGGAGCAGTGGGTATCGCGCTGATGCTCTGCCTGTATCCGGTTTTGCGTCGATTCGTTCAGAACGGCTGACGGGAGCGGTCAGAAAGAAAAAAGAAATGCGAATCGGCGCAGGAGAGGAAATGATTCGGTCGGAAAATCGACCGAATCGGCATGAACCAAGGTTCATGCCTAAGCGCACGATTCGCAAGCGAATCGGCGCAGGAGAGGCTTACGATTGAAGAAGAGACTTAATAATGAGTCACAGTTTGCGGAACTGATTCACGATCTTTCCCATGACGAGCGGTTTCAGAAGCTGAAGGATTATACCCAGCATGGCAACATTTCAACCTATACCCATTGCCTGCGGGTAGCCAAACGCAGCTTTCGGTTTTCCATACGGCTTCCCTTCCGGGTTAACGAAAAGGAGCTGTTAAAGGGAGCGCTGCTGCACGATTATTTTCTCTATGACTGGCATAACCACGGCGATAAGCTCCATGGCTATCATCATCCGAATATTGCTTTTCGTAACGCGAAGCGGGATTTCGGGCTGACAAGACGGGAGCAGAATATCATCAAGAGCCATATGTGGCCGTTAACGCTGACGCATATCCCAAGATGCCGGGAGGCAGTGATCGTCTGTCTGGCGGATAAGATCTGCTCGATCGAGGAGACCCTGAAGAAGGACATAAACAGATTAAAGAAATTATCTGTATAAGCGCACGATTCGCAAGCGAATCGGCGCAGAGAAAGGAGGATTTCATGAGAATTGAGATCAGGGATATCGGGGCTGACGGGGCGGAAAATCATGTCAGGCTTTGTTCCTATATTCTGGAGGCGTCGGAGGAGCTGCAAGTAAAGGATAGGCCTCTGATCTTAGTCTGTCCCGGGGGCGGCTATTCATTTACCTCCGACAGGGAGGCAGATCCGGTAGCGCTTCAGTTTAACGCGATGGGCTTCCATTCGGCAATATTACGTTATTCCGTTGCGCCTGCGGAATACCCGGCAGCGTTACTTGAGGTAGGCAGTTCTATCCTGCATATCCGCAGAAACGCTAAAAAATGGCATGTGGATCCGGACAGGATCATACTGATCGGCTTTTCCGCCGGCGGGCATCTGGCCTGCAGCTATACCTGCTTTTACGGCGAAGAGTTTATGACGAAGAAGCTAGGCGCTTCCGCGGACCAGTTAAAGGTAAACGGACTGATCTTAGGCTATCCCGTGATCACCAGCGGCGAATTCGCCCATCGGGAATCCATTGAGAATCTTCTCGGGAAGCAGGCCTCCGATCAGTCGCTTTGGGAAAAAATGAGCCTTGAGAACCAGATCACGGAGAATATGCCGCGAACCTTTATCTGGCATACCTGCGAGGACGACCTGGTACCGGTGCAGAACAGCCTGCTTCTGATGGAGGCTTTGATCCGCAAAAATATCCCGGTGGAGTGCCATATTTTTGAAAAAGGCGGCCATGGCCTGAGCCTTTGCGACTGGTCGACACAGGACAAGGACGGCTTCGGGATCGAGGAAAACTGCAGACAGTGGATCCCGCTCGTAAAGGCATGGCTGAATTATTATCTTGAGGAAAAGAGATCAGATGCGGTCAGTAACGATTAATCTGCCGGATAAACCGGAACCCCTGGCGAACAGCCTGGCGCAGGAGCTTGCTGCCGCTCTGCGTAAGCGCAGAGACAGCAAACAGCTGCAGGCGGGGCAGTGCCTTTCGTTCTTCCTGACCGGAAGCGGAGACGGGGATGACAGCATTACCCTTTCCCTGGCGAAAATACTGTCCGAAGAAGAAAACTGCAGGACACTGCTGCTTGACGCAAGGATGGACGGGGAAGCTTCTTCATCAGGCCGCAGGGAAGAAAGAAACAGTTTTAACGGAAAGCCCGTTTACGGGCTTTCTGATTTATTATCCGGACAGAAAAAGATGGATGAGGTGCTTTTGACTACCCAGACGCCTTCTCTTTTTTTTATGGCTGCGGGACAGGTTGCCGAGGGCGGCACGGCACTCTTAAAAAGCCCTTATTTCGGCAAGCTTCTTGAGGCCTTCCGAAACAGATTTGATTTTCTTTTGATCTGCGGAACGCCGGCAGAGGTTCCGGTCATATGCCCGGCCTGCCAGGCGGCGGTCATCCTGGCCGGTGATCCGATCGAGGCACTGTCTTTAAAACAGACGTTGACATGGGGGGATTGCCCCGTGATCGTGCGGGTACTTTCCCATGGCGATCAGGAAGAAGAAAAACGCTCCGATCTGCGCGGGGCACGGCCGTTTATGCGGGATCGCAGGGAAGGATCGCAGATATCCGAAGATCCGGAGGAAAGGGACCGCGCGGTTTACGGCAGCCGCAGAGTGTCTTTCTGGATCCCGCTTTTGGAGGCAGTCATTATCGTTCTGCTTCTCCTTGCTGTTTTGGGACTCCGGGGCAGGATCCTGAGGCTCGAATCCGCTGCTCCTTCGGAGACGGTCATTGAAAAAGAGGAGACCGTGATCCCGCCGGCGGTTGAACTGGAGGAACCAAAGGAGCCGGAAGTACCTGCGCCTGCAGAAAGCGTTTCGAAGACTCCGGAAGAGCCGGCACTTTCTTATCTTGAGGATCTGTATTCCGATACGGTGATCGATACGCTGCTTCGCATGGACGAGAGACAGAAGCTTGGGGAGCTGCTCATGAGCCCTGCGCCGGATCTTTCCGAGGAGGCTCTTCAGGAGTTTATGATCGATAACTGTCCGGCAGGCTTCGTGATCGAAAGCGGCCGGACCGATGATATGGAGGAATGGAGTATCCTGTCTGAAGAGGAGACGGGAATCCCGCTTTTATTCTTACCGGCGGAGGAGATGAGCCTTTCGCAGGCGGCCGCGTCCGGATATACGGTTTTTCCGATCTCGCCGAGGGCGGCTGACGCAAGCGGACTGATGTTAGACGCGGTGGAAAAGAACATGCTGCCTGTTTTTACCGGTTCGGTCAAAACGCTGCACCAGAACCAGGCGGTGGAGGGGGCGTTCGTCCTGGCAGAGGCAGAGGAGGCTTCCGAGATCGTGGATTCGATCCGTCAGGGGCATCATGATATTTACCTGGTCACGGATTTTGACGGGATCCTGCAGGGACTGACGGAGCTTTTGGCGGCAGGGGAGCTCTCGGAGCGTGAGTTAAACACCGCGGCAGGGCATGTGCTGTCATTGAAATTCGCGCTGGCGGATATGAGAAGATAAGACGGCGCATGAGCAGCAAAGCAATTGGCAAGGAAGAATCGGCGCAGGGAGGGCAGGCAGAGCGGGCATGAAGGATAAATGCAATATTCTCGGTGTTTCGTTTACGGTCGCAGGACTTAAGGAGGCTGCCTGCTATCTGACAGAGCACGTGAAAGAGCTCGGGGGCCGGTATATCTGCTTTTCCAATGTACATACGACTGTTACGGCGAAGGAGGACGAAGCGTACCGGGCTGTATTAAACGGTTCAGTCTTTACCTTCGCTGACGGAAAGCCGATCGTGACCTGTCTTCGGAAAAAGGGCTTTCCGGGGGCGGAAAGGGTCGCGGGACCTGATTTTATGACGGAGGTCTTTGTGCGCAGTGAAGGAACCGGTATTTCTCATTTTTTTTACGGTTCCACAGAGGAAACGCTAAAGCAGCTTTCCAAGGTGCTATCTTCCCGTTATCCGGGTCTTTCTGTCGCCGGTATGATATCGCCTCCTTTCAGGCCGTTATCCGATGAAGAGGATGCGGCGATGGTGGAGCGGATCAACGCTTCCGGCGCGGATCTGGTCTGGGTGGGACTTGGGGCACCGAAGCAGGAAAAATGGATGCAGGCCCACCAAGATAAAATATCGGGCGTTATGCTTGGCGTAGGCGCCGGCTTTGATTTTCATGCGGGTACCGTCAGACGGGCGCCGCTTTGGATGCAGAAATGCGGGCTGGAGTGGTTTTACCGGCTTTTGCAGGATCCGGGCCGGCTGTTCAAACGATATCTGGTAACAAATACGAAGTTTCTTTATTATATGATGAAAAAAGAGAAATGATCCGCTCGGAGAACCGGGTGGATCGGCATGAACAGGTTCATGCCTGATCGCACAGAAAGGGATAACAGTATGGCAGTAAGAGACGGGATTATCACAAAGGAGGAGCTGAATCTGATCCTGCTTCTCGACAATTCGTATTCCATGGTGAACGGACGGATCGCCCAGCTGAACAACGCGATACCGACGATCCGGAACAGTCTGATCAGGATTGCGGATGAGGAGTGCGTGGACCTGAAGGTCAGGATCATTGCCTTCAGCGACGAGGCGGTCTGGAAGGTCGGGACACCGGAGCAGGGGATCGATGCGGCTTCCATCGTCTGGAAAGATCTTGACGTGATCGGCGGGACCAGCACGCCCAAAGCGATCCGGGAGGCGAACCGCGCGCTGAAAAAGGAATACCTCGGGGCGCACGCGCTGCGGCCTGTTGTGATCCTAGTCACGGATGGTTACTGTAATCCGGAGGAACGGCCGGATTATCTGAAGGCGATCGAGGAGATGAAAAAATGTCTTTCCGGCAATACCGGCAAGGAAAAGGTCACGCGGATCGCCATCGGCGTGGAGGATTACAACAGACAGGAGCTGGTGGAATTTGCCTCGATGGGCATGATCTCCGATGAGCTGCAGCCGCTTGTCTTTGAGATCGACAAGGCGACGGATCTGGGAAAAGTGATCAACTGGGTCGCCGTGACCTCCATGGTTTCGAGTATGACCGAAGCAGAGGATGACGTGATCGACCTGGGTGATCCGGACTGGGGCGAGGAATGACGGACAGTCTGGAAAATTCCACGCGGCCGCAGGCGCGGGACCGCTTTGAGGATTTCGGTGTTCTGTCCATACCGGAGCGGAAAATGCGGGCAGCCTGGGCAAGAAAAAAGGGCAGGAGCCATCTGGAAAACGGACTGCCCTGTCAGGATCATTGCCTGGTAAGAGAGCTTGCGGACAATATTCTCTTTGCGGCGGTGGCGGATGGCCATGGCGGGGAAGAGTATATCCACAGTGACAGGGGCGCGGCGCTTGCCTGCGAAACCCTGTACCGCCTGACGAAGGAAACGCTTTTCAGGCACAAAGTCTCCGGGCTTTCGGAAGCCATGCGTGACAGTGCATTTCGGGAGCGTTTTTGCGAGTCCTGGAACGATGCGGTCCTTAAGGAGCATGAAGAGGCCTTCGGACCGTCGGAGGATTCCAAAGAACGGATTCTCAGACAGTACGGCACAACGCTTCTGTTTGCGGTTGCTGCCCCGGACTTTCAGATCCTCGGGCAGCTCGGGGACGGAGCGATCCTTTTATTCAACGGTTTCGGACAGGGGCAGCTTTTCTGCCGGCACCTTCAAAAACGCAGCTCCGTGACAGCCTCACTGGCCTCTAAACGGGCAGCCTGCGCCATGCATATCGATATTTACGAAAAGAGCGCGTTTCGCTATATTCTTCTGTCCTCTGACGGCGTTTATGACAGACTGGATCGAAACGACGCTTTTTTGCGTTACGGACAGACCCTGGCAAAGGAGCTTTGCACTGAGGGGTTTCTGCGGACGCCATTTTGCGTGGAGGACAAGGAAGAATCGGAAAGCGATCCTCCTATACAAGACCGCATTGATGTTTCGGAGATTTCCCATGACGACTGCACGGTCGTACTGCTTTGCGAAGAGGAGGAGACTGCCCATTATGCGCTGCCGGATGCTCTGGCGTTCGAAGAACCGACGCCCTCCTTCAAACGTTTTTTCCGCGGTCTTACGATCTTTGGGACAAAAGAGCAGCTATTGTCGCCAAACCGCAGGGAATGGGCAGTGACAGAGGGGGGAGAGGTTTTCGGTATCGAAGTGTCCGGTGATGCCGCAAGCTTTCAGGAGCTTTCGGAGTACGGTGCTTTTCTGGAAAAACGCTATGATCAGGAGGAGGCAAAGCAGTCTTTTTCCTCCAATGGCTTTATCTTAAAGGCTTATGAGGCACTGCTTGAACTAAACAGAGAGTTTACGCAAAAGCAGGTCAAGCTGCCGCCGTTTTATCCCGAACTGCTGTTTTTTACAGAAGATGGAAACGTAAGCCTTTTATGGGACACTGGTCATGATGAAGGATCACAGGCTGTCTGCGCAGAGACGCAGGAAATGCCGCTTGCGGAATGCCTGTCCGCGTTTTCTGTTTTCGGAAAGCTCTGCTGCCATGGAGAGGAGCTGCCGCTTTTTCGGACAAAGGATCGGGGGCAGGGGATCCCGTTCCTTTGCGGCATAAAAGAATCGCAGGGCGACTCTTGTATGCGGGATTTTCAGGAAAACCCCGCGCAGCCGCTGACGCGGGACTGCGGGGAAGAATCGCCTTCACCAGAGCAGGATGAGGAAGAGGTGCTTCCGCCTACACAGGACGAAGGGGAGGCGCTTCTGCCTGCGAGAGGTGAGGGAGAGACGCTTCCGCCTGCACAGGATGAAAACCGGGAGAGCAGGGCAGGACGTGTTCTCGGGCGGGTTGTATATCACCCGGAAAAGAAAATATACGGGCTCTGGAATCTGTCCGGCAGGCCGTGGGAGGTTCTTGCCACGGACAATACAGAAATGGAAGGCGATTCTTTTGCGCAGGATTTTCAGGAAGATCCCACGCGGCCGCTGTCGCGGGATCACGGGAAAGTGGCCGCTGTGATCTCGCCGCTTGGCGTCCTGCGGCTGACGCAAGACTGCGCTTTCCGCATCCTTGACGAACAGCCGCTTACGGGGGAGAAACCTGTATATCAGGTATACCTATATCCTGCATACTAGAATAATGTAGAATCGCAGAGCAATTCCCTTATGTGGGATTTTCTGGAAAATCCCATGCGGCCGCTTACGCGGAACCGCAATGTAGAATCGCAGAGATGAAAGAATGCTATGAAGAAGGGTGAACGGATCAAAACAGAAAACGGAATAAGCTGTACGCTGCTAAAAAAGCTCGGACGGGGCGGTCAGGCCGGGGTCTGGGAAGTCGTTTCCGACAGAGACGGGAAGCATTATGCCTATAAGGTCTATAAGCATAACACGAATAATATCCGCTCCGGGATCGAGGCCCTCATTACGCTCGGGGCGTTAAAGGATGTGGACGGAAGACCGCTTGAGGAGCTCGTGCTGCCCCTTGCGATCGTCGAGGGGGAAAACGATTCCTTCGGTTATCTGATGGAGCTTTTGGATCTGAAAAGCTATACGACCCTGAAAAAGGCCTGGAGTAATCCCGCCCTGTACCCCTCCTGTCAGGCGCTTTGCCGTATCATACGGAATCTTGCGCGGGTTTTTCAGACGCTGCATTTCAGCTACGGGATGTGCTATAAGGACGTGAACGAGGGCAATATCTTCTTTAATCCGAAGACCGGGGAGATCCGGATCATCGATAATGATAATATCGGGTACAGTCACCGTTTTACGATCAAGGGGACCAGCGGCTATATGGCCCCGGAGGTGGTACTTGGCGGAAAGCCGGATCATAAATCGGACCGGTTTTCATTAGCGGTTTTTGCCTATCGGCTGTTCACGGGCGGTTTTCCCTTTGAAGGACCCTATACGGAAAAATACTGTGTAGAGCATAATATCCTGCCGGATGACGCGAGAAAGGTGATCTTCGGGTCGGATCCGGTTTTTGTCTTCCACCCGAAGGACAGGCGGAACGCGATCGAAAACAGTCAGGATCCGCGGCTGCGGGGACAGGCCGCTTTTTACGGAAAGCTGCCGGAGTCTGTGAAGGCATTGTTTCTGAATACCTTTGTAACGAATCTGCCAAAGGAAAGAAGCGCCGAGAGAGCCTCGGACGAAGAATGGATCAGGACCTTTACGGAGCTTGAGGAAGGGCTGATCACCTGCCCTGTCTGCCGCAAGACGGTTTTTTCGGGCTGTACAGCCTGCTTTGAATGCGGCGCGCCGCTTGGGGCGCCTCCTATACAGAAGAAGCACACTGTGGAATTTAAGGTGTTAAGTGCCGGAGAAGCAAAGCGCACGATCACGTTATCGCCGGGAGATGAGCTTTACGGCGGCAGTGTTTCGAAGAACCTTCCCAATACGCCCCTTTTGAAAATACTGTTCCATAAAAAGGAGAAGATCCTCGGCATCCGGAACCTGAGCGATTCTCCCTGGACCGTTGTGCTGCCGGATCAGACGAAGAACGTGGTAAGAAGCGGCCAGATCGAGCCGCTGCGGGAGGGAATGCTGATCAGGATCATTCCCCGGACCGCGCAGCTCAACGTGACGGCCATCAGAATATCATTTTAAAACACAGAGGGCAGCAGACGCCTGCGCGCCGCGTTTTTTTCGTCCGCGAGGCCGTAGTCCTTGCCCTTATAGTTCCAGAGCGCGTTTCCGATCCCGAATTTCCGGAAGGCTTTCTGAATATCAGCGATCCAGGCGACCGCATCCTCCGGAGCCGCCAGTTCGATCACACCGTATTCCTCGCAGTATAAGGGAACGTTGTCCTTTACGGATTTTTCCATGGCAACCGCAAAGATATCCTCGAAAAAGCCATTTCCGATCTCGCCGATATTCTCGGTGAAAATCGTATTGCCGAGATCCGATGGAAGAGCTCTGTCGGCTTCTCTGTATTCCTCCAGGGTCTTCGGATATCCGATCCGGAATTGGGGCGGCATGCCGTCGATCCAGTAGGCGCCCTGATGCGTAAAGACCATAGGCTCATAGCAATGGAAATTGTATACAATATGATCGTCCGCCGGAACATTTATCAGGGGGACGCTGAGCACACTGTTGTAGTCAACGCCGCCAAGAACCAGCCAGGTATCGGGCGCTGTTTTGCGGATCCTTTGGATATACCGCGTCAGCAGATCGTTCCACTCTGCCACGACGTCCTGCGAGATTACCTCGTTAAGCGGCTCAAATGCCACTAATTCGGGATAGCCCGCGAAATGTCCGGCAAGCCGGTCCCACAACGCGAGAAAGCGTTCCTGCAGCTGCCTGTCATAGAAGAAACGGAGCTTATCATCCTTTTTCAGCGGATCAAAGGAGTAGCCGTAACATTCGTGCAGATCGATCAGCATATGCAGGCTGTACTGCGCGCACCATTCCCGACACCGGTCAAGGCAGGCGTAGCCTTCCTCCCGCCTGTTTCCGTCTTCGTCCTCCAGGACGACATAATCCACCGGAACGCGTACATGATCAAAGCCCATTTCCGCGATGCTCTTAAGATCATCTTCGGTAATGAAGCTGTCAAAATGCTCTTTATCATACCGGTCAAACTGGGAGATCCACCCGCCCAGATTAACCCCCTTCTGAAAGCCTGTAAAACGGTTCATGCCTGCTGTCCTCCTCCGTTTAATATCGAGATCCTGCGGTTTTTAATTGTTATTAGTATAACATAATATACAGTCGGGATGTGTTATATTCTTTTTGAACGGATCATTTTTTTCCAGTATAATAACAATGGAGCAGGATAATCTAAGACAAAGTTCAAAATCAGCCCTATAGAAGTAAAAATCATCAAAAAATTATACGACATCATCACTTGGAGCATTCAAAGAACTCTTTAAGAAAAGGATAGATAAGCAGATAATAGTGCATCCTAAGGGCTATGCGGAGGCAGATGGAGTCATAAAGATACCCCCCTATATGATGCACCTGATATAGCCTGCAGAAGTTATGGTACTACAAGACTTGTATGAAAATTTAGGAACGGAAATCGTCTATGATTCTGGGAATTGATTTTGGGACAAGCTTTTCACTGGCGGCCGTCTGTACGGATTCCGGGGAGGTGATCCCGTTACTTCCTCCGGAGAGCAGGGGGATTCCTTCTTTATTTTACTATGATGCCTGGGAGGGCATTCTGGTCGGGGAAAGAGCGGGAGAAGAAGGTCATGGCCATGAAGCAAAGAACTTAAAAAGGGACATAAAGCTCTCACTTTCATCGGATTTTACAGCGGATGAAAAATGCTTTTCCGCCCGTCAGATCGCAGGCAGTATCTTACGGGAAGTGAAGGATAGCGCGTTAATGGCTGCAAAAAAGAAGGGGCTCCCGGGAGAGGTTGAAAGCGTCGTGCTCGCTGTTCCGGCGGATTTTTCCGAGAACGAGAGACTGCTGTTAAAGCAGGCGGCAGAGCTGCCGGAAGCAGAGGGCGGTCCGGGGCTTTTTGTATGCGGGATGATCAGGGAGCCGGCCGCTGCGGCGCTTACGTACTTTCACAGGTTAGACACCACGCGGCCGCTAACGCGAAACCGCGGGGCAGAATCGCGGAGCGGGCCGATCCTTGTTTATGATCTGGGCGGGGGGACCTGTGACGCGGCGATCCTTAAAAAGGTAGAATCGCAAAGCGATTCTTATATGTGGAATTTTCAGGAAAATTCCACGCGGCCGCTAGCGCGGAACCGCAAGGTGGAATCGCGCTTCCTTGTGCTTGACGCCGAGGCAGTCCGGATCGGGGGAAGGGACTGGGATGAACGGCTGACGGATTATCTTGAAAAGGAATCAGCCAGACATTTCGGAATGACACTTTCGGATAAACCGCGGTACCGGGAGATGCTGAAGTGGGAGGCCTTGCGGATCAAGCATGCCTTCAGCAAAAAGACCGGCGGGAAGTATCCGGAGAAGGTTTTGGCGGTGATCGAGGTAAACGGAAGGGAGTGCCGCATCCCCGTAACCCGTCGGCTCTTTGATGAAATGACACAGGAGCTTTTTCAGAAGACGCTCCGGATGGTACGGAAACTCTTGGAACGGAATGCGTCTTTGCGCCCGGACCGGATACTTTGTGTCGGCGGCGGTTCTCATATGCCGCAGGTCAGAGAGGGCTTAAAACAGGCGTTTCCGGCGCTTGACCTGCAGGTCTGCGAACCGGATTTTGCCGTCGCCTTCGGGGCGGCGCTGTATGCGGAAAGCCTAAAAAAGGAGCAGCCTTTGCTTTCCGATGTCGCGGCTTTTTCCTATGGGATCCGGGCCTTTACAAGCTATGAGCAGGATCCGGAGGATACCGTCATCGTCAACCTGATCCGCCGTCTTGAGCCGCTGCCCTGCAGCGGACATACGACCTTTATGACGGGAAGGCGGAATGAACGGGAGATAAGCTTTGAGCTCTACGAGACTGTTTCCGGAAAAGAGCAGTTTCCCTATACGAATACGCTTTCGCCGGTCATGGAGCTGACGCTTAGGCTTCCGCCCGATGTTCCTAAGGGGGAGCCGATCCATGTTTCCTTAACGTTAAATCCGGACGGACTCATTCTGATCCTTGCCTGTGATGAACACGGCCACCGGATCGAAGGCACGATCCGGCGGCCGGTCATGGATAATAATGAATTGTTCTGATCAGCGCCTCTACAGAGTAACGCCGTCCTTAAAGATCGATATTTCCCGGAAACCTCTTTCCTCTGCTTTGGTACGCTTTCCGGAGGCGATCTCGAGCACGAAATCAAGGAGCCGTTCTCCGGCGTCATCGAGAGATTCTCCTGCGGCGACTGTTCCCGCGTTAAAATCGATCCAGGCCCGCTTTTTTTCAAACAGGGGCGTATTCGTCGAGATCTTGACCGTCGGGGCCGGGGCACCAAAGGGTGTGCCGCGTCCGGTGGTAAAGAGGATCAGGTGCGCGCCTGCGGCCGTCAGGACCGTTGAACTGACGAGATCGTTGCCGGGACCGGATAGCAGATTCAGGCCCTTTTTCGTCACGGGCTCCGCATAGTTCAGAACATCGACGATCTGCGCGCTGCCGCCCTTCTGGACGCAGCCGCAGGATTTATCCTCAAGCGTAGTAATGCCGCCCTCCTTATTGCCGGGACTCGGATTTTCGTAGACCACCTGGCCGTGGGCGGTAAAATAATGCTTGAAATCTTCGATCATCCGGACTGCCTTCTCAAAAACCGCCTGACTTTCGCAGCGCTCAAAAAGAATGGATTCCGCGCCGAACATTTCCGGCACCTCCGTTAAGATCGTCGAGCCGCCGAGAGCGATCAGACGGTCGGAAAAACGTCCGACCGCAGGATTGGCCGTGATGCCGGAGAGTCCGTCCGAGCCCCCGCATTTCATGCCGACGACTAATTCGGACGCGTCGATCTCTTCCCGCAAAAAGCCCCCGGCGTAGGCGGCAAGCTCTGAAAGAAGCCCGGCGCCTTCCTCCATTTCATTTTCCGCTTCCTGACAGATCAGAAATTTCACCCGCGCGGGATCATATGGCCCGAGCAGCTCCTTAAACAGGGGCAGTGTCAGATTTTCACAGCCGAGTCCCAGCACCAGCACGCCGCCGGCATTGGGGTGGTTTACAAGAGCCGTTAACAGCTTTCCGGTCTGCGTCAGATCGTCCCCTAACTGACTGCAGCCGAAGGGATGCGGGAAGGTATAGAGCCCGTCGATACTGCCCTTTACAAGCGCCTGATTCTCGTTCACAAGCGCCTGCGCGATGGAATTGACACAGCCGACGACCGGCAGGATCCAGAGCTCGTTGCGGATCCCGACCCGTCCATCCTTCCGTCTGTATCCCTGAAAGCTTCGTTTTGCCGTTTCCGGAAGCGGAAAGACCTTATGATCATAGTGAAAGCTGTCTTCTTCGCGCAGGCCGGTATGGGCGTTATGCGTATGGACCCAGTCGCCTTTTTTGATATCCATGGTGGCAAAAGCGATGGGATTCCCGTATTTTACGATGGCATCGCCTTTTTTAATATCCGAAAGCGCCAGCTTATGGCCTCTTGCGATCCGCTCTGAAGCCGTGACCGTGTAATTATCCTGAATACTGACGGCCTCGCCTTCCGCCAGGTCGGAAAGCGCCACTGCCACGTTGTCGGCAGGATGGATTTTAATACATTTCATATCGGTTTCCCTTCTGGTCTGGTGCACCGGTCCGGCCGTTTTCAGACCGGATCATTTTTCGGCTCCCATCCCCAAGCGCTTTAAACGAGCCTCATGGCCTCGTACATGCCTTTTTCCGCGATCAGGGCAAGATCCTTTATCACCGTTTCGGTAAAGCCCGGGAGCTTTTGAAGCGCCCCGTCCCAGAGCTTCTCATTTTCGATCACGGCCTTTGCCAGCGTTTCGGGATCATCGTCCTTATGCGAAAAGAAGAAGTCAAGCACCCATTCATCATCTTTGATCTCATAGGCGTCGCCGCCTGCGCTCCGTTTTGCCTTCAGACAGGCCTCGCCCTTTTGCGTCCCGTTATGGTAGAAGGCGATAAAGGCCGCAAAGGAGAAGGTCAGGCAGGGCGGGAGCTTTCCGTTATTGCGCTCCGCATACGCAAGAAGCGATGGCATGCAGCGTGCCTTCCACTTGGAGGCGGAATTTAAGGAGATCGATAACAGCTGATGATCCACATAGGGGTTTGAGAAGCGCTCGGTAACGTCTGCCGCAAACTGCTTCAGGTTATCCTGCGGCAGGTCTAAGGTCGGGATGACCTCGTCATAGATGGTGCGGTTCATAAAACCGTGGATCACCTCGTCCTTCATACAGTCTCTGACGATATCCTGACCGGCCAGATAGGCGGCCATGATAAAGGAGGTATGGGCGCCGTTCAAGATCCGTACCTTGCGCTGCTTATAGGGCGTCACATCATCGACGACAATGACCGGCAGGCCGGCGGCATCGATGGGCAGCTCGTCCTTTATGCTCTGCGGCCCCTCAATGACCCAGAAGCCGAAGACCTCTCCGGTATCGATGAGATTGTCCTGATAGCCAAGCTCCTCGCAGATCGCCTCTGCTTCACCTCGCGGATAGCCCGGCACGATCCGGTCAACAAGGGTCGAGCAGAAAATGTTTTCCTGATCGACGAAGGCGGCAAATTCCGACGGAAGCCCCCAGAGGTCGATATACTGGTGCACACATTTCTTCAGCTCGTCACCGTTATGGTCGATCAGCTCGCAGGAAAGGATGATAAAGCCGGGAAGCCTGTTCTGAAATCTTTTATACAGAAAGGCCGTGAGCTTTCCGGGAAAGCTTGCGGGGGGCGTATCCTCAAGCTTACAGGCAGGGTCAAAGGCGATGCCTGCCTCCGTTGTATTGGAAACGATAAAGCGAAGATCCCTGTTCTCCGCACAGGCCATCAGCGCGTCGTAATCCTCATAGGGGTTCAGGCAGCGGGAGATGGCGGAAATGACCCGTTTGCGGTTAACCTTTTCCCCGTTTTCGGAGCCCCGTAAAAAGAGGGTATAGAGCCCCTCCTGCTCATTGATCATGGGTGCCAGTCCCTGTGCGATGGGCTGGGTGACAACGACTTTTCCGTTAAAGCCGCCTTTTTCGTTCATCAGGTCAAAAAAGTAATCGACAAAGGCTCGCAGGAAATTGCCCTCCCCAAACTGCAGTACCTTTTCCGGCGCATCCTTTAGGAGGTAATCCTGAAAGTCCAGTTTTTCCAGTGTCTGATAGCTCAGTTTTTCCATGTCTTTTTCCTCCTGTCAAATATTGAAGTACCGCTTCGCGTTATCATAACTGATGCCCTCGACAAGCTTTTTCAGGGATTCCTCCCGGGCCGGGTACTCGCCGTCCTCGACCCACTGCCCGATCAGGTTGCAGGCGATGCGGCGGAAGTAATCGTGGCGCGTATAGGATAAGAAGGAACGGGAATCCGTCAGCATACCGACGAAATTGCCCAAAAGCCCCAGATTTCCGAGAGAGCGCATCTGTTCCTCCATGCCGTCCCTCGTATCAAGGAACCACCATGCCGCCCCCATCTGGATCTTGCCCGGGATCTCGTCTGACTGGAAGGCGCCGATGCAGGTGCCGATCAGATTGAAATCATTATGGTCAAGGGAGAAGAGGATCGTTTTCGGCAGCTCCTCCGTTTTGTCAAGCTCCGACAGGAAGGCCGCCAGCTCATCGCCGCAGCTGCTCTTTGCGATCATATCAAAGCCTGTATCCGGTCCCTCTGCCTTAAACATGCGTTCATTGACGTTGCGGGTACAGGAGTAGTGGACCTCCATGACAAAGCCCTCTTTCTTATATTTCCGGCCCAGGTGCAGAAGGACCGCGGTCTGATATTTTTCGGTCTCTTCGACGGACAGGACCTGGCCCTGCATGGCTTTTTGAAAGATGGCATCCGCTTCCTCCTGCGTACAGGGACGGAAGGGTACGTAATCGAGGCCGTGATCGGTAGCCCGGCAGCCATGTGCCTTAAAGAAGTCGACACGTTCATCCAGCGCTTCCATCACTTCCTTCGCGCTGTTTAAGCTTCCCTTCCCGACGGCCTTCGCGAGCTTTCCAATATAATCGGTAAAGCCTGGTTTACTGATATTGATAGCTTTGTCGGGACGGAAGGAAGGACAGACCATAAATCCGATGCTGTCGTCGGCTTTGATTTTCTCATGCCAGGAAAGGTCGTCGATGGGATCGTCGGTGGTGCCGATATATCTGACATTGCTCTGCTCAATGATGCCGCGGACCGAGAGCTTCGGATCGTTCTGCAGAAGGTCGCAGGTTCTGTCCCAGACCTCCTTTACGTTATCCATGGTCAGGGGCTCCGTGATGCCGAAATATTTTTTGAGCTCCAGATGACACCAGTGGTACATCGGATTACCAATAGCCATTTCCAGCGCCTTCGTAAAGGCAACGAATTTCTCGTAGGGGTCCGCGCTGCCGGTGACGAGCTCCTCGGGAACGCCGTTACTGCGCATGACGCGCCACTTATAGTGGTCCCCGAAGTAGGTACCGTCATCGTTTCTGCCGCCGAGCCATACCTCTGTGATATTCTGGTAGCGGCGGTCTTCGTAGATCTCTTTCGGGGAAATATGACAGTGATAATCAATTAACGGCAGCTTTTCGGCGTGATCATGGAACAATCGCTTCGCCGTTTCGTTCTTCAGCATAAAATCCTGATCCAAAAATGCTTTCATGGGGCACCTCCTGTAAATTTTAAGGTAAGATTTCCTTTAATATATATGATATTATATATTGTAGCCCGGTTCAAGATTTTGTGGTATGATTCTGTCAGAATGACGTGCTGATGATCAGTAATTTCCAAACCTTATTATATGTAAAAAAATGAGCCTGAAAAGGAGGAAAAAATGGACCTGAAACTGAAAAAGAAAGAGGAATGCGCATTTGACGCTGTGAGCCTCGGCGAGATTATGCTGCGGCTCGATCCGGGCGAGGGACGGATCAAAACGGCGAGGAGCTTTAAGGCCTGGGAGGGCGGCGGCGAGTACAACGTGATCCGCGGCCTCAGAAGGTGCTTTGGCCTGAAGACAGCGGTGATCACGGCTTTTGCCGATAACGAGGTCGGTAAGCTCATGGAGGATTTTATTCTTCAGGGCGGGGTCGATACCTCACTGATCAAGTGGATGAAAACGGACGGCATCGGCAGGATCTGCCGCAACGGCATTAACTTTACCGAGCGGGGCTTTGGGATCCGCGGGGCGCTCGGATGCTCTGACCGGGCCAATACCGCCATTTCCAAGGCAACGCCCGCGGATTTCGATTTTGAGCATATCTTCGGTGAACTGGGCGTCAGATGGCTGCATACCGGCGGGATCTACGCGGCGCTTTCCGAGCAGTCCTGCGAGACCATCATCGAGGGGATCAAAACCGCAAAGAAATACGGGACCGTGGTTTCCTATGATCTGAATTACCGCCCTTCGATGTGGAGCGCGATCGGCGGCCAGAAAAAGGCGCAGGAGGTCAATAAGGAGATCGCAAAGTATGTTGACGTCATGATCGGGAACGAGGAGGACTTTACGGCCTGTCTCGGCTTTGAGATCGAGGGAAACGACGAGAACCTGAAGGAACTGAACCTTGACGGTTATAAGAAGATGATCAACGAAGCCGCCAAAACCTATCCGAATTTCAAGGTGGTGGCGACGACCCTGCGTACGGTGAAGACGGCGACAGTCAATGACTGGAGCGCGATCTGCTGGGCGGACGGCGAGATCTATAAGGCAGCGGATTATCAGGGCCTTGAGATCATGGACCGGGTCGGCGGCGGGGATTCCTTCGCGTCGGGCCTCGTATTCGGGCTGATGGAAACCGGTGATCCGGAAAAAGCGGTAAATTACGGCGCGGCGCACGGCGCGCTTGCGATGACGACCCCCGGAGACACGACGATGGCGTCACGCGCGGAGGTAGAGGCCGTCATGAGCGGCGCCGGCGCAAGGGTGAAACGTTAACAAGGAAATGATCCGCACGGCCCGCAAGCGGGCCGGCGCAGAAAAAAAATCGGCGCAGAATAGGAGAGAGAAGCAGATGAACAGCGAAAAGACAGAAAAACTATTTCAACGGTTTGAAGAGATCGGCATTATCCCTGTGGTGGTGCTGAATCACGAGAGAGATGCGAAGGATCTCGGTGAGGCGCTTATGGCCGGCGGACTCCCGGCGGCGGAGGTAACCTTCAGGACAGATGCGGCCGAGGCATCGATCCGCATTATGAGCGAAAACTTTCCGGAGATGTTAGTCGGCGCGGGAACTGTTCTCAGCATCGAGCAGGTGGACCGGGCCGTGGCAGCAGGCGCTAAGTTTATCGTGGCACCGGGCTTTGATAAGGAAGTGGTGGAATACTGCCTGAAAAAGGATATTCCGGTATGTCCCGGGGTGCAGACGCCGAGCGAGGTCACCGCAGCTGTGAAGTCAGGGCTTGACCATGTAAAATTCTTCCCGGCGGAGAACGCGGGAGGATTGAAGATGATCAAGGCTGTCGGCGCGGCCTTCCCGTCATTAAAGTTTATGCCTACCGGCGGCATCAACGCGGGGAACGCGGCAGAGTATCTGGCAAGCAGCAGGATCTTCTGCTGCGGCGGGAGCTGGATGGTGAAGAAGGATCTGATCGAAAGCGGAGACTTTGCAAGGATCGAGATGCTGACGAAGGAAGCGGCCGCTCTTGTGAAGGCCAGCCGTTCATGAACGCCTTCGAAGCTTCGATCATGAAGAACAGACGGTTTCGGGAGCGGCTTTTCAGCCGCTTTACGAAGGCCGTCGTTACTTATGAGCTTGTAAAACCGCAGGATCATATCGCGGTCTGTATTTCCGGCGGCAAGGATTCCACCCTGATGGCAAGGCTGTTTCAGGAGCTGATGCGCTGCCGGAAATTTCCGTTTGATCTGACATTTTTGGTGATGGATCCGGGCTACCGGGAGGAGAACCGCAAAAAGATCGAGGAAAACGCGGCTTTGCTTGATATTCCTTTAACGATCTTTGAGAGCCCGATCTTTGACGTGGTGGATACGATCGAGAAATCCCCCTGCTATCTCTGCGCGAGAATGCGGCGGGGATATTTATATAAGAAGGCAAAAGACCTTGGCTGCAATAAGATCGCGCTAGGGCATCATTACGATGACGTGATCGAAACGATCTTAATGGGAATGCTTTGGGGCGGCCAGATCCAGACCATGCTGCCAAAGCTTCACAGCCAGAACTTCCCGGGAATGGAACTGATCCGGCCCATGTACCTGATCAGGGAAGATGATATCAAGGCCTGGCGGGATGCAAACGGCCTGTCCTTCCTGCAGTGCGCCTGCCACTTCACAGAACAGGTGCAGTGCTCCCTGACGGATTCGAAACGTCAGGAGGCAAAGCAGCTGATCAAAAGGCTGAAGGAAGAGAATCCCTATGTCGAAGCCAATATCTTTAAAAGCGTCGAAAACGTGAATCTGAACACGATCGTCGCCTATAAAAAGGACGGGGTCCGCCATCATTTTTTGGAGGACTATGATTGACAAATTGATCATTGAATTTTACAATTAGGGTATCACTTTTGTGAAATATATCCAAAAAAGGAGAGGTGTATTTATGAAGAAGGTAATTGCATTATTACTGGCATCTGCCATGGCCTTTTCTCTGACGGCCTGTGCGGGCGTGGCCCCTGCGACAGTAGCGCCGGCAGAAGAGACGGCCGCTTCTGCGGATGAGGCTGCAGCGCCTGCGGAGGAGACAGCTGCGCCTGCGGCAAGCGGGGATGAGATCACGCTGGACGTGATTATCTGCCAGTACGGCCCGAATACCAATGACTGGTTCTTACGGGGCAGCACCGGTATGGACGGCACGAACTTCACGGAAAAGTTTGAGCAGGAGAATCCCGGCATCAAACTGAACCTGGAAGTGGTTTCCTGGAACGATGTTTATACGGTAGTAGATACGAGGATCGCTAACGGCAACGCACCGGATATCCTGAATATCGATGTTTTTGCGAACTATGCGAACGAAGGTCTGCTGTTGCCGGTTTCGGACTATTGCCCGGAAGACCTTTACAAGGATTTCTTCCCTTCCTTTATCGAGCAGTCCGTGATCGACGATACGGTCTGGGCAGTACCGGATCTGGCCAGCGCCAGAGCATTATTCTACAATGTGGATATGCTTGAGGAGGTTGGCGTAGAGGTTCCGACGACCTGGGCAGAGCTTGAGGACGTCAGCCAGGCGATCTTAGATTACTATGACGGTGAAGTATATCCCTGGGGTATTGATATGACGACAGATGAAGGCCAGGCGGCCTTTGCGTACTATACCTGGGGCAATGGCGGCGGCTTTGTGGACGCTGACGGCAACTGGGCAGTCAATACGCCTGAAAACGTAGAGGCGATCGAATATGCGATCGGTCTGGTGGACAAGGGCTTCACGAATCCGAATCCGGCAACCCAGACCCGTTATGATCTGCAGGATATGTTCGCGGCCGGCAAGCTTGCGATGATCATCGCACCGAACCAGCTTCCTACCTATGTTGCGGATAAGGGCGGCAGCATCAACATGGCAACGGCTTCCCTGCCGGCGAACGAAGGCAAGAAGTCTTCTTCCGTAGGCGTTATGGACCGTGTCATGGCCTTCAAGGATGACAGCGCTCCCGATCAGGCGGCGAGAAACGAAGCCATCGGCAAGTTCCTTTCCTTCTTCTATGATCCGGAAAACTATGTAGGCTGGGTCAGCATGGAAGGCTTCCTGCCGGCAGTAAACTCCGCGGTTGAGGCTTTGGTCGCTTCCGATGAGAGCTTTGCGGCATGGCTTTCAGTATTGGATTCCTGCCAGTTCTATCCGGCTGCCAAGGCAGAATGGGATCAGGTGAAGCAGGGTGTTATCGCGGCAGAGCAGAACGCTTTAGCCGGTGCTGATGTGAAGGCAGAGCTTGATGCGCTGCAGGAGCAGCTGCCTTAAGAACGGCATATAGACGATAAAAGTATTATGGGGCGGGCCCGGCGCTGCCGGACCCGCCATTGATTGTAAAAAAAGGGGGATGACAGGTGAATACGAGGCGGAAATGGATGCCCTATCTCTGGCTGCTGCCCAGTATTGTACTGATAGCGGTGTTTGTGGTTTATCCGATCATAATTGTTTTTCGCATGTCCTTCAGCGAGATCACGAAATCCGGGATCGTGGGGGATTTTATCGGCTTCAGAAACTATACCGACGCCGTGGCGCTGCCGGCCTTTGGCGTTGTGATGAAGAATACGTTCTGGTGGGTTATTTCGGTGGTGGGCCTATCAACGCTCCTTGGCATCATCATCGCGCTCGTGCTCAACGAGGAATTCCGCGGGAGAAAGCTCGTGCGTGCCGTACTGATCTTTCCCTGGGCCACTTCCTTAGTGATCCAGGCGTCGGTCTGGAATTATATCATCAAATATGAATACGGCAACCTGAACAATGTTCTTCTGAATCTGGGCATTATCAGACAGGCCATTAATTTTCGCTCCTCCTATCAGATCGAATTCATCTGGGAATGCGCGGTGGGTATCTTTGTGACGATCCCCTTTGTCACCTTCTGCGTACTGTCAGGCCTGCAGTCCATTGATGATTCCCTTTATGAAGCGGCCCGGGTAGACGGGGCGAGCTTCCGCTACAGTCTCTTTCATATCACGCTGCCTTTGGTCAAACCGTCGTTAACCGTCAGTACGGTATTGAATATCATTTACGTATTCAATTCATTTCCGATCATCTATACCATGACCAAAGGAGCCCCTGCCAATAAAACGGATACGATGATCACGTATCTTTATATGCTGAGCTTCTATGACAGAAAGAAGGGTCCGGCCACGGCGCTGTCGGTGATCGGCTTTGTGATCCTCTGTATCTGCGCGGGCATTTATATGATGACTGTGATGAGAAAGGAGGAGACGCTGTGAATCCAAAAAAAGGGAACGCTCTTGCCATCTGCCTTTTTCTGGCGGGTTTTCTCCTGACTGTTCTGCTCTGCAGCCTGCCGCTTTACCAATTTGAAGCAAGAGTCTATACCAAAAAATCCTCCAATACCTTCAAGGGAGATGAAAAATACAAGGAGGCGCTGAAGGAAGTAGAAGCCGTGGCCGAGGAGTACAGAGCCGAGGGCTTTTCGGTTGAGTTATCGGAGGAAGAAACGCTTCGGACCAATTCCAAGGGAGAAACCACTTCCCTGATCAGCTTTTCTCTGAGCAATACCTTTCCGAAGACGATCTGGTCATTTGTCGCCGCACCCATAGGCTCAGGCCATGTGATACGGCTCTTTGCGGCAGGACTTTTACTCTGCCTGCTCTGTACGCTTGCCGGGATCCTTTTATTCCCGCAGGATGAGAACGGGAAAAGAAAAAGAGGCGGAGAGCTGTTACTGTCCGCCGCCTCCTTAAGTTCCCTGGTCTCCATGCTCTGCGTGCCGGTATTCGTTCTGATGAACACCTATACCTTCTCCAGGCGGGTGATGCTGTTTAATGAGGACCTGCTGACGGAAGGAAAGGAAGCCTTCTTTGCGCAGATAGACCGTGCCCTGTTTGACGGGTCACTGGGGGACAATATCGATACGGCGCTGAAGCAGCTGGGCTTTTCCTTTTCGCCCATGGTCTGGCTGTTGATCCCCTGTATTTTCCTGATCATTACGGCCTGCGTACAGTTCCGCTTCGGCCGTGTAAAACGGGTTCTTTCCAGGGGCTTTTTATACGCCTTTGTGATCATCCTCAGCGTGATCGTCTTATACCCCTACTATGTCATGCTGATCACGGCCTTCCGTTCCAACGCGGAGACCACGGATATGTATTTTCTGCATCTTCTGCCGACGAAGTGGGAATTTAGCAATCTGACGGATATCATCAAGCGGGGGGTGCCCCGGTATCTGACGAATTCCGTGCTGATCGCCGGCGGCGCGACGCTGATCTCGCTTTTATGCGGCGTGCCGGCTGCCTACGCGCTTTCCCGGATGGATTTTAAGGGGAAAAAGCTGTTTCTCGGCTTTGTGATCATGAGCCAGATGTTTTCACCGGTCGTACTGCTCATCGGTATCGCGCAGCTTATGAGCGCTTTGAACCTGAGCGATTCCATCGCGGGACTTATGTTCATCAATGCCGCCTTTAACCAGGCCTTTGCGATCTGGCTCTTACGGGGGACCTTTGTATCGATCTCACCGGAAATGGAGGAGGCAGCACTCATCGACGGCTGCAACCGGAGGCAGAGCCTGTTAAAGGTGCTGATCCCCATGGCGGCGCCGGGGATCGTCACGGTTCTGATCTTTGTCTTTATCAATGCCTGGAATGAATATACGATCTCCACGGTACTCATATCCACCGCGGAGAACCGGCCGATCACCGTAGGCATCACGCAGTTC
>JAILQQ010000048.1 GCA_024698885.1 Lachnospiraceae bacterium | reverse complement strand
CAAAGTCGAGGATCCCTTTTTCGGCCGCATGACAGATATCAAGGATGTGCTCGGATAATAAAACTATATTATTATATGCATCAGCATATTCAAAATTCCTCGGCGAGCATGCGGTCAACATCTTCAGCAGAGTGCGTGCGGCCGCTATTGATGGAATCCACACCTTTTTGAAGCTCTGCATCAAACTCGGCTTTTGCGATGCCTGAAGCAGAAAAGTGATTTGCGTCCGGAAGCTTTAATTGGAAAGGCATTCCTTTAACAAGCACAATTTGACTGTAAAGCATCTTTATGGCTTCAGAAGGAGAAATCCCAAGCTGAGCAAGGATGCCTTCAGCATTTTCTTTGAGACTTTTTTCAATACGCGCATAAACAGGGGCTGTATTTGCCATAGGATCACGCTCCTTTCGGCCATTTCATTTCTAAGTTAAGGAAAAGCATAGCACAAATCGCTTGCATATGCAAGCAAACGCAAGCGGATGACAAAGCGCTCTCTTCAGACTAAAGACATTAAAACATGACCAATAAAAACAATAAAAATATGAACCAACCCCCACAAGTATCTGTGATCATAGCCACGCATAACAATGCGGAACATATAGAGGAATGCTTAAACAGCATTTTTCATCAGACGCTGCAGGCGTTTGAGGTGATTGTCGTCGATGTGAATTCCGTGGACGGGACGAAGGAGTTTCTTTTGGATGCGGCAGGGAAGGATACGCGCGTCACCTTTTTGACGGATGGCATGGGGAGCCTCGGACACGCCAAAAATACGGGATTTAATCATGCGCGGGCGCCTTATGTATTGTTCGTGGAGCCGGATGACTATATCGAGCAGGATATGCTCGAACAGCTCTTTTCCTATATGGAGGAAATGCCGGAGACGGAGCTTTTGACCTGCGAGACGGAGAGCTTTGGCAGTGATGCCTATGGCAGAACGAATATCGATAAGAAACGGGAAATGAATGCTGCCAATGAGCAGGATGACAGAAGGTTTGATATGGAAGCAAGGCTTCTCAGATGGCTGATCTTTGATTGTACCTCGATGTACAGAACGTCGTTCCTGCGGGATAACGGGATAAAGCATTATGACGTCCCGGGATACGGGAAGCAGGAGGCAGCCTTTCGGTTTCTTGCCCATACAAAGGGGAAATTCGATATGTCTGCGGTGATCTGCTATTACAGACGTTTGGATATTCGGAGGCAGCAGGCTGAGGAAACGGGCGCCGTATATGATATCTGCGAGGAATTCAAGGCGCTGAAGCAAAAGCTTATGGAGAAGCCTGCGGAATGGCAGAGAATGCGGTATCTCTTCTGGCAGTCCTACTATACGGAGAATATGAAGCTGTATGAGATACTTTCGAAGGAGCAGCGGGCGGTTCTTGTAAAAAGAATGCAGGCGGATATCCTTGGCGCGATCAGGCGGAAGGAGTTTAGCAGGGATCATTTTGATATCGGGATGCGGGAGGAGATGGAGCTGCTGCTTGCGTCTCCGGCGAAATTTGAGGCAGCAAGAGAACGGAAGGATCTGGCGAGGCGGCGGGAAAGAGACCGTTATCTGGATAGAAGGGAAAGAGCCGGGGTAAGGATCGCTGCGCAGGAGAAGCGGGATACGGAGCTCCTATATGAAGAGGATGCGTCCGAAGGAAGGACAGAGCCGTTAAATAAACGCTGGCTTTTGGAGGAGATGGCAAGAGATCTGGCACCCCTTCGCATGCTGCTTGGGTTTTCGACGGATGAGATGGGGAATCTGTTAGGGGTATCGGAAAGCGTATATAAGAGCCTGGAATCCGGGAAGCGGCAGGTCAGCTGGGATCAGTATATGGCGCTTTTGTTCGTGTTCTATTATAACGACAGGACGACGGCGGTTATTGATTCTCTGGGGCTTTATCCGGAGCCGTTAAAGTTAAAGCTGCGAAGCGGAAACGTTGCGGTCTGATAAACGGACCGGACAGGTGAAGGAAAGGGATCAGTGATGGATAAAAATGATGCGGTGATGGAGGAGCTGTTCTTATTAGACCGTGAGGCGCTCATGGAGAAGATGGCAGAAAACCTTGACAGGATCAGCGGAGAACTGAATATGATACCCGCCGGGATCGCCTGGCGGACGGGACTCGATAAGGAGCGCGTGACCCTGATCGCGGCCGGTAAACGGAAGATGAAGTGGAGCGAGTATATGAGCATCCTCTTTATGCTGTGGGATGATGACAGGGGACGGCAGATCATCGAGGAACGGGGATTGTTCCCGGACGAACTGAAACGGGCGATGGCGGTGAACAGAAATGCGCATGGTCCGGCGTGAAGGCAGGATTCAGTAAAATATGATGTCTGATAAAACGTTATTTTTTTGGCAGAAAATACTAGGTTGACATTAATTGTAATAAAAGACATACTGTTAAGTGTAAGGAGAAGAAAGTCAATGGCCAAAGACGAATTGTATCAAAAGATCATAGATGACTATAAGGTGACCGGTTCTGTGAAGCGGACAGCAGAGAATCTGGGGACGACGCTGGTGCGGACACAGAGGGTGCTGATCACGGAAGGCTTATGGAGCAGTGATACTTCCGATGCGATATGGAAGTTATACCAGAAGGGATTGACAGTGAAGGAAATCGCTGAAAAACTCTGCGTAACAGAAAAGACTGTTCAAGCGTATCTGCCATATACCAAAGGTTATTACAGTAATACCGAAAAAAGCGATGATGCTCTTCGCAGCAGTGAGTATCGAAGCCGAAAGCGGAATGCTGCAGACATCCGGGTTCACTATGTAGAGAACGGAGAGAAGATGAAAGAGGTTAAGCTTTATACAGATATTAAAGATGATCTGAGACTCAGGGAACTCCCGGAGAGGCATGTTGTAAATGAACCCTCCGTATTGCAGCTTCATCTGGAGCTGAACATGGAACATCCGGATGAGTCTGACAGGGAGATTTTAAAGCGATATGGCAAAGTTCTTCAGGGGATTAGCAGAGATATCCTGGTGTGTGAGGATATGACATTACATGCCCTGCATTATGCGATCCAGAGAGCGTTTGGCTGGGAAAATTCGCATCTGCATAGGTATTCCTTCCCTACGGAGACCTTTAATATGCTGACCGGCGGAACTCTGCGATATGATCCGCGCAAAACCTGGACGGAACTGTATGACGGATCTCCATTGAAATGGGCTGAGCTTGTCGGAACATATTTCCGTTTTCCGACAGACGATCTGGATGATCTGTACTGGGATGATGACTATAATGGTGAGGTGAGCATCAAAAGCTGGTTTAGGAGAAAATATACCCGAAATTATTACTATGGTGGTGACAGCGAGCATTTTGTTATTGCAAGAAGGAAAGCCCTTGTCTTTGCGGACAGATACAAGAGGCAGCTTGCAGATGAGATGACAATAGCAGAGATGGGTGCAAAAGGTTTCTTTGAGCAGGAACCTAATGAATTGTTGGAGCGTTTGAAAGTGAGTGAAGTTATTTGTCCGCCCGGAGTGAAAACACCGGATCCTTTCATGCTGGATAAGCAGAATGAACTAAGGCAGGGATTGTTTGGTCAGTGCGACGCAAAATATGATAAAGAAGGTTTTCCGAAAGTGTTAAGAAAAGCATATACAAATATAGAGGAAGTGCCTTGGGGAGAGGATGATAAACGTGTGCTTCCGGTGACAAATGAACTTCTATATTTTTATGATTACGGTGATGGATGGGAAGTAAGAATCTCCTGTACCGATGGTTTTTATATCAATAACAGATATGATGATAACTCCGGGATAGAAGAGATGTGTGTCTACAATATCCGTGATGAACGTATAGAAGGAGAAGAGGCTGCCGATATTGCAAAGGTGAAGGTATACGGCAAGCCGGAGTGTATAGCCGTGGATGGATTGCCGGTCATGGATGATGTGGGCGGGCCGTATGGATATATCAGTTTTTTACAGGAACTGTATGAGGGTGAACCAGAAGAAAGAGAAGAAAACAAGACATGGGCCAGAGGTATGGGATGGACAGGACGGATGCCGAAGGGAAAGAGTGTGCTTTGATGTTACACTAATTAAGGCTTTCAAACTTTTCCACGACCGTGTCGAAATCCAATACTTTTGTTCCTTCATAGTATTTTGCACCGGCGTTATTTTTCATGCCTGTTATGTTGAGATTGCCATCGATTATGTGGCTATATGAGCAGTCATCTATGAAAGAACTTCCAAGGAGAGGTATGCTTATTTCTGCAAAAGAAATGTCAAAATAGAATTCAACCTTTGATGAATTTTCGATGGTAACATTGTGGCATAAGCAAGGATAGGTCATGACCTCCTGGCTGTTGGCAGTTTTCATAGGTCTTGAAATAATTCCCTGCGATGAAACTTCGCTGAGGAGAAAATGCCTGAAAGCTTTCTGTATTTGATTGTCCTCATCCTTGTCAAAGAAGTTGTTTACTCCGATCACGGGACAAGCTGCACCAGTATCAAAAAGAAAGAGAAGGTCATCATTCTTTTTGAGCCCATGGAGCAGAAAAAAGTGAAAACGTCCCACCTTCTGCGAGTTAAATGAGGCTATTAAGTCCATCTGATGATATTCCTCTTAAAATATGCTGGTTTTTAAAATTTTTTTGCTTGAAGTATTCTCCTAACGCATGGTTATACTTGGGATCCTGCGTAAAGGCATAGACAACAATGGTGCTTCCTTGATTGTCTATAATGGCATTGCAATCCAGATGTTCGTTTATCCATTTTTCGGTACTTATCGTTTGAGGAGTTGTATATTCGAATATGCCGGTTTGAGTCTCTATAACGGTATTCATGCGATTCACCTCCTGAATCAATGCATTGCCTTGTAGAGAATATGGAAACAGATTCTCTTTCTATTTTACTATACGATGAGAAGATTGACAAACCGAATCAATCAATCAGCCCTCTTTAGCTGAAATATTTGTAAACTTTTGTCCTATACTTTGACCTGTGCAGAAAGGGATCTATACATGACTATTCCGCCCAATCCTCCAGTTTTAAATCAGGAATTCGGGAGAATTCTCCTATGTTATGCGTGACAAGGGTGATTTCCAGTGATCTTGCGTGAGCAGCGATCAGCATATCGTTTCCGCCAATGATCGCACCGCTCGTTTTCAGCAGATGCCGGATGCTTCCATACTCTAATGATGCTGCTTTATCGAAAGGGAGTATGGTTATGCCGGACAAGAACATGATAAGTGCCATGCGGTTTTTCTCGGGATTGGAGCTGTTGAACACACCGAATTCCAGTTCTGCCATGGTAATCGCGGAGATACCGATTTCGGAAGGATCATGGGCAAGCAGTCTTTCCAGGACGCAGGCAGGCCTTCTGTTTTTGGCATAAGCCACAATATTGGTATCTAACATATAATGGATCATCGCATCATGCCTTATTTTGAGTATGGCTGTTCTGTGCTTCGTCGTCCAGAGTAACTTCTTCTCCGGGAGCCAATGCTTTAATAGGTTCAGAGAGAAAATCCTCCGTAAATAAGGACAAACTGGTAAGAAGGCTCTGCCACCGATCATTCGTGGGGATGAGCAGAACGACATTTCCTATTTGATTGACATATACCTCCGAAGTGTCAAATCTGTAATTCTTCGGAAGACGTACAGCCTGACTGCCGCCGTTTGTAAAGACTTTTGCTGTATCCATGGGGTCACCTCGTTTCATAATAAGTATATATTAAAGTATATACTATATCAAGAGACTTAAGAAGATTATTTGAAGATGAATGATACGATAGGAAAAGCAAAATTCAGGAGTAAAATCTGGTACTTGACACAGTATTTATCGGGATACATACTAAAGACGAAGAAGGTGATCACTATGATGACAGCAAAGGATTCTGAGAAGATATGTTTAACGGAGAATAACAGATGGGAACATTCTTAAATCCGGGAAATCAGGAATATCAGATAGCGATCAATTCGGAGATTTATGTTGATAAAACTCCGATGATCAATGATCTTAACCAGATTGTAAATACTAATCAGAGATTTGTAAGCATTTCCCGCCCCCGGAGATTCGGAAAGACAATGGCGGCAGATATGATCTGTTCCTACTACGACAGGGAAGCTGACAGCCGTTCACTTTTTGAAAACAGACTTATAACTACCGTCAAGGCGGTGAACGGCTATAAAGAACTGAACTGGGATGCTTTCCTTGGTCAATTTGATGTAGTGCGTATTGTTATGACAAGGTTCTTCAAAAGGGGGGAAAGCGTGGAAAAAGCGCTCCTTGATATGCAAAAAATGATCATCCGGGATATCAGGAAAGTATACCCCGATGCTGATTATTATAACGATGCGGATCTTATACAGACAATCGAGGATGTTTATGAATTCAGTAAAAAACAGTTTGTAATTGTAATAGATGAATGGGATGCTTTATTCAGGATAAACATAGTTGATAAGAATGGGCAAAAGATTTACCTGGATTTCCTTAGAGATTTGTTTAAAGATAATAAACGCATTGCGCTTGCATATATGACGGGGATCCTTCCGATCAAAAAATACGGTCAGCATTCAGCTTTAAACATGTTTACGGAGTATTCAATGATGTCTCCTATGCGTTTTGCGAAATACTGTGGATTCACCGCGGATGAAGTGAGTTCGCTGTGCAGTGAATACGGACGTGATTACGGCAAAATGAAGGATTGGTATGATGGATATGAGGTCAGCGAAACAATTCCTCCGGATCCGAATCACGAGATGATAGATAAAACCGGGAAATCACCGCAAGCTAACCGATATTCGATATACAGTCCCTTATCTGTTGTTGAGTCCGTCAGCACAGGTCAGATCAGGAATTATTGGAATAATACGGAAACCTACGAGGCTCTTGCGGAATATATCAGAAGGGATTTTGACGGATTAAAAGAATCAGTTGCTCTTCTGATGGATGGAGGAAGAGTACACATCGATACACTTTCTTACCAGAATGACATGACTGATTTTACCTGTCGTGATGACGTTTTGTCTTTATTGGTTCATCTGGGGTATCTCGGGTTTGACGACCGAACCGGAGAAGTCTTCATCCCCAACCGGGAGATTCTTGATGTGTTCAGGACATCCACAAAAACAGAAGAATGGGCTTCGACGTTTTGGATGTTTGATCTTTCCCAGGAAACTCTTAAGGCAACCTGGGATAAGGATGCAAAGAAAACTGATACAGAGTTTAAGCATCATAAATGTAAGATAGAGCAGGCGTAGGATTTGACGTTTACATTATACTCATCCGCTGAAGCTTTAGCGCTCCTTAAAGTCTTTGGGGCGAAAAGCTGGCAAGCTTTTTGAAATAAGCAGATTTTAATCATTTTCATACAGGGCTGCGGTGGCGTAAAGCGCCGCGCCGTGTCTGACGGCACGGTCATCGGCATGAAACAGCGGCCGGTGAAGCTCCTCTGCCTTTTCTCCATCAGGAGTGCTTCCGATCCAGAAGAAGAAAGACGGTACGTATTCCCGGTAAAGAGCAAAATCCTCACTGGCCAGTGACGGAACGGTATCATGGATGGAGCAGCCCGTTTTTGACGCGATGTCACGGGCGATCCCGGTCATTTCCTCTGTGTTATACACCATGGGTATCTTTTCCTGCCAGAGTATTTCAGAACGGCAGAGGTAGGCTTCTGCTGTTTTATGGATGATAGTTTCTGTTCTTTTGATCAGCCTTTCGAGCGCAGCATCCGAAAGAGAACGGATCGTGGCGCGCATGCTGACTTTGTCCACCACCAGATTAGCAGGGGATCCGCCCTCTATCTGGTTGATCGAAAGAACAGCCTGTTCCAGAGGACTTGTATTCCTGCTTATGACTGTCTGAAGGGACTCTATGACAGAAGCCGCGCAAACAATGGGATCAATATTTAAATGGGGCATGGAACCATGTCCCCCCGACCCCAGGATGTGTATCTCGAAGTTTCTCTTTGCAGACATGAGCGCACCCTCATGGCAGATGATCTGACCCACCGGAACCGAAGGCCAGTTATGCAGACCAAAGCAGAGGGAAGGATGAATAAGATCAAAAAGGCCGGCGTCTATCAGTTTTTTTGCGCCGGTTGTTCCTTCTTCCGCAGGCTGAAAGACCAGATCAACGGTATTATGCAGGTCTCCCGCTTCATAAATACGGGACAGTATGAGAGCCGCACCAAAAAGAGCGGCTGTATGAAGATCATGCCCGCAGGCATGCATTACACCTTTATTGACTGATTTCCACGGGGAATCGTATTCTTCTGTCTGGGGCAGCGCGTCTATGTCCGCGCGCAGCATTATCTCGCGCTTGCCGTTTTTTCCTTCAAACCGGGCTATCAGCCCGGTTTCTGTATTAATGGGCAGAAGCCGGATCCCCGGAAGAGGTGACAGAAGCTTCTTTAGCTTCTCTGTCGTTCTGTATTCCATATTGGAAAGCTCGGGATGCATGTGCAGATCCCGCTTAAGCGCTAACGCCTGTTTGTATTCGTTTTCCGTAAGAGTTATATTCATCGATGTTTCCCCACTGACACAGTTCTTTGGCGTTCCGGTCTTCGTATATTGTACCACAGCGTTAAATTATATAGCAAACGATAGTGGCGGATGCCTGATGTCGTTTGCTGCGCCGGATTTTGGCCGCTGAAAGCGGCATAATCCCCCGCAGGAACTTGACATTGTCTGTCTGCGTTGTTATAATTGGGAACAGTTCTCATATTAAACAGGGGGCCTGAGATGAATTCCAGATCAAACTATAAGACCAAACAACGGGAGATCCTGTTAGCGTATCTGAGATCTGTCGCGGGAAGTCATATTACGGCGAGCGACGTCTGCGCCTATTTTAAGGAGCAGGGGGCGAATATCGGGCAGTCTACGGTTTACAGGCAGCTCGAAAAGCTTGTGGATGAAGGGATCCTCAATAAGTATATCATTGATATGAACAGCCCGGCCTGCTTTGAATATGTCGATGAGGACAGTCATCAGGACGGAGACATATGCTTTCACTGCAAATGTGAAAAATGCGGATGTCTGATCCATCTTCACTGCGATGATCTGTCGGATGTCAAGGATCATCTTTATGATGAGCATCATTTCAAGCTGGACCCGAAGCGGACGGTTTTCTACGGACTATGTGAGAAGTGCATGCAGACGGAGGGGAAGGACCCGGACTGAAAAAGGAGATTTTTTATGGCTTTCATCACGGTGAAGGATCTGTCGCTCGGATATGATTCCCTGGTAATCGCCGATCATCTGAATTTCAAGGTGGAGCAGGGCAATTATCTTTGTATTGTCGGAGAAAACGGATCCGGCAAAACCACTCTCATGAGAACGCTGCTGCATCTGAAGGAGCCTGTAAGCGGACAGATCCTGATCGGTGACGGGCTTAAAAATAATGAGATCGGCTATCTGCCGCAGCAGACCCTTGTACAGAAGGACTTTCCCGCGTCCGTATGGGAAATCGTTCTTTCCGGCTGTCAGGGGCGCTGCGGGCTTCGTCCGTTTTATACGAAAGAAGAAAAGAAGCTTGCTGAAGAAAATATAACCCGTATGGGAATAACGGAGCTTAGGAACCGCTGTTACAGGGAGCTTTCGGGCGGACAGCAGCAGCGGGTGCTTTTAGCCAGGGCGTTATGCGCGACGGGAAAGGTACTGCTGCTTGATGAGCCGGTGGCCGGTCTTGATCCCGTGGTAACGGCGCAGATGTATGAGCTGATCGCAGGGCTTAACCGGGAAGGAATCACGATCATCATGGTATCCCATGACATAGCGGCGGCACTCCGCTATGCCAGTCATATCCTGCATATCGGTGATACTGTGTTTTTCGGGACCAGAGAGGAATATATGGGCAGTGAAGTCGGAAAGTATATGTTCCGGACAGCCCGCGTTTCCGAGAAAGAGCCAAAGAATTCTGAACAGATATGCAAAAATGGCGTTTCCGACCCGGCAGAAAAGAGGTGAAAAAAGAGGTGGATAAGCTGTTTGAATATTTTCAATATCCTTTCGTCCGGTACGCACTGATCGTCGGCGTCCTGATCGCTCTTTGCTCATCCCTTCTTGGCGTAACGCTCGTGCTGAAGAGATTTTCCTTTATCGGCGACGGACTGTCGCATGTGGCGTTCGGGGCTATCTCCATCGCGGCGGTGCTTCAGTTTTCAAACGAAATGGTGATTGTTCTCCCCATTACGGTCATCAGTGCCATACTGCTTCTCCGGACGGGCCAGAATACAAGGATCAAGGGAGATGCCGCGATCGCGATGATATCCGTAGGGGCGTTAGCCTTCGGCTACCTGCTCATGAACCTTTTCTCCGTATCCTCCAATCTTTCCGGCGATGTATGCTCGACGCTGTTTGGCTCGACCTCGATCCTGACGCTGACAAAAGGGGAGGTCTGGGCCTGCATCATTCTGTCTGCCCTGGTCGTCCTGCTATTTGTCTTTTTTTACAATAAGATATTCGCGGTAACCTTTGACGAGGAATTTTCCAGAGCGTCCGGCACGCAGACCGACCGGTATAACCTGATGATCGCGGTCATTATCGCGGTTATCATCGTGCTTGCCATGAATCTGGTGGGATCGCTTCTTATTTCGGCGTTAGTGATCTTTCCGGCATTGTCGGCCATGAGGATTTTTAAGAACTTTAAGGCTGTTACGGTATGCTCGGCGGTATTGTCGGTCATATCCGCTTTCAGCGGTATCGTTATATCCATTCTGGCCGGAACGCCTGTCGGTTCGACGATCGTAGCCGTGGACGTGGCGGTCTTTCTGATCTGCTGTATAGCTGGGTCTTTTAAATGAACGGAAATCTGTTATTTGTTTTAAACAGTATACTTTTGGGGGTCGGACTGGCCATTGACTGGCGATCATCAAATCAAAGCAGCTTCTGGCGTTGGCGGACAGAATAAGAGAAACGCTGGACTGAGCCTTTGATCCCGGAGGGAAGAACCTAAATGGCCAGAATCGTGAAGGTTTCGTTGGAAAGCACATTATACAGGCCGCCATGGTGCTTTCCGTGGGCCGGGCAGAATTCTCCGTATATATATACGCCCTGAACGTTGACTCCCTCGGGAAGACGGCCTTCGTAGGCACGTCCCTCCGCGTTTTTGTCTGCCACTAGAAGGCAGTATCTGGCCGCGCAGGAGGAACAGAAGATACTGCTGTAGCGGTAATCCTCTGACGAGTTGATCTGCTTAAGGATCTCATCAAAGGCGGCTTTCACCGAGTTTTCGATATCCTCCTTGGAGATGAGCACCATATTGAGCTCGGAGCCTTCCTCGATCTTTCCGATATAACCGCAGGCCTGCTTCTCGTGGTCGATCACGCCGAGGCAGCGAAGGGTATCAATTTCATCCCCGTCTTTTGTTTTCTGGGTCGCTAAGAAGGGCGTTCCGAGAAAATCCAGGATCACCATGGTCTTATCCGTGATCAGTCCCATTTCCCGGATGAATTCCGTTACCGGTTTTCCGTCAAGCTCGTATACCACGGTGCCCTCGGCCTTCGTGACCACCTTATGCAGATTCGTCGTAAGGGTCGTGGAATGCTCGATTGTGAAGATCGGCTGCAGGTTTCCGCTGAGCACCATCATCACGCCTTTGGAACGGGAGGCCTCCTGATCCGTGAAAACAAAGGTGGAATCAAAGGTCCACCCGTCGGAAGCGATGCCTCCGTAAACAGGAACCTGATGGGACTCCTCATCCAAAAGGCTGACGATCTCGTCAAAGGTAATATCGGAAAGCCAGGGGACATAGGTAAAGATCAGTTTATCTTTCGCCGAAAGCCGCTGTCTGCAGGCGTGATAGGTATCCGCGAAATAATGGATATCCGCGGGGGTACGGATCTCCTCTGTCAGCCCGATGGAGAATTCCACGTCATCCGCGGTCAGTATTAACAGCGAGATACTGCTTTGGGAATAACCGCCGGTAGAGAGAACCCCGATTCCCGTACAGCCGAAAAAAGGAAAGGAAAAAGCCTCTCTGAGTGCTTTTACCAGTAGATCCATGTCAGGTTCAAAGCCGCAGAAAACAATCCCGCAGGTATTCTTCAAAAACTGAGAGGTATCTACCCCGGCCTTCAGCTCTGCTACGGCCAGCCCGATATCGTCCACTTCATTGGTAAAAGCCTGAATAGACCTCATCCCTCATTCCCTCCGTCTCTGATAATAAATGCCACATTATGCTTTGCCAGATATTTGGCGGCCTGCTCCTCATCCTTCACAAATACACCCCGGTATTGATCTCCGAGCATGCTTTTGATCTCGTTTAATTTATCGGAGGAGCTGTTGACAACGAGAACCGCTTTCCTGCCGGCATTCTTCTCTTTATCGATCTGTTCCTTTGTCAGGATCAGCCGGCGGTCGATATACTTAAACAGCAGCTTTTCCAGATCATCATACATCACAGGTTTGGACAGATAATCCGTAAAGCCTTCCTTCAGATAAGAGTCTCTTGCTCCTACGATGGCATCCGCGGTCAGCGCTATGACCGGCACGCCGTCGGCCAGATGCTCTCTTCGGATCAGGTTTAAGGTTTCTGTTCCCGACATTCCCGGCATCATCTGATCAAGCATGATCACATGAAACTGTTTTTCCTTTAAGCAGCTGATACATTCCCTGCCGGAGGAAACACAGGTCACATCCATCCGGGTATCTGTCAAAAGTCCCGAGATGACCTCCAGATTCATTTCGTTGTCATCCACGATTAAAAGCCTTACACCGGGGGCGATCAGGGCCGGTGCGTATTCCGCCGCCTGAGAGCGGGCTCTTTCCAGACTGTCGGAAAAATTTCCGATGGGTGTATGGTCTACCACTTTCTGCGTGATCTCCGTAATGAAGGTGGTACCCCTGCCGTATTCGCTTTCCACGTCAATAGAGCCGTCCATCATCTCCACAAGCTGTCTGGTGATATGAAGCCCGAGTCCGGTACCCTCGATATTTCTGTTTTTGGTTTCCTCCAGCCTCTGGAAGGATTCATACAGCTTTTTCATATCCTCCGGGCGGATGCCGATGCCGGTATCGCTTACCTCGATATGGAAGCGTTCCTTTTGATGATCAAAGGAGACCCGGATCTTTACGCTGCCTTCATTGGTATATTTGATGGCATTGTTGATGATATTCAGCATGATCTGACGGATCCGGATCTCATCTCCGTACAGGATGGACGGAATATCCGGATCCACCGAAAGCTCGTAGGAAAGCCCTTTTTCCTCTGCCCTTTTCATGGTCATGTTCGCAATATCGTTAAAAACGGAAAAGCATTCATACTCCACGGGAATGATCTCCATTTTTCCGGATTCGATCTTGCTTAGGTCCAGTATGTCATTGATGATGGATAAGAGCGTTTTACTGGCGCTTTTGATATCCAGCGCATATTTGCTGATCCTCGGATCCTTTGCTTCCCGGATGATCATCTCATCCATGCCGAGGATGGCGTTCATGGGCGTCCGGATTTCGTGGGACATGTTAGCCAGAAAATTGCTTTTGGCTCTGTTGGCCGCGACCACCCGTTCTTCGTTGAATTTGCGGAGCCTGGAAGCATAATCGTTTAGATTCGAAAGCATGGATATATCCTGCTTCAGTCTTGAGCATTCGCGTTTCAGTATCTTGTTTTCCTTTTCCAGCTGTTCTGTCCGCGTCTTTTCCTTTTCCATGGCACTCCTTCCGGGTATCTTTCCGAAGTATAAATGAAAGGCAGGTTTCTATTCCTCTCCGATATGCATGATCAGGTCAGGCTTATGCTTTTGAAGGTATTTGTCCCTGGCTTTGCCGCCCACGGCGCAGACACATCGGTAGATGCCCTCCAGCCTGTCTTTTTCCTGTCTGAGCAGCTCAGAATCATTTCCCCAGATCAACAGTAACGGAAGCGCGCTGTTGTCGGGAGGTGTCAGCTGCTTTTCCGGCGGGATATATTCCTTCAGTACCTTTTCCAACATCTCGTACTTGACCGGCTTGCTCAGATAATAGGTAAAGCCTTTTGCGATATAGTTTTCCCTGGCTCCGATAATGGCATCCGCGGTAAGGGCGATGACAGGCGTCCCCTTCAGGATATCTCTTCTTTTCATCTCATTCAGGGTTGATTCACCGCTCATGCCCGGCATCATCTGATCAAGCAGGATACAGTCATAATGATTGCTTTCCGCTTTTTCAATACATTTCCGGCCGGAATCCGCAAGATCCGTCAGGATCTTGGTATCTCTGAGAAGGCCCTCCATGACGTCCAGATTGATCTCATTATCATCGACGATCAGCAGACGGGCTTGTGGCGCATATAAACGGACCTCGTCAAGTTCCATTTTATTCAGATAATTCTGCACAGCTATGTTAAAATCTCCGATCGGCGCGGATTTTACGACTTTTTGCGGAACCGTTACGGTAAAGGTGCTGCCTTTCCCGTATTCACTTTCGACTTCGATAGTTCCCTCCATCATCTCAAGCAGCCGGTAGGTGATATGGAGCCCCAGCCCCGTTCCTTCGATACTTCGGTTTTTCTTCTCGTCAAGACGCTGAAAGCTTTGAAAGAGTTTATCCTTATCTTCTTCCCGGATACCGATGCCGGTATCCGAAACCTTCAGGTTCAGGTCAATATAATTTCCCATCATCTTTGGGGTAAAAGAGATATCGATATCAACCTGCCCCTCTTCCGTATATTTAACCGCATTATTGATGATATTCAGCATGATCTGGCGGATCCTGATCTCATCTCCGAAAAGGACGGAGGGGATATTCTCCGATACGGTAAAATGATACGCAAGATCCTTTCTGACGGCTCTGGGACGGGTCAGATTCAGCACGTCGTTGAGGACCGAAGCCAGATCATATTCCACGGGAGTGATCTCGAAATTGCCCGATTCGATTTTGCTTAAGTCCAATATATCATTAATGATGGAAAGCAGGGTGTTGCCGGCGCTTTTTATTTCGAGAGCGTATTTTTTAACACTGCTTTCTTTTGTATCACGGATGATCATTTCGTCCATTCCGAGGATGCCGTTTAAGGGCGTCCGGATCTCATGGGACATATTTGCGAGAAAATCGTCCTTCGCTTTGCTGATATGGATCAGCTCATTGGCTTCAAGACGGATTCCGATCAGCTGTTTGATGGTATGGATAATAGAGCAGATCATAAAACCAAACAGCCCCACTGCTAAAAACAGGCCGGAAAACACCCCGTTATGGGCAAACTGAAAGACAAAGATCTGGACGATGCCGCAGACAGCCAGTACGGCAAAACCTACGGCCACAAAGATGTAAGAACCGATCAGATGACGTCTGATATCGAGGATCAGTGTCACAAACATGACCACAATACTGATCAGGATGCAGGAAGCTGCGAATATAAAGCTGTTGATCAGGGAAACCCTGCCAAGAACAAAGAGCGTAAAGAATACGGCAAAATCCAGGACTTCCAGAAGACTTGCCGCAAGAATCGCCTTCTGGTAGCGATTGTTCTGAAGAGAGTTGATAAAGACCAGAAACGGCAGCGGCATGACCATGACCATCAAAAAGGGTGCATTTGACATCACAGAGATATTTCTGGTATAGAACTGCCGGAAGATGGAATTGGAGAGTACCCAGCAGGCGCCCAGGATGACGCCGAGGGAAAGATGCTCCATCTCCAGGTATTTTTTATGGATATATTTATAGGAAACAGAAGCGATCAGACAGATCGTACCAAGCAGCAGTAAAGCTAACCCCACAAAAAGCTCCTTGCCGTACTGCCTGAATAAATAGCGGAAAATGCCGATTCGTGTACCGATATAGACCTCATAAACCATACCGGAATTATATTCATAGGAAACCCGCAGCTTCCCGCCGGCATCCTCCGGATAAACGGAGGCTGTCACATAGCACTCTCCGGACTGATCTCCGAAAAGGGCGTAATCCTCTGTGCGAAGCTCCGCCCGCAGAACATCGTTGACATAGATCTCCATATCCATGCCGCGAAAACACAGTGCGCTGTAATCCCGGTCGAATTCCGTCGGAAGGGTGGTTTCCAGCACGATATCCCCGGTGGTCCGGCCCGGTACCAAAAAGGGTACGCGGGATCCGTCCGGCCTGATCTCCACCCACTGATCCCCCGGCAGAACCTCGCAGATATATCCGTTTGACGGCACATTTTCAGGCAAAATAAGCTCTCCGATGATCAGATAGCCAAATATGATGATAAGAATAACGGAAAGAATAATTCGGATCTTTCGCACAGCTGTTCACCTATTCGATTACGCCGTAGAGCTCCCGGATGATATCCGCTGCTTCCTCATACATGAAATCGTTTATGAGATCGGAAGCTTCCTTCAGTTTTTCGCTCCAGGTGATCCGGAAGGGATAGCCTGACAGCTTTGCGACAAGTTTTTTTGACAGCTCATCGTCAAAATCATCGAGTGCTTCCAGGAGCTTATCCGCCGTTTCTCTGGCTTCCTCTGCCGAAATCTCATCCACCGCCCGTATCTCCCCGAGCTGTGAGATGGGCGCCAGCTTTTCAATGAGTTCTTTGTAAGCATTCATTGTGATGGGCGTCATCTGTTCGATAAAATCCCCATCATTTTCTCTGGCGGCCGTTTCCAGGGATTCAAAGCCGCTGCTTAATTCCGTGGCGCCGATCATTTTTGCGTTGCTTTTTAAGGCGTGGACGGTGATCATCAGGTTTTCGTAATCCTTTTCCTGAAAGAACGTCTCCACCTTCGTCCTGTTTTTCTCATAGTTATTGTAAAAACGCTGAAGGGAGGAAGCATATCTGGCCCCTCCTCCCGTATAATCGATCCCTGT
>JAILQQ010000029.1 GCA_024698885.1 Lachnospiraceae bacterium | reverse complement strand
GAATCATTGTTTAAAGTGAACAAACACATTAATTCGCAGTAGTGAAATATGACATATTCAGAGCTTTCTTCTTTCGAGGAAATGATGGACTGTGGTATAATCTCCAGTGAGGAATTTGAGATAGTCCAATCAATACAGATGGCTTTTGGCTGGACCACGTCTGGACCACATTTTCATGGCATAAAAAAACCCACAAACTCAATGTTTATGGGCATTTCATAGCGCAGCTCGTAGCGGAATCGAACCGCTGTTTCCGCCGTGAGAGGGCGGCGTCTTAACCGCTTGACCAACGAGCCGTACTCAGATAGTTTATAATACTTTCCCTATAAAAGCAAGACCTATTTTTAATTTTTTCAGAAGAGCAGACAGGTGCTTCTCTTCTGCAGACAGAGGCGTGTCGGGAAGACTCTGTTCGTGCAGCGTCGTATTGCCGGCCCGGTCCATGAGGAGCACCGAAAGCGTTTCACCATGCAGACGGGTCGGATCCGCTTCAAAAACCATCTGCTGTCTGAGGAGAGCCGTATCTGCGCAAAATGTCCCGCCACTCTCCCTTTTGTTCCTCTGAAGGAAATTGCTCTTTACAATCACCTCTTCCCCATCCCGTATTTCCAGATACTTCATACCGCTTCGATCATCCGAGACAGTCATATCAAAGCGTATCCTTCCGTCCTCGGTCCGGTTCTCTGAAACAACGATATCCGGCGGGGTCAGGTCGAAGCAGACACCGTAGAAATCCGGGTCCGGCTCCTTTTCACAGTTGATACGCCGGAAACGAACCAGCCACAGTCCTGCGGCCGGGTTATTATCCCTGGCCTCGAGACGAAAGCTCCCGTCCGCAAGAGGTTCAAAAGCGGAAAAGGTTTTTCCGGCATCCGCACTGACACAGTACTCATAGTCTTCCGTCGTTTCACTTCCGGATAGAAAGGTAACAGCGGTATTTACAGCCAGAACATGATCTCTCTTTAACAAAACACCCGCTCCTTCGTCCCGTTTTAAGACAATCCCCTGAAAAGCCCCGGGCGTTTCCGCCGGGCCGGTGCTCTCTGCACCGGCCCGGATCGGGAAAAAGAGACTCAGGAAAAAGCATACTGCGCTTATAATAAAATATGATGTTTTTCTTCTTTTCATTTGATCACCGCGTTCTGACATACCACCGATTTTTCATAACGGACGGGCTCATCCTCATCTTCCGGACGTATACCGATCTCAATATCCCATCCCTCGAAAACAGCCGCAAAGACCGGTCCGTAACGGATTGTCAAAGGCGACAGATCCATCAGATCCTCCTTAAACCGGAAGCGCCAGCTCCCATCCTTATAATAGACAAAGGCGATCCCGGCAAGGCCGAATTTCTTTTTCCGTTCACCCAGGGAATCCTCTTCCGCAGCTTCTTTTTCATAGAGCAGGAATATACCAAACACCAGAACAAACAGCAGGATGCAAAGCAGCAGTAATCCAAGCACAGACAATACTGTGATCAGCCAGACGGGCATCCCCTCTTTTTGCGTAACGTCACCCGGCACTGCCGTCACCTGCTGCTCCGAAAGCATTTCCGAGGGTTCTACCTCTTCCACGATCAGTTCGATATTTTCTTCCGGCACTGCTTCCTCCTCCGGTATCTCCTCCGATTGCAGCGTCTCTCCGTCTGCGCGGCTGTGGAGCAGATTAAGCTCTTCCTGGGTATAATCATAATAATCGTCCTCTGTCTGCGACTCCCTGTCGGATTTGCCGTTTCCGCCTGTTCCTTTAGGCGAGGAGCCTGTCCCGCCGGACGGAACGGAAGTCGGGGAGCCTGCAGGCAATCCTGTCATACCGCCTGTTGAAGGCAAAATGCCGCCTCCACTGTTTCCGTTTCCGCTGCCGCCACCTCCGCTGCTGCCCCCTCCGCTGCCGCCCGTACCGGTGCCGGAACCAGGCGGTACACTCGTTGGCGCATCTGTCGGCTGCGGTGCACTTGTCGGCACCGCTGTCGGCGTCATCGTTGGCGTCGTTGTCGGTTTTTGCGTTGGTGTCGCTGTTGGCGCGGCCGTTGGTTTTGGCGTTGGTGCCGCAGTCGGTACTGCCGTCGGTTTCGGCGTTGGTGACGCGGTCGGTGCTGCAGTCGGTTTCGGCGTTGGTGCCGCGGTCGGCGTCGGTGTCGGCGCTATGGTCGGCGTTGCCGTTGGTTTTGGCGTCGGTGCCGCGGTCGGCACTGCCGTCGGTTTTGGCGTTGGCGTCGCGGTCGGCACTGCCGTCGGTTTTGGCGTTGGCGTCGCGGTCGGTGCCGCCGTCGGTTTTGGTGTCGGTGCAACCGTTGGGGTTGGTTTGACGATATTCTGGATCAGGATCTGGTCATCATATTTGTTATCCGCACGATCCCTTACGATGATATGCACGATGCAGTTTTCTTCCACCGTAAAGGAGTTGTTCGTATCGAAGGTCCTGCCGCCGTCAAAGGAAAACGGCTTCTCGGCCAGACCGATCCCGCTGTCTGAGGCCTGCAGGGTGATCGTAACCCTTTCCGCGGTCTGCTGCCTCGGGGTAATGGCCACATCCACCTCCGGCGGCGCGACATCCTGGATCTGCAGCATCACCTGATCGGAGGATACCTGTTCCTGATCCGGCCCTGTCAGGATACAGCGAAACTGCGCATTATGCATCTGATATCCGGCACGCAGAACAGACAGTTTCTTCTGCGTTGAGCCGGAGATCGTCGTGCCGTCCGGAAGAAGCCCGTCAACCAGATCATTGTATCCGCTGCCGGTTGACATCTGCCACTGGATCGAGGAAATATTATAGCCATCGATCTGAAAATCCGTATTGCCGCCTGCCGCTACCGCCTGTTCCGTCGGCTGTACGGTAAAGGTCGCACGGTTCGTCCCATAGGAGCGAAAATACATGGAAGCGGTTCCCTTCAGCGTTTTAATATAACCGCATACCGGACATATGACGGTGGCCTCTCCGGGATCGCATTTCATCCAGACCGCCCACTGATGGGTAGGGTCTATGGGCTGCCTGGCCTTGATCGTGTTATTGGAGTTGATCAGATCATAATTCTTATTGATCGTCAGATCCGTCAGCACCAGGTGCGCATTCCCCTTGATATAATAGGGCATATCGTGGGGAGAGGATGACGTGCCGTTTCGGTAGCCATCGCAGAGCTCCGCACGGGTCCCCTGGTTTGTCAGCGTACACCCGTACTCCATATAGCAGCTTCCCTCCCTAAGGTTCACGGTAACCTCATAGGCCGTTACCTCATTGTAAAGAATATAGCCTAACTCTTCTGCCGCAAAGGCTGTGTCAAAAGGGGTCAGAAAACCCCACAGTAATATAAGGAAAAGGGATAAACCCTTCACCGCCTTCCTTCTAATCAAAATACCTGCCTCCTGTCTCCTGATGAATTATTAATGCGTTCGCTGAAAAATTAAGAATCAATAAATGTGAGCTATCCGGTCTTCAGAAAAAACATGACATGAAAATTCTGTATATGAAATATACCCCGAAAATACGGGAAAGTCAATGTGAAACAGGCTTTAAAAATATACAAAAAAAGAGCGGCACAGGCCTGTTATTTTTGAAAATCAAAAGCAATCAGAGCCGGCGCCGCCCGGTTTCTCCGTCAGGATGCGTCCTGAACGGTTGTGCATGATTTTTAGGTGATTCCTAACGAAACAGTTTTGCAATATCGTTATACATGATTACCGCTGTCAATAAAATGATAAACGCAAAGCCGGCCACGGCGATCTTTCCTTCGAGCTTCGGATCGATCTGTTTTCCCCGGATGATCTCCACGATATACAGTAAAAACTTGCCGCCATCCAGGCCCGGGATCGGGAGCAGATTGACAACACCGAGGTTCGCCGAAAGCAGCACGGCAATATTCAGCATATTCAGGAGCACGATCAGGGCGCCGTAGCTCTTGGTCTCATTATACACATCTCCCACCGCGGCCGCGACGCCGACGATACCGCTCATTTCGTCAAGCTTCACCCGTCCGGTCACCATGGCCTTCAGTGATTTGAATACATTCTTGATCCAGAAGTTTACATAATATACGCTGTAGCGGAGGGTTGAGAAAACGGTCTGGTTCTCGTCATGCAGACCACCTACAATACCAAACAGATAGCGGCCGTACTCTTCATTGTATTTCGGAGTTATGTTAACCACATTCTGAACCCCGTCGCGCTCATAGGTAATGGCCACGGTCTCTCCCTGTGAAAACTGGGTATTCAGAATGATCTCCTCATAAAGATGAACCCGTTCCCGATCCATCTTCACGATCCGGTCCCCTGCCCGAAGGCCCGCCGCCTCTGCCGGTGAACCCGTGTTCACGCTCTCAAGCTCCGTTGTCGTATAGCCGGAAAGCCCCAGAACAATGATGGAAAGCAGAAATGCCAGAATAAAGTTAAAGAAGGGTCCCGCCAGAACTGTCATGATCCGTTTACCGACGCTGGCGTTTAAAAAGGCTCCTTCCCCCGGCACGTAATCCTCGTCCGGATTATCGTCTTCAAAAACGCAGGCGCCTCCTAACGGGATGATCTTAATACAGTATTTGGTCCCCTTTCTCGTATACGAAAAAAGCGTCGGCCCGAAGCCAACCCAGAATTCCTTTACATTGATGCCGCATGCCTTGGCGACCAGCATATGCCCGTATTCGTGCGAAACGACTATCAGGCAGAATATCAGTAATGAAATAATGATGCTCATATTTCTCTCCCCTGCTTTATTTCCCCTTACCGCCAGTTTTCCTCGATCAGGCGGATGGTCTCCTGTTCTGTCTGTAAAATATCCTCTACCGACGGCTCCCGCAGAGCAGGGAGCTTATCCATACAGAAGCCGATGATCTCGGCGATCTGTGTAAATCCGATCTTTTCCTGCAGAAACAATGCAACCGCCTTCTCATTCGCGGCGTTGAACACGGTCGGCATGCTGCCTCCCTGCTTTGCCGCGGAAAGCGCCAGCGCAAAGCCACGGAAGGTCTTCGGATCCGGTTCCTCAAAGGTGAGGCATTTGATGTCCGTCAGCCGGAGCCGCTTCACGGGAAGCGGTTTTCGATCCGGATAAAACAGCGCGTACTGGATCGGAAGCTTCATATCCGGCAGTCCCATCTGCCCGATCACGGCGCCGTCCGTAAATTCCACGGCACTGTGGAGAATGCTCTGGGGATGCACGACGACCTGGATCAGGTCGGTGGGCACATGAAAAAGCCAGCCCGCTTCCATCACCTCCAGGCCTTTGTTCACCATGGTTGCCGAATCTACCGTGATCTTTCTGCCCATAGACCAGTTGGGATGCTTCAGGGCATCCTGTACGGTCATATGGCGAAGCTCCGATAATGTTTTCCCCCGGAAAGGCCCGCCGGATGCGGTCAGGATGATCGAAGCGATCTTCTCCGCCGGCTCTCCGTTTAACGACTGAAAGATCGCGCTGTGCTCCGAATCCACCGGCAGGATCCTGACGCCGTGTTTTTTTGCTAAAGGCATGATGATATGCCCGGCCGTCACCAGCGTTTCCTTATTGGCTAACGCAATATCTTTTCCAGCTTCTATCGCGGTTATCGTCGGCCGGATCCCGATCATTCCGACGACCGCCGTCACCACGATCTCAGCCTTCGGATGCGCTGCCGCCTCTTTTAGCCCCTCCATGCCGCTCAGGACCGAAATCCCCGTATCCCTAAGCCGCAGGGAAAGCGTTTCGGCCTTATCCGGTTCATAAACCGCAACCAGATCCGGCAGAAACTCTCTTGCCTGCCGTTCCAGCAGTTCAATATTGGAGCCGGCGCAAAGAGCCGTTACCCGAAGCTCCGGGTTATTCCTTACGATCTCTAACGTCTGGGTCCCGATCGAGCCGGTGGAACCCAGAACAGCTATGTTTTTCATGATGTCAGTCTCCCATACATAAACAGAAGAAAATAGATCATGGGCGCCGCAAGGATCACGCTGTCAAAGCGGTCCAGGATCCCTCCGTGCCCGGGGATCAGGCTGCCGTAATCCTTAATATCACAATTACGCTTAAACGCGGAGGCCGTCAGATCTCCGATCTGAGAGATCAGAGAACCGAAAATGCCGACAAGAACAAAAAGCCAGATCAGCTCTCCCGTGATCAGCCCCTGCTTCTCAAGGATAAAAGCATACAGCGAAGAGGCGAGTGCCGATCCCAGAATACCGCCTACCGCTCCCTCCACCGATTTTTTCGGGCTCAGGACCGGTGCCAGTTTGTGCCTGCCAAGCAGCATACCGACGCAATAGGCGCAGGTATCACAGACCCAGGATACAATATAGATCAGCCAGACCAGGTATTCTCCGTGTTCAAGCATCCGCGTCATGAAAATAAAGTGAAGCATGACCGGAACGTAAATAAATCCGAAGAAGGCATGCATAACTGTCTTTCCCTCAAAACGTGGAAAGGCAAATACATAAATGCTGACCATGGCAAAGAAAGTCAGTAAGATTACCGGCATCAGAAGGTCCATGGACACCGGCGTGGAAAAAGCATAATACCCTGCCAGAGCGGTAATGTAGTAAAGAATCGTCCCGATCATCCCTGCCAGTTCAAAAGCACCGGGTTTTCTTCCGGCTTTTTTCTCCCCCGTTATCACGCCTGTCGCCTGATAGAATTCCCGAAGGCCGATCAGGGCTATGATAAGCAGCGCTGCTTCAAGGACCGGTCCGCCGGCTATATTCATGATCGTCACGATAAGCACCAGGGCGATGCCGCTGATCAGTCTTGTCACAAACATATCATCTTATTCCTCCGCCGCGCCAATTTTCTAAACGCCCCCGAACCGTCTGCTTCTTGCGCTGTATGCCTCTATGGCCTTTCGAAGCTCTTCCCTGTCAAACGCCGGCCAGTGTACCGGTGTAAAATAAAACTCCGCGTAAGCAAGCTGCCACAGGAGGAAATTGGAAAGACGCTGTTCGCCGCTTGTCCTGATCAGCAGATCCGGCATCGGCAGGTCCTTTGTGTCCAGATAGCTTTCCAAAAGCTCCCTGGTCACCGGCTCTTTTTTCAGAATACCTGCTTCCCGGTCCGCAATAATCTGATTCACCGCCCTTAAGATCTCATCCTGGCTCCCGTAGTTCAGTGCCACGGTAAAATGCAGGCCGTCATAATCCTTTGTAGCCTCCGTGAGCTTTGCGATCGTATCCTGCAGATCCTGATCCAGCTTCGAGAGGTCTCCGATCACGCGAACGCTCATGTTGTTTTTCTTCGCCGTTTTCAGACAGGTTTTCAGATAGCTGCGAAGCAGGTTCATCAAAGCGCTCACCTCATCCGCGGGGCGTGACCAGTTTTCCGTGGAAAAAGCGTAAACCGTCAGGTATTTCACACCGAGATTCCAGGCCTCGTCGCAGATCACTTCCACATTTTTGGCGCCCTGCGCATGCCCGTAATTCCGGGGCATCCCTTTGGATTTGGCCCAGCGTCCGTTTCCGTCGAGAATAATCGCTATATGATTCGGTACGTTCATAAGTTTTTTCCCCACATAATGATACCGGGGTCAAAGCTACTCTGATCCTCATGGAAAATGATTCATGAGCCCTTTAACCCCGGCATTCCTATCTGTTCAGAACCCTTTGGCTTCTGAACACTTATCGGCATCCCTACAAAATACCCGTCGAAAAACGGAAAACCTCAAAACACTGAGCCGACGAGTATAATGCCTCCGATTTATACGGTCAGAATATCTTTGGATTTTTCATCAACCATCTCGTCGATCTTTTTGATATATTTATCGGTAAGCTTCTGCAGCTCCTCCTGCAGCTCCTCGACCTCGTCCTCGGAAACGTCGGATTTGGTCAGCTTTTTGAAGGCGTCATTCCCGTCGCGTCTGATATTCCGGACAGCGACCTTATCGGCCTCTCCCTTTTTCCTGATATCCTTTACAAGCTCTTTTCTTCTCTCCTCTGTCAGCTCCGGAAATACCAGCCGGATCATGGTCCCGTCATTGGTCGGATTAATGCCGAGGTCAGAAGCCTGGATCGCCTTCTCGATCTCTTTGAGCATCGACTTGTCCCAGGGCTGGATCTGCATCAGTCTGGCCTCGGGGATCGAAAGATTGCCAACCTGCGCGATCGGTGTCGGCGTTCCGTAATAATCCACCTTTATATTGTCAAGCACGTGAGGGTTCGCTCTTCCCGCCCGGATCGTCTTGAATTCCGATGCCAGATGATCGACCGTTTTCTGCATTTTGTCCTCATATTCCTTCAGTTTCTCGTTCATACCGTAGCCTCCCATTATTGTCTTAAGAAACAGTCACCTTGGTCCCGTTAAAGCTGCCGTTTATCGTATGAATAATGCTGTCCTTCTCATTCAGGCTGAAAACATACATAGGGATCTTATTCTCCATGGCTAAGATCGAAGCCGTCAGATCCACGACCTGCAGTTTTTTCTCGATCACCTCATCAATGGAGATCTCATCATAGCGCTTCGCGTCCGGATTGATCCGCGGATCCGCATCATAAACGCCGTCCACGGCCTTCGCAAGCAGTACGCCGTCCGCCTCCACTTCCACAGCACGCAGGATCACGCCGGTATCCGTCGAAAAATAGGGATGACCGGTCCCGCCGGCGAAAAATACCACCATACCCTTTGAAAAGTATTTATTCGCCCGGTCCTTCGAAAAGAGCTTCGTAAAGGAACCGATCTCAAAGGGCGTCAGAATAGCGGTCATCAGGCCGACTGACCGGAAGATTTCCGAAACGTAAATGCAGTTCATGACCGTTGCCAACATCCCGATCTGATCTGCCTTGGTCCTGTCGATGCTGTCGCTCGTCCGGCCCCGCCAGAAGTTCCCGCCGCCGATGACAATACCGATCTCGCAGCCGGTACGGACGATCTCCTTCACCTGCTCTGCCACCATCTGCACGACCGCATCGTCAAAGCCGGTCTTCTTTTCTCCCGCTAACGCTTCCCCGCTCAGCTTCAGTAATACACGTTTCATGCTTACTCCTTGTCAAAGAAGCTCGAAGGATTTACCTCTGCATAGCACTGAGAGCAGAGTCCCTCAATGACTGCACCGTTATTGATCTGCAGCGTTCTGGATTTGATATTTCCCATGATAATGGCAGTGGAATCTAAGATCACCGGTCCGACGATATCGATATCACCCTTGATCGCGCCGGCGATCACGCCGCTGGTCGCGTTAATATTTCCTTTAACAACCGTACCCTGACCGATCTTCACTGCTCCCGTGGCCCGCAGATCTCCTGTGATCTTCGCACTGTCGGCAAAAACCTCCTCCACATCGGAGTTTCCCTCTATGGATCCGCCTACCTTCAGCTTCCCGGCCAGCTTGATATTTCCCTTTACAGAACCCTGGATCTCCAGGTTTCCTTCCGAAATAATATCGCCGGTCACGGACATTTCCTTAATAATGACGCCGGTTTCCTTCCCGGTACGAACGCCTGTGGTATTGATCGGTGCCGCACGATAACTGTTCTCCCGGAAAACAGGCTCTACAGGTCTCCTCGGAACAGCCGTTTCCGCATATTGAACGGGAGCCGGTGCCGGCGCAGGGGCCGGTGTTCTCTCATATACAGGCGGTGCGGCCTGAACCGGTACGCTTTCCATGGGAGGCGCTGTCTGTTGAACCGGAACCGGTTCGGGTGCCGGTGCATATACAGGTTCTACCTGCATTCCCGGCTGATCCATCCCGATAACCTGCGTATTATCATCCGGCAGGATATCAATACTCACGGGATTGGATTCCGGCTGCGGTGCCTGCTCGATCGTATTCTCGGGGACGGGAGCCGGTGCCGGTTCCGCCGGCGCAGGGGCCGGGGCCATGGCCGGAGCATCAGTCTCCTGCAGCAGTCTTGCAATATCATCAGCGGGATCCGTCGCAGGTTCGGCGGCAGCCGGCTCGGCAGCGCGGCCCGACTCGTCGGGCATCAGCTCATTGACTGCCTGTGACAGATCCTCTTTGAAATCCTTGAAAAAGCTCATCTTCAAACCTCCCTGAACAATTACATCTTTTTATTTAAAATGGAAGACCGGTGTCGTCGACGGAACAGAGGTGTCGATCGGCAGGATCATATAACCGTTTTGGATCAATCCTTCGATAATGGCCGGCAGCGCGTCCACCGTCGTCGTTTTCTCCGGCAGATCATGCATCAGGATCATTACGTCGTTTTTCCCGGCCAGATTATTCAGTACATTAGCAATTAACTGCTCTCTGCTGCGCGGCGGATTCACCGCGTCCCCTATCGAAACGTTCCAGTCGTAATACGCAATACCGTTCTGATTCAGAATATTGATATAATTTGCCGTATCCCTCGGAGAAACCGAATTATTGCTGCCGCCCGGGAAGCGATAGATGACCGGCGTCACGCCGGTAACCGCCGCCACATAGGCCTGATTCGACAGATAGTCGTTCACAAAGGCCGCGTCGTCCCGATATATCTGCTTATAGACATGATTGGTGGAATGCAGACCGATGGTATGCCCTTCATTCACGATACGCTGATACCTAAGAACGTTGGCTTCCCCTGCCTTATTATTCACAAAAAACGTAGCCTTGACCCCGTACAAAGCCAGAACATTCAGAATACGATCCGTATTGATGCTCGGTCCGTCGTCAAAGGTCAGGTAGGCCCGCTTGATCACCGGCGCAGGCGTCATATTAAGCGTCCCCGCGAATCCGGTAATATCCAGATTGGCGGCGGAGCTTTCCCTGACATACGTGCTCGTTTCCGGAGCCGCTAACGTCGTTAAAAGCTCGTTCTCTCCGGAGGCCACATCATAGTGCATAATGGAATTGATAAATGGAAGGAGGACCAGGATAATCCCTAAGATCCGTAATATGTGTTTTGTATTTTTTCTCATGGCAATAATTGTATCACACTCTTTCGGCATAAAAAACCATTTTTAATATATAACGGCGTTATTCTTTTTCAGGCCCCTTTTTCTGCGGTTCTCTCCGCTCTGTCTTCTGCCTGACGGGTTTAGGCTTTTTTTTCTCGGCAAGCTCCGGCGCTTCACGATTGTTTTTCTGAAGAGCACGGAAGCAGAACACAGCCAGGATGATAAACGGCAGTCCCCCGATAATACCCGTTACGGAAGGCCCTATGAAGGGATTCCCGCCGTCCTTCGTAAAATAGATCCCCACGGAAGCAAAGCCGTTTAAGGCGCCGTGCGCAAATACCGCCGGAAAAACGCTCCCCGTCCTCACATAAAGGAAGGCAAAGAAAATGCCGATCACCTCGCAGAAAAGGCACATGGCTAAAATTCCCGTGACCGGGTATCCGGCATAATCAAGCCCGTAATTGTGCCCCATGATCGTTAAGGGCATATGCCACAGTCCCCATATGATCCCGGAAAGGATAACCGCCTTTTTCAGGCCAAGCAGATCTCTGAGCTTCGGAAGCAGATAGGCCCGCCAGCCCCACTCCTCGCCAAAGCACGTAAAGATGTTCAGGATCGGCGCTAACAGAAGGCCTGCTGCCGCACTGCTGATCACCTGCTGCTTCACCGCGGGAACCGAGACCGTATCGCCCCTTTTTTCCAGAACGCCGACATAAAAGGCCATGTCCGGCGAATAATTCCCTCTGAAAAAGAGAAAATAAAGCAGGGCGCCCGCTATGCAGAGAACGGCCGGAAGGAACCAGGCCATCAGATAATATTTTCGCTTTCCCCGCTTAAAGCGCGGATTGAAGCAGGCGTTCTGAAAGCCCTCATCCGTAAAGAGTCTGACAAGCAGGGCCACAATACCGGGAATAAACATCACCGGCGCCAGCTTCAGCGCGCCGACAGAGCGGACCTGCCGCCACTGCGGAAATAGGATCAGAAATTCATAAAGATACGTGACCAGAAATGTGAACACAAGAAAAAGAGTCAGACGTTTCTTAAGCTTCTTTCTTTCCAACATAATCATACTTCCTTCCGGAAAGGGATGACTCTTTCCATATTATAGCAAACGGCAAAGTTCATTTTACTTTGGCGTTTGCTGCGCCGATTTTTGGCCGCTTAAGCGGCATATTTCCCTGCAAAAATCGTGCGCATCCGCCGGAGGCATTATAGTGAACGACAACTCTTTTTTGTCGTTCACTATAATTGCCTTTTCCGGCGCGCAAACAGAAAAGAACGAAAACCGCATCGCTACGGCCTTCGTTCCTTTTCTGCCTGAGCTTATGCGAATAAATCAATAGGCTGATAGAAGCCGATGGACTGAGAATACTGGCTGTCATCCGTCCGTGGCTCTTCGATATTCTCCTTCTGCGCTGCAGCGGCAAAATCCTGCTGCACAGGCTGCATAACCCTTGCGGCATTCATTCTGCTCATCTGCATCTGCTCATCGAAGATACCGGAAAAATCAGCCGTTTCTCCACGCTTTAAAGGATTCACATTCTGCTTTTGATCATCCGTAAGTGCAGAAAAATCAGTCTTTGAAGTGAGGAGATCGTCACCGATGCCCTGGACCGGGTTCATACTGGAACGGCTCAGAGAATTGGTATTATACACATAAGGCTGATAATAGCTGGCGCCAACAGCACCTATTTGCATGCTAATCTCCTTTCCGCGCCGATGCTCGCATAACAGGGGCGCTTTTTATTCACCCTTATTCTACTCCAAAATGCATCCCCCGTCAAATCTCAAATTACTATTCTTCCCCGGCAATGAGGCGCATCGATTCCATTTCGGCCATGGCGTCGTCAAACGTCACCATGCCGTTTTTCTTATCATTCTGCATGATCGACAGGACCTGCCCGTACTTCTCCTCCTTCAGTAAATTCCTGACCGCCTGGTCAAAGATCAGAAGCTCACAGGCAGCGGCGCGTCCGCCCTTCTTTAACGGCAGAAGTTTCTGCGCCAGGATCCCCTGCACATAAGCGGAAAGCTTTTCGTTTATCTCCGCCCGCCTGTCCGGCTCATAGAATTCCAGCAGCCTTTTATAAACAGCCGTCGTATCCTCTGCCCTGATCCCGGCGATCAGAAGCTTCCCGGCCTGTGCCGCAAAGATTGCTTCGCCCAGCGTTTCCGCGTCATGTATTTCATCCAGAACAATAATATCCGCATCCGCCGAAACCGCCGCACGGATCCCCGCGCCTGCCGAAGCGACGTCGCTGCCGATGCTCCTCTGCTCCACTAACGAGCGGATGCTCCGGTGGCAGAATTCCGCCAGTTCCGACAGAACCACGATATATTTTTCGGTCGTCATATTCAGTTCGTTAATAATCGCCGCAAGCGTCGTACTCCGCCCGCTGCCGGCGCCTCCCCCGGCAAGAATAAGGCCGGAAGGTTTTCCAAGCAGCGTTCTGAGCCTCTCCGGGAGCCGCAGCTCGTCAAAAAAAGGGATTTCTGCCGGAAAGTGCCTGCCGGCCATGGCATAGCCGCCGTTTTTCCGGTAAAAAAAGAGACGGAAGCGCCCCTCCTGCCCCAACGGGATCACCAGAGAAACCGCGCCGGTCTGCTTCAGCGCAAGGAGCTGCTCAGCGGACAGATACGTTTTGAGTATCTGCCCGAAGTCCTGCGCAGAGGGAACCGTTTCATCCAGCTTCCCGAGCCTTCCGTCGGTCCTTAACATGACAGGATCTCCCATGGAAATATGAATATCAGAGGCGTTCCTGTCGGCAGCCTGCTTCAAAATATCCTTCAGTTCCCGCAAATTTCGTATTCCTCCGGTGGTTCTGATCAACATCATCATATCACTTTTAACTTGAAATACAAAGGAGAATCATTTAAAATCCTGTATTAGTGCAGTAAGGGACTGTCAAAAGATAACCTGTGACGGTTCCCAAACGACAAAACAAAACGGAACGTGAAAGGAAGCAAAATGATCAGTGCAAATAATGTCACCTACCGGGTCGGCAAAAAGGCCCTCTTCGAAGATGTGAACATCAAATTTACGCAGGGGAACTGCTATGGTCTTATCGGCGCCAACGGAGCCGGCAAGTCTACCTTCTTAAAAATCCTCTCCGGTGAGCTCGATACGACAAACGGCGAGATCGCCGTCACGCCGGGGGAACGGATCTCGGTACTGGAGCAGGATCATTTTAAATATGACGATAAGATCGTTTTGGATACGGTCATTCTCGGAAACGAAAGACTCTACGAGATCATGAAGGAAAAGGACGCGATCTACGCCAAGGAGGATTTTTCCGACGAGGACGGCATCCGGGCCAGTGAGCTGGAAGCGGAATTCGCGGAGCTTGACGGTTGGGAAGCGGAATCAAACGCCGCCTCCCTGTTAAACGGTCTCGGGATCGAAACCGAGCTTCACGGTCAGATGATGAAGGATCTGAACGGCTCCGAAAAGGTAAAAGTCCTGTTGGCCAAGGCCCTGTTCGGGAATCCGGATATCCTGCTACTTGACGAGCCGACGAACCATCTGGATCTGGACGCCATCAACTGGCTGGAGGAATTCCTGATCGATTTCGAGAATACGGTGATCGTGGTCAGTCATGACCGGTACTTCTTAAATAAGGTCTGTACCCATACCGCGGATATCGATTACGGAAAGATCACGCTGTTTGCCGGCAATTACGACTTCTGGTATGAATCCAGCCAGCTGCTCGTACGTCAGATGAAGGAAGCCAATAAAAAGAAGGAAGAAAAGATCAAGGAGCTGCAGGAGTTCATCTCCCGCTTTTCCGCCAACGCTTCAAAGTCCAAGCAGGCCACCTCGCGAAAACGGGCTCTGGAAAAGATCGAGCTTGAAGAGATCAAGCCGTCCAGCCGGAAATATCCCTATGTGGATTTCCGTCCCGACCGTGAGATCGGAAACGAGGTCCTGACCGTTGAGAATCTGTCCAAAACCATCGACGGCGTCAAGGTCCTCGACCATATTTCCTTTATCCTCGGCCATGATGACAAGGTAGCCTTCGTAGGCGGCAACGAACTGGCCAAAACAACGCTATTCAAGATCCTGATGGAAGAAATGGAGCCGGACGAGGGAACCTTCAAGTGGGGCGTGACGACCTCCCAGGCCTATTTCCCTAAGGACTCCACAAAGGAATTTGACAGCGACTATACCATCACCGACTGGCTCATGGGCTACTCTCCGGTCAAGGATGTCACCTATGTCAGAGGATATCTCGGAAGGATGCTGTTCCCGGGGGAGGATGGCGTGAAAAAGCTGCGCGTGCTTTCCGGCGGTGAAAAGGTCCGCTGCCTCCTTTCCAAGATGATGATCTCGGGCGCGAATATCCTGATCTTAGACGAGCCGACAAATCATCTTGACATGGAAAGCATTACTGCGCTGAACAACGGCCTGATCAAATTTCCCGGCGTGATCCTTTTTTCTTCCAGAGATCATCAGTTTGTGGAGACCACGGCAAACCGCATTATGGAGATACTGCCGGACGGGACCATGATCGACAAGATCACGACCTATGACGAATACCTGGCAGCCGATGAAGCGGCCAGAAAGCGCTTTGTGTATACAGCAGATACAGAAGATGACGACGTGTAACTATGACAGGAAGTGTAAACGAAACGGCAAGCCCGCATAAAACAGAAAAGAAACCGGGGCAGATGCTCCTTGCGACGGATCTGGACGGAACCCTGCTCTCCTCTGACAAGTCCGTCAGCAGGCGCAATCTGGATGCCATCACTGCCATGGTAAACGCGGGGCACAAATTTGTGATAGCCACCGGCCGTCCCGTGCAGAGCGCGCTTACGATCGCCGCGCGGTACGGCTGGGACACGGATGGGTACTATATTTCGAGCTTTAACGGCGGTCTGGTCTATGACTGCGGAAGGAAACAGGATATCCTGGTACACGGTCTGAAGATCGCCGACGTCAGCTTTATTCTCAAAAGCGCGCACGCCGAAGGGCTGCACGCCCATACCTATGACAAGCACTATGTCGTATCCGAACATGATACGCCGGAGCTTGCGCGATATGTGAAAGGGATCCTGATGCCCGGGAAGGTGGTTCCCGACATCCGGGACTATCTGTCCGTTGAGCCGATCAAGGCTATTGTGATCTCCACGCAGGGCCGCGAAAGACTGCAGGCCTTTCAGCAGAAGCTCAGCAGCTTTTCGCAGGGCCGGCTCTCCTATACTTTTTCAAACCCTACCTTTTTGGAGTACGGCCATATCGATTCCTCCAAGGGAAACAGCGTCCTCTTTCTGGCAGACTTCTTCGGTATAGAAAAGGAAAATATCATTTGCTGCGGCGATGAGGAAAACGACCTTTCCATGATCGAAAGCGCCGGGCTTGGCGTCGTGATGGCAAACGGAACCGACTTTATGAAGGAGCGGGCCGGTTACGTCACGGAGAACGATAACGATCACGACGGCATCGCCGAGGTGATCCACCGGTTTATCCTGTAAAAACAGATCCCCCTGCCCTAGTGCACCGAATAATAATTAACTGGCACATTCACTTGTCTGATTGTTCATACGCTGCGTTATCGTCGGTCGTCGATGCCCGCATCGACTTCCTCCTCTGCCTTGCGTATAAACAATCATCCTGCGTGAATGTACCAGAAATTAATTCTTCGGTGCACTAGCCTTCCACAACGAGAAATCTTCCGTCGGGAAGCCTGAACACCTCAGAGATATCGTCGATATCCGCTGTTTCGCTGATATCCATCCCGTTCTCCTCGAGGTATTCAAATACCTCGTCCTCGGAATCCACGACAACAGCCATGCAGTCCTCTAAAAATTCCGCCGCTTCCTCCGGTGTTTCCGCTACGTTCTCGTCAAAAAGCTGCCCCTGCTTCTGTAAAAAGAACTGCAGGATCTCATCATCAAACTCGTTCATCCCATAACCTCCCATTCCTGCGTCGATTGTATCTGTTGAAAACCCTCCGGTCTCTGAACAGTCATTCATCCTCATGCATTTCGGGGATAAATAACCGCATCGCTTCCACCTTCCTGCGTTTGGAGGTGCTGACGGATTCCTCGCAGAAGCACTGCTGGCAGCCCACTGCTTCCTTTCCGCGCTTGTCCGGTCTTTTATAGGTTCCGTCGCTCTGCATGACCTGCGCCTTGACATTATCCCGCAGCATAACATCCAGGATATGGATGATCCGCTTCTGCAGCGGTACGCTGTCGATGGGGAAAAGAAGCTCCACGCGGCGCTCCAGATTCCGCGGCATCCAGTCGGCGGAGCTCAGATATATCTCCGGGCTTCCCGCATTCTCAAAATAGTAGATCCGGCTGTGTTCCAAGAACATGCCGACAATGGAGCGGACGGTTATTGTCTCACTGACACCGGGGATACCGGCCCTCAGACAGCAGATCCCCCGGACGATCAGATCTATCGAAACGCCGGCCTGCGAAGCCTCGTAAAGTGCCCGGATGATATCCTGATCCACTAACGAATTGAACTTGGCGGTGATCTTCGCCTTACGCCCCTGCAGCGCATTGTCCCGCTCTCTGTTTATTAGGAACAGGAAGCGGTCCTTTAACCATAACGGCGCCATAACCAGGCGGTGCCAGGAAAGGGGCTCGGAATAGCCGGAAAGCATGTTAAAGACCGCGGTAGCGTCCTCTCCGATGGTATCCGCGCAGGTAAGCAGCCCTAAGTCCGTATAGAGCTTGGCCGTCTGATCATTGTAATTGCCGGTACCCAGATGCACGTAACGTCTGATGCCTTCCTCCTCCCGCCGTACCACTAACGTGATCTTACAGTGGGTCTTCAGTCCTACGATGCCGTAGATCACATGACAGCCGGCTTTTTCAAGCATCTTGGCCCAGACGATATTGTTTTCTTCATCAAACCTTGCCTTCAGCTCCACAAGCACCGTGACCTGCTTGCCGTTTTCCGCCGCCCGGGCCAGCGCCTGGATGATCGGCGAATTACCGCTGACACGGTAAAGCGTCTGCTTAATGGCCAGTACACCGGGGTCGGAAGCCGCCTGGCGGATAAAATCCACCACCGGCTGGAAGGTCTGATATGGATGATGCAGCAGGATGTCCTCCTTTCGTATTTCGGCAAAGATATCCCGCTCCGGCGTCAGGTTTTCAACTATCTGTGGAATAAACGGGGCACATTTCAGGTCCTCATGGCCCGGCAGGCCATAAAGCTTCATCAGAAACGTAAGATCAAGCGGCCCCTGGATCCGGTAAAGCTCCTCCTCGCTGCAGTCAAACTCTTCCTTCAAAAGCTTCAGCATCTTTTCGTCAATATCATCCGCAACCTCCAGCCGGATAACATCCCCCCACTGGCGCTGCTTCAACTGTTTTTCGATCTCCTTTAAGAGATCCGCCGCTTCATCCTCATCAATGGAAAGATCCGCGTTTCTCATGACCCGGAAGGGATAGGCACAAACGATATTGTAATTCAGGAACAGCTTGCCGATATTCCGCTCGATGATCTCCTCAAGCAGGATGATCGACTGTGTCTCCTCATCCTTCTCATACGGCAGCATGATGATCCGCGGCAAACCGCCCGGAACCTGCACCGTGACAAATTCATAGCTGTCCTTATTTGTCTTTTTTCTTTTTTCCGCTGTCTGCACGAGGCCCCGGGCCCCGCTCTTTTTTGACAAAAGAGCGCCGATGTTTAACGCCTTGTTCCGGATCAGCGGGAAAGGCCTCGAAGAGTCCACCGCCATCGGCGTTAAAACAGGATAGACCTCTGACATAAAGTAATCATCCACATATTTCTTCTGCTTGTCCGTCAGATCCTCATGCTGCAGGATCAGGCGGATGCCCGCCTCCGAAAGCCTCGGTAACAGCACCTTATTTAACGTGGAATACTGCAGCTCCACCTGCTTATGAATGGCGGAAGTCAGTTCCTGCAGCTGTTTCACGGGCGTCAGTCCGGCGATGTCGGGTCTGCTGTAGCCCGCGTTCACCATATCCCGGATAGAGGCGACGCGGATCATAAAGAATTCGTCCAGGTTCGACGCGGTGATGCTCAAAAATTTCAGCCGTTCAAACAGCGGGTTCGTCCTGTCCCTGGCTTCGCCCAGGATCCTTTCGTTAAACAGCAGCCAGGACAGCTCTCTGTTATAATAATATTCGGGATTGTTCAGTTTATCCATAAGCCACCTCGTCAAATCGCTATATTTCTTTTATTCTGCTTGATCGTAACCTCCACGCTGAAAACCTCTGTAAAGAAATCCGATTTTCGTCTGAAGAAGCGCCGTTCCAGGCTGATATTCTCATCCGTATCCACGGTAAGGATCAGGTTCTGATCCTTTAACGCAGCGCGTATTCCCTGGATCTTAACGCGGAAGCTCCTGCAGAGTCCGTCGGCCAGACGGAATATGGCGCAGAGCTTGACCAGTCTCAGATAATCCGGCCGTTCGATCAGCGTCCGTTTTACCATCTCCGTGTAGTATTCGAAATCCACTTTATTATAGCGTACAATGCTGGCCACGATCAGTCTTTCCGCGTGGGACAGACCGATGATCTCCGAAGCCATGATGATGCCGTAGCTGGCCTCCGCAGCGCCGTCCAGCGTCACGAAACGCCCGCAGTCATTTAAGATCGCGGCGATCCGCAAAAGCAGCAGTTCTCTCTTCCCCATGCCGTGCAGCTTCCTGGTGCAGCGGAAGATATCCACCGCCACTCTCTCCACAAGCTCGTTCCGGGGGATATTGCTCTGATAGCGCTCTGCCATCCTTTTCGAGCATTCCAGCGCGTCATTTTCAAAATCGTGTCCGGCCGTGACAAAACGGTGCTCCATCGCGTACTCATAGGCGATACCGTCAGCCAGGCTGACGCCCGGTGCCCAGAGGGAAGTCGCGCCCGTCATCAGAAAAACGCTCTCCAAAAGCACGATCGACGGGATGAGTAACGACGCGCTCTCTTCCGTCAGGCCCACAAGACGCGTAATATATTCATCCGATTTGGTCCGCGCGATATCCACGAAACGCATCAGTTCTTCCGCCATAACCAGCTGATTCTTATTATAGCGCTGTATCACATGGGATACATAGTCGTCTATGATAACGATGCTTTCAATCTTTTTTTTGCCGTCGTCAAGATACAGTCTTTTAAAGGAATCCAGCTGATTATCAATGAGTTCGAGGAGGAGCTCCTCATAGACGGTCGAACGGGAAGCGAAATCACTCATGCTGTCCCGTATTCTGAGGATTCCGAGGCGGATGTTCTGGGTCGTCACAAGAGCGTTGTTTTCAAAAAGAGACAGCTGGATACTGCCGCCCCCCACGTCAAGCAGCAGGGAAACCTTATCCATGATCCGGCTGAAGATCTCGGACTTGGAGGCAACCGCCTTATAGTGCAGAAAGCGCTGCTCGGAGTTGCTTAAGATCTCCACATCGAGCCCGGTCCTTAGCTTGATCTGTTCGAGTACGATCAGCTTGTTCTCCGTTTCACGGATCGCGGAGGTTCCGTAGGCCTTATAGTCGTCCACCCGGTATTCCTCCATGATCGCCTTAAACCGTAACAGTGTCTCGCAGAGCTCATCCGCCCGCTCCAGACTGATCTTTCCGGTATTATAGGTATCCGTGCCAAGCTCGATCCGGTGCCTGATATAATCGATCTCCTTCATGCCCTCTTTCCGGGACATTTCCATGATCTTCATGCCGACCTCGTAGGAGCCGACATCGATTGCCGCAAATAATTTCGCCATAATTATCCCTCAGATCCCCGTAAATAATCAATAAACGCCTGCGCCGTCCGTCCGGACAGTCCGCCGTGGGAAAGCTCCCATTGATTCGCCTTCAGTAAAAGCGTCTGTTCGTTCATACGGATATTGTACCGCGCGGCAAGCTCCTTCACAATATGATTAAACTCTTTTTTATCCGGCGAGCCGAAATAGATCGAAACGCCGAAACGATACGCCAGAGAAAGCTTTTCCTGTACCGTATCATTCCGGTGCAGGTCGTTTTCCCCCTCTTCCCTGTCCTTAAAGCTTTCCCGGATCAGATGCCGTCTGTTGCTGGTCGCGTAGATCAGGACATTCTCCGGCCTGCTTTCAAGACCGCCCTCGATCACGGCCTTCAGATATTTATAGTCGGTTTCAAAATCCTCAAAGGAAAGATCGTCCATATAGATGATAAAGCGATAGCGCCGGTTTCTGAGCAGTTCCGTGATCTCGGGCAGCAGCCTGATCTGATGCCTGAAAAGCTCCACGATGCGCAGGCCGCTTCCCGCGTATTCGTTGAGGATCCCCTTGATGCTGCTTGATTTTCCGGTTCCCGCCGGCCCGAAAAGCAGACAGTTGTTGGCGGCTCTTCCCTTTAAAAACGCTTCCGTATTCTCCCGGAGCTTCTGCTTCTGCAGCTCATACCCCACCAGATCATCAAGGCGTATCTGCGCTATATGGCGGATCGGAAGCAGTTCCGCCTTCCCGGCATCAGACGAAACGCGAAACGCATTATGTAAACCAAACATACCCACGCCATATGTCTTATAAAACTCGGCCACGCGGTCGCGAAACTCTTCCGCGTCGCTTGTTTCTTCCAGATCAGTCGCCAAATCCCGCAGTGCCTCTCTCATAGGCAGTGTCAGCGATTCATGGCTCGTTCTGTTTACATAATCTTTTAACATAACAAAGCAATCGATCTGAAGCACCTGATCGATCACCCCGATATCGCTGTGAAAAAGGCTGCTCAACAGCTCAAAATCAGACAGCACGGCCTGATCCAGCGTATCCGATACAGGATCCCGTCTGAGCTCCTTTGACAGGGACCAGGCATTCTCATCCTCTGCAAGCAGAAAAGCCAGACAGGCATGCCAGAGATTTCCGGAAAAACCGTATGCCGCGGCAAAGGCCATCAGATCTCCCGCAAGCTTAGCCGCAAAGCTCCGTCTGTCAGGCATTTCTCCGGTAAAGCCTCCGTCCTTCACCGCAGAGAGCAGCGAGTTCATATCCGTAAAAAGGGGCTGTTTCAGTAGATTTCTGTATATTCGCAGTTCTTCGATCTGCATGCCGTCCTCCGTTTCCGTGCCGGCCCGCAGCAGACCGGATGTTTCCCGAATAAAGATGTACTTTTTTCGCTGTTAATGATACAATGATAATATCTTTTGAAAACTATTATGACTCAGGGGGGAGTATCATTATGGCAGCCAAAAGAAAAAAGAAACCAAATCTTAAAGCATTTCTGATCGCCGGAATCGTTATGGCACTCATCGTTTTCGCCGCCGTCGCCTCGTGGTGGTCAAGGAGGATCGAACCGAATCCGCCGGGTACTGTCGGCAATACCTCCGGCAACCTGAATAACCGGGGCCTCTTTGTGGAGGACGGAAACGAGATCTACTTCATCAACACCTACGATCATAATTATATTTATAAAATGAGGCTGGACGGAACAGATGCCTCCCTTTTTATGGATGTATCCGCGTCCTATCTGAACAGTGCCGGCGACTATATCTATTTCAATCAGGAAAACTCCGGCGGTGAAACAGCCTTCGGCCTGGCCGGCAGCATCCACGGCGTATACCGTAAAAAGAAGACCGGTGATAAGATCACAAACGGTATCGAACGTGCCGTAGCCGGCGTGCTGGTCCTGATCGACAATACCCTGGTCTTTCAGACCGGAGATTCGGAGCTTGGCACAACGCTTCAAAGAGCCGGCATTGACGGGTCGGACAAGCAGATGGTGTGCGAAGCCTATATCAATCCTGCCTGTGTCATAAACGGGACAATTTATTTTCCCGATTACAATAACAACCACTATCTCTCGGTTCTTAACCCGCTGACCGGCATTTCGCAGCTGTATATCAAGGAACGCGTGCATAATCCGACCTACCAGAACGGCTATATCTACTATATGAGCGTCGACAATAATTACGCCCTTTACCGCTATAATATGAGCGCCAATACCATAGAAAGGCTGACCGATGACCGTGTGGATACCTTTAATATAAACGGCGATCATATCTACTATCAGAAAAACAGCACGACGGAACCCATGCTGATCCGCATGCGCGCAAACGGTGAGGCCAAGGAGATCGTGGCAAACGGCTACTTCACCGATATCAATACCACCTCTTACTATACCTATTTCAGGGACTTTACGGAGCCCGAAAAAATGTACCGTGTGGCAAACGGGGAAGGCTCGATGGCGGAACGCTTTATCCCGTAGGAAGCTTTAGGACATTTCCTTAATTGATGATGTAGGTTTTGTCCAGTTCATGAAGTAGCTCGCGCACGGTCTTGTTTAAGATCGGGTGCCGCAAGCAGGGCGCGATCTCCGCAAGAGGGGCCAGCACAAAATCGCGGTTCTGCATATCCGTATGCGGGATCGTCAGCTGCTCGGTATCCAGCACGAGATTGTCATACATGACAATGTCAAGATCCAACGTCCGCGGTCCCCAGTGCACGGTCCTCTCCCTGTTTTCACTGAGTTCGATCTCCTGTAAGTACAGAAGAAGCTCTTCCGGCGACAGAAAGGTAGATATTTTAGCCACCGCGTTCAGGAAGTTGTCCTGCTCTACGCCCCCGTAAGGCTCGGATTCCACATATTCGGACACCAGCCCGACCTTTATTTCCCTTTTCTCTTCAAAGGCCTGAAGCGCCGTGTTGATATGCGCTTCCCTGTCCCCCATGTTGGAGCCCAGGGAAATATAGACATCATGCCACGCCCGCTCGATCGCCACCGAAACCGCCTCAAGCGGCAGTCCGATCGGCGCCCAGGGCTTCTTCACCTCGACGGATACCTTCTTCACCCTGCCGTAGGATAAAAGAAGCTCCTCCGCAAGATGCTCGGCCGCCGCCTCGATCAGCTGATAGGAGTGATTCTTCATATGGTCATGGATCAGATGGCAGACCTTTCCGTAATGAACGGATTCGTTAATATCATCATCAATGCCGGCCGCCTTCAGATCAAGATACAGTCTGGCCGAGACCAGAAATTTCTGCCCCAGCTTTTTTTCCTCTTCATAGACGCCGTGGTTGCCGAATACTTCCAGATTATCAATTGATATAAAATCCATATTCATCCCTCCTCTATACCTTAAAAGCTCTGATCCCCGCGATCATATCGATCACTCTTCTGTTCTCCTTAACATCATGAACCCGGACAAACATATAGCCGGAAAGCGCCGCTAAGGCGCTGACCGCAAGCGTTCCCTCGAGCCGTTCCTCTACCGGAAGCCTTAAGACATGATCGATGACGGATTTTCGGGAAGCCCCGAGAAGTAACGGCAGCGAAAACGCGCTTAAAATATCGGGATTCGCTAAGAGCGTCAGGTTCTGTTCCTGAGTCTTGGCAAAGCCGATGCCCGGATCCAGAATGATCTGTTCCCGTCTGATCCCGGCATCCTGCGCTCTCATAAGCAGGTCCTGAAGCTCTCCCGTAAACCCTTTCAGATACGCTGTCCCCTCGTCTGTTACCGGCTCCCTGCGGTTATGCATGAGACATACCGGAACGCCGCTTTCCGCGATCACGGCAGAAAGCCCCGGGTCCTTCAGGCTGCTCGTATCATTGATCATGGAAGCGCCGGCCTTCAGGGCCTCCTCCGCCACCTTCGGCTTTACCGTATCAACGGAGATCGGGATATCAAGCCGTTTCCGGATCTCCTCCACCGCGGGCAGTACCCGGGAAAGCTCTTCTGCTTCCCCTGTCTCCGTATAGCCGGGTCTTGTCGACTCCCCGCCGATATCAATGATATCCGCGCCCTGCTCTGCCATGGTCTCCGCCTGTCTGATAAACGCCTCCCGCTTCACAAAACGCCCGCCGTCATAAAAGGAATCCGGCGTGACATTTAAAATGCCCATGATATAGGTTTTATTTTCATCAAAGATTCTGTTGCCGATTTTCATTCCTTCATCCGATCAGTCTGAAGAATTCTTCCTGCAGGGAAGGCTCCCCGCTGCAGATACCTCTTTTTGCTAACGTAACGGTTTTCGTGCCCGGTTTTTTGATGCCTCTCATGGTCATACAGGTATGCTCGGCCGTGAGCATCACGATCACGCCCTTTGGCTTTAAGCAGCGCATCAGCGCATCGGCGATGTCCGCCGTCAGCCCCTCCTGCAGCCGCGGTCTCTTTGCCAAAAGGTCAACGACCCTCGCAAGCTTACTGATCCCGACCACGCGGCCGTCCGGTATATATGCCACATGCGCGGTTCCGTAAAACGGCAGCAGATGATGCTCGCAGACGGAATAAAAGGTAATATCCTTTTCAACGATCATTTCACGGCCATAGGCAGTGCCATCAAAGGTGCATTGCAGGAGAGGATCCGGCGAAGTGTAAAGACCCGCGAAAATCTCCTCACACATTCTGGCGATACGATCCGGCGTATCCACCAGGCCTTCTCTCTCAGGATCCTCTCCGATCCCCTCAAGGATCAGCCGGACCCCCTCTTTTATTTTATCCGCATCCATTTCATTTCCTCTCCGTGCCATTTCCTTGTATATTTAATTCCAATTCTTTCCTGAGCGCCGCCAGGAAAGAAAACGATCCAAACGCCGTGATCCGTCCCCTGCGGCCGCCCTCCCGCGCCTTTTTCAAAGCAAGTGCCGCCGCCTCCCGCAGGCTTTCCGCACAGACCGCACGGGCACCGCATGCGATAAAAGTATCCCGTAACACTTCTTTATCCAGGGCGCGGCTGTTCCCCTCTGTCTGCACCGTAATGATCCATTCCGCTTCCCCCGCCATCAGGCGGCAGACGGTCATATAATCCTTGTCCCGGAACATACCGACGATAAAAATATCCCAAAAAGAAGAAGCTTCCTGCCGTAAATACTCTCTGAGCCGCAAAACCGCAGCCTCATTATGAGCCCCGTCCAGAAAAACAGGCGGATCATCGGCTATTTTTTCCAGGCGGCAGGGCAAAAACGTCTTGAGAAGTCCTTCCCGAACCTTCTGCTCCGGCAGTTCAAAGCCCCTGCTTCGCAAAATTCCGACCGTTTCCAGCACGAGCGCGGCATTTTCGATCTGCGCCCTTCCGCGGAGGCCGGTCTCCATCCGCTCCCAGTTCTTATAGGAGAAAAACTGCCTGTCCCCTTCCATGCGGATATCCGCAGGCTTTACTTCTTCGGTAAAGATCAGCTCGGAACCCGTTTCCTCGCATCTTTCCGTAAACACATCCGAAACCTCCCTGTTCCGGTACGTGCTGACGGCAGCCGCTCCCGGTTTGATGATGCCCGCCTTCACGGACGCGATCTCCCGGACCGTGTTACCTAAGAACCCCGTATGGTCCAGGGTTATGGACGTCAGAACAGACACGATCGTCGAGCGGACGATATTCGTCGCGTCGTCCCTTCCGCCGAGCCCCGTCTCAAGCACCACGATATCGCAGTCCGCCTCTTTAAAAATACAGAATGCAGCAGCCGTTTCTGTTTCGAAGGCCGTTGGCATCTCCGCATTTTCCCAGCCCGTTTCCCGGGTGACAGCCCTGATCCGGTGCATCCACCTCTTAAGCGTATCCTCTGAAACCGGCTTTCCGTTGATCAGGTACTGTTCGCAGACATTTTCTACCGCCGGGGAAGTATAGCATCCGGTCCTGTAACCGCTGCGCGTTAAGATCTCTGACAGAAAGGCCGATACCGATCCTTTTCCGTTTGTTCCCGCTATCTGAATAAAACGAAGGCTGTCCTGCGGATCGGAAAGCGCCGCCATTAACGGTTCCATCCGCTCAAGTCCCAGCCGGATCTCTGTCCTCTGAATATCCATAAGCTTAGCATAAACCCTTTTGATTTGGTTTACAATAGCAAACGCCAAAGTAAAAAACCTTTGGCGTTTGCGCTGTTAATTCCTATCGTTTTTTTCCCGTAACTTCTCTGTCAGTGTTTCTATCACAGCCCGGCAGATACTCTGATCCTCCTTCGAAAGATTCCTGCCTGTTCCGTATGGATCCGGTTCCCCGAGTCCGTGAAAACTCCCTTCTCCCTTTAAGATATAGTCAAGGGAAACATCGTTGATCTCCGAAAATTTCATAATAAAGGGAAGAGACGGCTTCGAGACACCTCTTTCAAGACTGCTCAGGTATTTCGCGTAGATCCCCATCTTTTCCGCCATCTTTTCCTGTGTATATTTCTTGCTTTTCCGTACTTCCCGCAGGCGCCTTCCGACTGCCCGGCAATCTATCTCATAATCGATCTGCATCCTAAACGCCACCCGAAGTTTTCCCTCACCTGAAGTACCTCAGAAGAGGGCTTTCCGAAAGAACTGCCGTCGGCAGACAGAAGGCAGCCGGAACCGGCCGGAAAGAAGTAATTCAGGTGAGAGAAGTATTTGTGCAATATTATAGGGAAACAGGCCATTCAGAAAAACCATATACATGTATGACTTTGCAAAATTATTCGCACTGTTAAGGCGATTTATTGATATTTTTTGTATTATGTGTATATATTTTTTGAATACTGAAGGTCCTGCGGGGTTATTTTTAAACAGTCTCCGCTCTTTTTTACTTGCGAAGCGGAGCAGGATATACTATACTGTATTTGTTTGATTTTTCGGAACACAGAGAGGTGAAACATGCAAACAATAGATTGTATCAAAACAAGGCGCAGTATCCGGAAATTTACGGATGAACCGGTAGATCATGCGACGCTTGAAAAGATCGTGGACGCGGCCTCGTTTTCTCCCTCCTGGAAGAATACGCAGATCGTCCGTTATATCGTCGTTGAAGATCCGGCATTAAAGGCCCGTATCGCGAAGGAATGTACTACCGGGTTTACCTATAACGCGGGGACTATGGAATCGGCGCCCGTGATCGTCGCGCTTACGGTGATCAAGGGCCGCTGCGGCTATGAAAGAGACGGTTCCTTTACAACGAGCAGAAAGGATACCTGGCAGATGTTCGATGCCGGTATTGCTGCCCAGACTTTCTGTCTCGCGGCGCACGAATTCGGTTTGGGAACGGTTATTATGGGTATATTTGACGATACCCTTTCCGATGTACTGGAGATACCCGCCGATCGGGAGTTAGTGAACCTGATCTGCATCGGTCATCCCGCGGAGGCGCCCGAGGTGCCGAAAAGAAAAGCCGTGGCGGATTTACTTTCATATCGATAGGATTTTCAGAACGCTTTCGATCTTTCGAAAGCGTTCTTTTTAGATTTTTCTAAAGGGGGAACTACTCATGCGACATCTTATGAACCCGTTGGATTTTTCCACGGAAGAACTCGATGATCTGTTTCGTCTCGCGGATGATATTCTTCTGCACGAAGAACGCTATGCACACCGGTGCGACGGAAAGATCCTGGCAACATGTTTTTACGAGCCAAGCACCCGGACCAGACTCAGCTTTGAATCCGCGATGCTGAAGCTCGGCGGACAGGTGCTCGGCTTCGCGTCTGCCGACTCCTCTTCCGCCGCCAAGGGAGAAAGCGTATCGGATACGATACGGATCATCTCCTGCTACGCCGATATCTGCGCGATCCGGCATCCCAAGGAGGGCGCGGCTCTGGTGGCGGCGCAGAAATCCCGGATACCCGTGATCAACGCCGGGGACGGCGGCCATCAGCACCCGACACAGACGCTGACAGATCTGATGACGATCCACGCCCTGAAGGGACAGTTCAGCGATATGACCATCGGGCTCTGCGGCGATCTGAAATTCGGCCGTACGGTGCACTCTCTGATCGAAGCACTGAAGCGGTACGCTAACGTGCATTTTATCTTTATTTCGCCGGAAGAGCTCCGTATTCCGGGCTACATTCGGGAGGATGTCCTGGAAAGAGGACATATCCCCTTTGAGGAGGTCCGCAGACTCGAGGATGTCATGCCAAAACTCGATATCCTCTACATGACCAGGGTCCAGCGGGAGCGTTTCTTTAACGAGGAGGATTACGTCAGACTGAAGGATTACTATATCCTCAACCGGGAAAAGATGGCACTGGCGAAGCAGGACATGATGGTTCTGCATCCCCTGCCGCGTGTGAACGAGATCTCCGTGGAGGTAGACACGGATCCCCGCGCGAAATATTTCGAGCAGGTGCAGTATGGCGTATATGTACGGATGGCACTGATCCTGACATTACTGGAGCTGATCTGATATATCACGCATCCGGAAAGGTTAAAGCACCTTTTGACCCCGCCATCATGCTATACAGGTTCAAGGAAGAATCGCAAGGCGATTCTCTCATGTGGAATTTTCAGGAAAATTCCACGCGGCCGCTAGCGCGGAACCGCAAGGTATCATAACACAGGAGGAAAATACGATGCTCAACGTCGGAAAAATCGAAGAAGGCTTTGTTTTGGACCATATCCAGGCCGGAATGAGTCTGCAGCTTTATCATGATATGAAGCTGGATCAATTGGAGGATATCACGGTTGCGATCATTAAGAATGCGCGCAGTAATAAAATGCGGAAGAAGGATATCCTGAAGGTGGAATGCGACATTGATATGCTGAATCTGGATATTCTCGGCTTTATCGACCATAATATCACGGTTAACGTGATCAAGGACGGCGAGATCGTCGAAAAGAAGGCTTTGAAGCTTCCGGAAAAGATCACAAATGTTATTAAATGCAAAAACCCCCGCTGTATCACGTCGATCGAGCAGGAGCTTCCGCATATCTTCGTGCTGACGGATCCCGAAAAGGAGATCTATCGCTGCAAGTATTGTGAAGAACAGTATACGGGCCGCGGTTTAAAATAAGCCGCGGCTCTCGTCGTCCTTCAGACGGGTCTTGTTTTCATACATGTTCTGGTCCGCCCGTTCAAATACCGCGGCCACAGCGGGATCATTGTCGAATTTTGCCATGCCGCAGGCGATCACGATCCCGCCGTCCCCGACGGCTGCTGCATTGTGATCGTTCACTCTGGCGATCAGCTCGTCGATACATTCATAATCCTTGCCCTGGGCGATCACAACAAACTCATCGCCGCCGACGCGGAATACGGGACTGCGTTTGAAGATCTGGCAGATGATGTCGCAGGCACTGCAGAGATAGATATCACCCGCCTGATGCCCTTCGGTATCATTGATCTTCTTCAGATCGTTCACATCCAACATCACAATGGCGAATTTCGCGTGCATACGCCCCTCGATCCGGCGGTTCAGCCGGCTCTCCGCCGCCTGGTACGCGTGCTTGTTCTTTACCCCCGTCAGGGCATCGATGTTAGCTTCGCTCTGCGCCTTCGCGAGACGATTCCGGTATTCCTCCTCCTGCCTTACCTGCGCATCGACATCATTTACGCCGACTACAAGGCTTAAGCTGTCCTTTTCCTCCACCATGGCGGCTTTCAGCTGCGTATGGATTACCCGGCCGTCTATCACCATGCGGTAGCTTATCGCAAAGATGCCGCTGCGCCTGATTTCCTCCAGTACGTTTTCCTTTGTAAATACGGCCAGAAAGCGTTCCAGATCGTCCGGAAAGACGACGTCATGACTGTTCTCCCGGGAGTCTGCAAAGAAATCACTTCCCTCTTTCGGGAGCCCGAAGCTTTCAATACCATCAGTTGCGCTGTACAGCCTGTAATTTCCGCCCTCCGGCTCAACCACATAAATACAGAGGAAATCACCGGTCAGCGCATTGATCCTTGCATAAGCGATCCGCTCCTCCTGCATCCGCTCCGCTGCCTTCTGCTGCTTCATCTGCTCGTCCACATTGGTGACCCCAATGATGATCCCCTGTTTATCATCCTCCATGCGCGAAACCTTCATACTGACATAGACCGGCTCGTCCTTCATGAGAAGACGGTACGTCATCATAAAGGTATTGTCCTTTTCCAGTGTGGCAAGAAGCTTATCCCGGTCAAGCGCCGCCAGAAAGGCCTCCCTGTCGTCGGGATAGACAAACGCACAGGCCTCTTTTTTACAGGAATCAAAGAAATGTTTGCCCCGTCTCACCTCCGTTATCTCGTCACGGTCATTTTCCGTATGATATTCCACAAAATCCTCGGTATCCAGGTTTACATAAAATAGATCTGCGTAGCCACGGACCAGGGTCTGCGCGATATGGGAATAGATCACGCTGTTGCTCCTGGCCTTTTCATAGGCTTCCTTCGTAGTAGCGTTCTCCCGCTGCACACGTACCATATCTGTCATATCCTGGCTCATGCCGAGGGTACACAGCCGCCCGGATGTATCGATATATTTCAGCTTTGTCGTCTGAAACTGCCGCTGATTCCCGACGGCATCCGGCACGTCCTCATAAAAGAAGTAGGGCTGGTCCATGGACAGGGCCATGCGGTCGTCCTCGACGAAATGCTTTGCCGTTTCCTCGTCAAAGATCTGGACATCGGTGAGACCGACCACCTCCTCCGGACTCTGTTTATGGGCGTATTCCGCAAACGCCTGATTACAGGCCATATAAACACCGGTCTCCGCGTCCTTGGAAAACGTCAGAGCGGGCATATTGTTAAGCAGCGCGGTAATCGACTGCTTCAGTACCATGACCTTCTCGGATTCTGCCAGACGAAGCCGGTACTTCTCCTTCTCATCACCGACGATAAGCGCGCGCAGAAGGCAGGTTCCTAACATATACGCAACGGCGTAGATCGGAAAATACGGAAACCAGAGCTGAGCCGTCAGAAGGACCGCCATGATCAGTCCGAAGAAAGATAACGTCCGGTATTTTTCCAATCCTGTTTTCTCTCCGGAAGCCTTCATCCGGCGCTGTCTGATCCCGGAAGCAAGCGCGTAGACCGAGATCATCAGAAGTAAGAGGATCTGCGCGGCAAGGATCACATATCGGGAAGCTAACGCGTGATAAACGCATTCTGCACCCACCGTAAAAAGCACCGGAACAAAAATATTGATCACGACAAGGGCAGTCACCACAGCCGCCAGGATACGTCCCGACAGCAGAAGGATCTGGCCGAACCGGTTTTTCTCCTCCAAATAGATCACAATATACTGCGTCCAGAAAAAAACACCTGCCGCCATTGCAGCAAAATACAGCGTGGTATCGGTAAAAAGCAGGAATGACAGTTTACGGCTTTCGAAGATACCCCATAGAATATCCGTGCCATAATACAGCAGGACAGTGAGCAGAAATCTCCTGTATACCCGCCATGCAGGCTGCTCAAACGCACCATTCCGGTTCAGAAAGATATCCTGGTTTTCGATCAGCAGCACCATGGCTGCCAATATACCAATTGCAGAATAATACATATATTTCCAAATGCTCCTAACGCTCAGTCTTCTTTGCCGCGGCCGCCTGCGTGATACGGCTTCCCACCGCCGCAGCAATAAACAGCCAGAGGATCATTCTGACCGGAAAGCATAACAACAGCAGCGCGGAAGCCGCAGCCGGTTTCTTTAACTGCGCCCCAAGCGCCGCGGCCGTAATAATACCTGCCGCAAAAATGCCATGGCCGTCCGCCCCCTGAAAAATCAGAGCGGCAATAGCAAAGCCCATTAACACACAGGAAAAGATCACCGGGAAGAAATGCCCGCCCTTTAACCCGAAGCGGATGCAGAAAGCAGTCATAAAGAGCTTCAAAAAGCAGATCCCTATCATAAAAAGAGGCGCATAGGTTCCGTAGTCCGTCATAAAAACGCGCATCTCCTCTTCTCCGGAGAAAAGCGCCATCGGCGCAAACAGCATCACAATGCCAACCAAAAGACCGCACAGCGTTTCCCGCAGAATGCAGGGAACCTTCAGAGCCGCTCTTTCCGAAAGCTTTTCCGCTCCCTGGAAAAAAAGACAGAGCAGAACGCCCACCGGGATATAAAGAAGCATAAGCGCAAAATCTGTGCCGCCTGCCTTCTCCATTTCAAACATCGGAAAGCCCTCGGAAGCAGCGCCAAGCAGATTATTTAACGCAAGGACCGTCAGATATCCTGCCGCCGCGGCGATACCGTACAGAAGAAACTTCGAACCCTTTGAGATCCCGGTGTCGAACCCGTCCCGATCCTCTTCGTTCTCCTCTACGGCAATGATCCCGAACAAAGGCATATGAAAAAGCTCGCCCAGCATAACGGCTTCCCCGATCCGGGAGTACGCCGTCTCGTGTTGTTTGGCATATTTCACGTTATCACCGATCCAATAGCACAGTCCCGCGATAATGCCTGTCAGTCCCGCCTCAGGACCGACACTGGCGCCGAGGACCAACGGTAAAAAGGCACACAGCAGTATAAATATCATCGGCTTGTAATCATAATGCTTATCCTTCTTGATTTTATCCATGACAACGGTCAGCTCGTCCGGATAATCTCCGCCGATTTTATGCAGAATGCCGAGCACCAGACCGCCAGCGGCACACAAGGGAACCGATAAAAAGGTCATCCCCGTCTTTTCGGGAAGGGTATCCCAGAAAAAAGCCGACACGATCCCGACGGCCTTCAGAAAGCACCAGAGCACCACCCCGACAAAAGCGCCCAACAGTGCAGTAAACAACAGCATCTTCAGTTCATTCGTCCACTTGGTTTTCATACTATCCTCTCAAAAAAATCGCGCCGCACATAGGCGTGCGGCGCGGGGATTATTTTCCCTTATTCGGTAATCCAGGGAGTGCCATCCTTGGTGGTGAATTTTCCCATGCAAACCATGATGAAATCAACCAGCCAGCCAATGCCAAAAACTCCGCCGGTCAGGAGCCAGAGGATCCCGGTCCCGATCTTTCCGGTCAGAAACCGATGAACACCTAGGCCACCCAAAAAGAATGTGATCAATATAGCGCCTGCTTTACTCATTGTGCTACCCTCCTAATTAATTATACAAGAAATCGCGGACAAATCAACCGTTTTCTGTTTATGCTGCCGTAAATGCGCGGACCATCATATTGATGCCTGCCACCATGATGTCGATGCCGACGATGAAGCCGATGGACAGCATGGAAAGGATCGGATGCGCGAAGCCAAAGCAGCCCGCTATGATCATGATAATGCCAAGCAGTACAAACCAGCCCCATTTTCCGGTAAAGCTGTCGATCGCGGCAACGCCGGTATCCTGATGCTTTTTCAGCTTAAAGGCTGCAAAGATCCCGGTAATGCCGGCAGCGATGAGCCAGACAAACAGAAAGTAAAGAAGCGTCGCTCCTGTCACGAGCTCGGCCTGACCGCTGATGATGATCGCTAGACCGCAAAGCAGTGCGATAATGGCACCCGCCAGATTCCAGCCGTCCGCCAGTCCCAGTCTTTTTTTCTCTCCGTAGGTGACGAGTTCCTCAATGGCATGGAAAAACATCACGAAACCGATCACCCATACCATGGACAGGAAAGTCATGCCGGGCGTTCCGGCGCAGTACATGCCGCCGATCACCGTTAGCAAACCCAGAAGAAACATGAATATCTTTTTTGCTGTCACGGAGCTATCTCCTTTCGCAAATAAAGCGCGGTTTTTTTAGTAGCTCAACAGAGCGTCAATAACGTTTTCACCGGGAACTTCGTAAAGAGCAGAAAGACCTCCGTCCTCCGTCTCCAGCATAAGAACAGTCGTACCTTCATCATCAACATCCTCGGAAACACCGAGTACTACAGTTGCGCCGCTCTCATCATCCGTCAGCGTGATGGTTTCGTCGCCATTATTGACCACATCGCCAACCATAGCGACCGCATCAGACTCATCCGCGTTGATAACAACAAATATACCTCTGGTCGTATCCTCGGATAATGCCCACAGGATCTTGGAACCATCATCGGCAGCTCCGGCATATCCTACCGGGAAAGCAGCCTTTAACACTGCCTCGGTATCATCAGCAGCTGCTGTTGCTTCTGCTCCGCTGGTATCGGCCTCAGACATCAGATCGATGATCCCGTTCAGAGAATCAAGCAGCGTAACGATGCTGTCGTTCATGGTGAGCAGGTCTTCCTCGGTCTCGAAATCATCGCGGGTCAGCTCGCCCATCTGATCCATAACGTCCTTGCACTGCGTAAGAAGCTCTTCTACCGTATCATCCTGCGCAATACCCTCATTCATATACAGCTCTTCTACAGAATTATAAGCTTCTACCATGGTTGCGTAATTGTCCTGCAGATCCTCAAAGGTAAATCCTGCTTCTTCCGGTGCGGCTTCTTCCGGTGCGGCTTCTTCCACATCCGCAGCTTCCTCTTCGGCAGCGGTCTCTTCCTCTACCTCTTCTACCTCAGTCTCAACAACGGCTTCTTCCTCATCATCGCCGCAGCCGACTAAAAGCGTGCTCGCCATAGCAATACTTAATACCAGTGCCAATAATTTCTTTTTCATCTTCTTTCTCCTTCTTTCGTTTACGTTTAGCTTCTGCGGATCAGACCCCTCTGTCTGTCCGCCGTTAGATAATATACACCTTCTTTTTCATTTTTCAACCGTATTGGGATAAGATGACATGATTCTGGGATAAAATGACAAGATATTGGGGGCAAAAGGTGCTTTTGCCCCTTTCCAGATACGTGATATAGTGCCTGAGCTTGCTCATAGGCACTATATCATGATCGAGACGTCAAAATCACATGGCTCGAAGTGCTTTTGACCCTGACTTCATGACATTAATATGGTATAATACGGGTTATGAATATTGCAATTGTTGATGATATATCTCAGGAGGTCGAGCCCCTCAGGCAGTATCTGCGGGAATACGCTGCAGCAAGCCACGTCAGCCTTACTATAAAGAGCTTTGACAGCGCGGAGGAATTGCTGAAGGACTACCGCCCGTATACCTACACGGCGGTTTTTCTGGATATATATATGAAGAAAAAAACCGGTATCGACGCGGCAAAGGAGATCAGGGAGCAGGACGCCGAAACGCTGCTCATCTTTCTCACGAGCAGCATGAACTTTATGCCCGAGGCCTTTACGCTGCACGCCTATGAATATATGGAAAAGCCCGTACAGAAAGACAGAGTCTTCCGCCTGATGGACGACATCAAAAGACTTCGAGGGGAGGAAAACACGGCGTCGCTGCATTTTGTCAGCAAACGCGTCGAGGAGGAGCTCCCCTACGGAGATATTGTCATCATCCGCTCTACGGGAAACTATCAGGAGATCGAGGATAAAGACGGGAATATCCATAAAACCCGCATGAGCTTCGGCGAGATCAGCGGTCTGCTTCTGCAGGACAGCCGTTTTCTCATGGTACTGCGCGGTGAGATCGTCAACATGGATTATATCATCCACTTCGATCCGGCGGAGGGCGTCTGCCATATCCGCGAGAATATCCATCTCCCGATCAACCTGCGCAATATGAAGAAGCTCGAGCAGACATGGCAGAATTACACCTTCAACAAGATCAGAAAGGAACATAAAAGAAAAGCATGAATACCCTGATGTCTCAGTTTCTATTTTCCTTTCTCTGCCATCTTCCCTTTGTGCCGGCCGCTTTTTTGTGTCTGTTTCCGATGCAGAACCAACTGCGGACCGGTCTGGGCAAAACAATCCTGAAAACGCTCCTCTTCCTGACCGTTCTCATATCCGCTGCCGGTCTTTTAGAGCTGTATCCCCCGTTTTCCTATTACAGACTGCTCCCGTTTCTGTTTATCATATGCCTGATCTTCTTTCAGCGCAGCGTATATGCTCATTTCTGCAAGACCTTCTGCTTACTTGTGCTGGTCTGTGCCATCATGAGCTTTATCGCGAATTTTGCCAACGCCTATGACGCGATGCGCCATCCGACCTCCGATATCGATCATTTCAGTACGGAGGCCGCCGTCCTGCAGGCATTTCTCTCCGTGATCTGCGTGCTGCTCCTGCTCTATCCCTTCCGGGTCTTCGGCGGCCGTCTCATCGATCAGTTTCACCTGCGGCGGGTCTGGTATACCAGCTCTCTGGTTTCTCTGTTCTTCCTGATCATCAATCTCTTAATGGTACCCAGACATTACGAAACGATGCATGTGAACAATGTCGCCCTGTTCTACTGGACCGCACTGCCGCTTATGTTCTGTCTGCTGCTGTTGCTCTGTGTCATCTTCTATTTTATCGTCTCCGGTCTTCTGGAAGCAGCCTTAAATGAAAAACGGGTAAATATTCTGGAAATGCAGGAAACGCAGTTTGCCAAACAGCAGAAATATCTGGAATCGATCACCAGGGAAAGGCATGATTTCAAGCATACGATCCGGGCGTTAAAAAGTCTGGCTGATACAAATGATCTGGAAGGCATCCGGCACTATCTTGAGCAGTATCTTAATGCGATGCCCCAGAATGAAGTGAAATCGTTCTGTAAAAATGCCGCCGTCAACGCGGTCTTAAATTATTATCATCAGTGGGCCGAAGACGAGCATATCTCCTGCCGGTTTCGGATCGAGCTGCCGGATGATCTGCTCATTCCCGAGCTTGAGCTCTGCAGTATCATCGGCAATATCCTTGAGAACGCGGTCTTTGCCTGTAACGAAATGAAGGAAGAGAAAAAGGCGGAGCGTTTCATCGATCTGACCATCACGACAAGGCACCGTTTTTCACTGTATATCGTGGCGACCAACAGCTTTAACGGCAAGGTGAAGGAGAAAAACGGACATTATTACTCCACGCAGAGCAAAGGAACCGGCGTCGGTCTCTCCTCTGTCCTCTCCATCGCGGAGCTGCTTGGCGGAATGGCTTCCTTCTCTCATGAAGGAACCGAATTTTATTCGGACGTCATGCTGCCGCTTAAGCCCGATCTGGAAAAAAGGGGTGATCAGCCCCTGATCTGACCGTTTCCCCTGACCTGGTATTTATAGCTTGTTAATTCCTTTAAGCCCATGGGCCCCCTGGCATGAAGCTTCTGGGTGCTGATACCGATCTCCGCGCCAAAGCCGAATTCAAAGCCGTCGGTAAAGCGGGTGGAGGCGTTGACGTATACAGCGGCCGCATCCACGCCGTTTAAGAATTTTTCCGCGTTTTCCGCGTTTTCCGTAATGATCGCGTCGGAATGGTGGGTGGAATAGCGGTTGATATGCGCGATCGCTTCGTCTATATCCGAAACGATCTGCAGCGAGATCACGGGGCCGAGAAATTCCGTCGCGAAATCCTCCTCGACTGCCGCCTTCAGATCGGGACAATCGCCGCCGCAGATGGAAAAGACCCTTTCACCGGCCCGGATCTCCACATGCTTACCGGTCAGTCTCTCATAAATGAGCGGGATCGCTTTTTTCGCCGCCGCCTCATGCACCAAGAGGGATTCGCAGGCGTTGCATACGCCCATTCTCTGGGTCTTGGCATTGTCAATGATCTCCACGGCCATGGACAGATCCGCCGATTCATCCACATATATATGACAGTTTCCGGTCCCTGTTTCGATGCAGGGTACAGTAGTCGTTTCCAGACAGGTGCGGATCAGGCCGGCCCCGCCCCGGGGGATCAGCACGTCAACATACCGGTTTAAACGCATCAAAGCTGCCGCGGCTTCCCGCGAGGTATCCTCCATGAGCTGCAGCGCATCCGGACAGAGTCCTGCCTCAGACAGCGCTTCCCGGAGAGCAGCGACGATCGCCTGATTGGAACAAAGCGCATCGCTTCCGCCCCGCAGGATCACGGCATTGCCACTCTTAAAGCAGAGTCCGAAGGCGTCTGCCGTTACGTTCGGGCGGGATTCATAGATGATCCCGATCACGCCGAGGGGAACCCTGACTTTTTTGATCTGCAGACCGTTCGGGCGGGAAAAGCTCTCAAGCACCTCTCCGATGGGATCCGCAAGGGCTACGATCTGGGTAAGCCCCTCCGCCATGGCAGCGATCCTGTCGTGGTTAAGGCGCAGGCGGTCGATCATGGCAGGAGAAACGCCGTTTTTCTCCGCCTGCTCCACATCAAGGCTGTTTGCCGCCAGGATCGCGGCCTCTTTTTCAAGCAGCACGCGGGCCGCCGTCTCAAGACCTCTGTTCTTCTCTTCTGTCGTGTAAAGCGAAAGCAAAGCGGAGGCTTCCTTCGCCTTCCTTCCCATTTCATTCAGATCTGCCATCAATGATTCTCCCTTGATTTCCTCTTTCCTGCGCCGATTTGCTTGCAAATCGTGCGCTTAGGCATGAACCTGTTCATGCCGATTCGGTCAGCACGCTGACCGAATCATTTCCTCTTTCCTGCGCCGATATGTCTAATTTGGTTTACATAACATGACTGTTCAATAAGCCGGGTTCTGTCGAGAACGATCATCTGTCTTCGCTGAACTGTTGCCAGCCAGCTTTAGCGATCTACCAGAGAGCATGACGGGCCGCCATATGGCTCTCAATTTGATCTTGCTTCGGATGGGGTTTACATTGCGCCTGCTGTTACCAGCCGGCCGGTAGTCTCTTACACTGCCATTTCACCCTTACTCATTGCTGAGCGGTATACTTTCTGTTGCACTGGCCTTGGAGTCGCCTCCACCGGACGTTATCCGGCATCCTGCCCTGTGAAGCCCGGACTTGCCTCACTGCCGCACCATTTTGCGCAGCAAATTGTGTGCTTAGGCAGGAACTTCAGTTCATGCCGGTTCAGTCAGCATGCTGACCGAATCATTTCCTTAGCAGCGCGATCGTTTTTCCCAGTCATGCC
>JAILQQ010000262.1 GCA_024698885.1 Lachnospiraceae bacterium | reverse complement strand
TGCAGCGGAAGCACCTGCGGCGGAAACTCCCGCAGCGGAAGCAGCGCCGGCGGTGGACGTTGACGCGATGATGGCGGCGATGGCAGCGGAGGCACCCGCGGCAGAGGCACCTGCAGCCGAAGCAGCGCCCGCGGTGGATGTTGACGCAATGATGGCGGCGATGGCGGCAGAGACTCTGGCGGTCGAGGCAGCGCCCGCCCCCGAACCTGAACCGGTTCAAGCACCTGCCCCCGAGCCAGCACCGGCCCCTGCCCCCGAACCAGCACCGGCCCCGGCTCCTGCGCCCGCACCAGCACCGGCCCCAGCTCCGGCACCGGCCGGCAACCCCGGCGGGAAGATGTCGCCGGACGAGATCGCAGCCCTGATCGCCAGCATGGGCATGGGCTGAACGGAATAGTGATGGAACAGTTCCTGAAAACGGCATATGCGAATTCAGGAGAATGTGATATACTGAAGCTTAAGGAAATGTTTTCGAACGAAAACAGAATGGCCTGCTGCGGCAAAACAAAAGCCGTGCAGAGATGAACAGGAGGATTTCATTATGGACAAATATTTCTGTAACCCCTGCGGTTATACCTACGATCCCGAGAAGGGTGATCCCGAGCATGGCATCGCGCCGGGAACAAAATTCGAGGATCTTCCGGATGATTGGTGCTGCCCCGTGTGCGGCGTTTCCAAGGATATGTTCATGAAGGTGATATGATCCGAAAGAACAGGTTCATGCCTAAGCGCACGATTTGCGGGCAGATCGGCGCAGATATGAAAAGTGGAAGATGAAGGAACCGCCGGCGAGTCAGAGCATTCGCCGGCGGTTCGATTGTTTTTGCTCATCAATAAGTTCCCTGCCTGTTTCGTGAAATACGGAATGGACAAACGCATTTATTTTTGCTATCATTCCGTTTGGATACGGGGAAAACCAGCATGAACAGGTTCACGCCCGAGTGTATGATTTGCGCTGAGAGGAGGGTTTGAAATGTTAGTTACGTTAAAGGATATACTGACAGAAGCGGAAAAGCTGGGAATTGCCGTCGGTGCTTTCAATACGCCGAATCTGGAATCTCTGCAGGCAATCCTTTCGGCGGCGGAAGAGCTGAAGCTTCCGGTGATCATTCAGGCCGCCCAGTGCCATGAGCCATGGATTCCTCTTTCCCTGATCGGGCCGATCATGATAGACGCGGCAAAACGGGCCCGGGTACCGGTATGCGTCCATCTGGATCACGGCGAGACCCACGAGTATCTCAAACAGGCGCTGGATCTCGGTTTTACGGGGATCATGTATGACGGTTCGGCGGCGTCCTATGAGGAAAACCTGGCGGGGACGATCCGGGCCGTGGAAATGGCAAAGAAGACCGGGGCCTCCGTGGAAGCGGAGCTCGGCTCCATGGGACGGCGGGAATCCGGTGCCGGCGATCATACCGGGGAGGAGGACGAAACAAAGATCTATACCGATCCGGTACTGGCGGAGTCCTTTGTCCGGGAGACCGGTATTGACGCGCTGGCCTGCTCCTTCGGAACGACGCACGGGATCTACCTGAAGGAGCCGCGGCTTGACTTTGATGTGGTAAAAAATGTCCGTGAAAGGACGGGCTGCATACCGATCGTGATGCACGGAGGTTCCGGCGTCAGCAGAGAAGACTTCCGCACAGCAGTCCGCGCCGGTGTCCGCAAGATCAATTATTTCACTTATATGGATAAAGCAGGTGGGCAGGCGGCTCTTGCCTGTATCCGTTCCCTCCGGGAAAATGAACCCGTGTTCTTCTCAACGATTTCCATGGCAGGGCGGGATGCGATGAAGGAGGATGTTAAGACAGCGATGCGGATTTTTGCGATGAAATGATTCAGTCTGCAAGCAGACCGAATCGGCATGATCTGAAGATCATGCCTAAGCGCACGATCTGAAAAGCAGATCGGCGCAGACAGGAAATGACAGGAGACAGAGTATGAGCAATGAACTGACGCCGGAGCAGCAGGCATTGTTTAACAGTATAATGGGGAATTCCTCTCAGGTCAGGAATCTGAATCCGGTGATTCCCGTTCCCAGCGTGGACAGCCTTTCGAACGATCAGCAGGATCTGTATAACAGCATTATGGGAAATTCATCCCAGATGCAGAATCTGAACCCCATGACACAGGCCGCGCCCATGGCGGCGGCCCAGACAGCCCAGGCGTCCGCTGTAACCCCGGCACCGGCCGCGCCGGCACCTGCTTTTGGGGCGGCACCCATGGGAGGAGGGGACAGCGGCAAGAAGCTTTCGCAAAGTGAGATCGATGCCCTGATCGCTTCATTGACGGGATGATTTGCTTGACGCAGGGGGTCGTTTATGATAGCATTACGGAGTGATATTTTCACGTAAATATTTTTATGGAGGAAAACAATGAAGAGAAAGATTGCAGCATTAGTAATGAGTTTAGCAATGACTGCTTCTCTGGCAGCCTGTGCCGGTGCACCCGGTGCCGCTCAGATCGAGACGGTCGAGCCGCAGGCAGCTGCAGAGGAAGCAGCACCCGTTGAAGAGACTGCTGAAGCAGCGGATACGGAGGAAGCCTCCGGTGATTATCATATCGGTATCGTAACCGGTTCCGTTTCCCAGTCCGAGGATGACCGCAGAGGCGCAGAGGCGTTTCAGGCCATGTACGGCGAGGATCGCGTAAAGCTTGCGATTTATCCCGATAACTTTACCGAAGAGTTGGAGACAACGATCCAGACGATCGTTAACCTGTCCGATGATCCCGAGATGAAGGCGATCATCGTTAACCAGGCTATTCCGGGAACCACCGAGGCGTTCCGTCAGATCAAGGAAAGAAGACCTGACATCCTTTGCATCGCCGGCGAGTCCCACGAAGATCTGCCGGAGATCGGCAGTGCCGCGGATCTGGTATGTAATAACGACTTTGTCGCAAGAGGCTATCTGATCATCCGTACGGCGCATGAGCTGGGATGCGATACCTTTGTACATATCTCCTTCCCCCGTCATCTGGCTTACGAGACCATGAGTCGGAGACTGGCGATCATGCAGGCTGCCTGCGACGAGTTTGGTATGAAGTTAGTACAGGAGACTGCTCCCGATCCGACCACCGATGTAGGTGTTGCGGGCGCGCAGGCTTATATTCTGGAGCATGTTCCGGAGTGGGTTGAGAAGTACGGCACGAACTCCGCATACTTCTGCACGAACGATGCGCATACGGAGCCGCTGTTAAAGCAACTGTTAGAGTATGGCGGATTCTTTATCGAGGCAGATCTGCCTTCACCGTTAATGGGTTATCCCGGAGCACTGGGCATTGACCTGACGGAAGAAGCCGGCGATTTCGAGAAGATCTTGGCGAAGGTTGAAGAGGCTGTTTGTGAGAAGGGCGGCGAAGGCCGTTTCGGAACCTGGGCATATTCCTATGGTTATACCGTATCCGCAGGTCTTGCGCAGCACGCGATGAACGTGATCGACGGAAACAGTGAACTGGCGGATATCGACGATATCGCAAAGGCTTACGAGGTATTCTCACCGAAGGCTGCCTGGAACGGTTCCAACTACACGAACGTAGAGACCGGTGTGAAGTCCGACAATGTATTCCTTGTATATCAGGATACCTATATCATGGGTAAGCCCGGCCACTATATGGGCTCCACGGATATCGAGGTTCCGGAGAAGTACTTCACGATCAAGTAATACGGCCGCTGGGCAACGAAAAAACTGCTTAAGAAAGGGATGGAAACATCCCTTTCTTTGTGAGAAATGGAAATAGATATACTGATTCGGTCTGCGGGCAGACCGGAGCGAGAGGAAATAACATGGAGAACGTGGGGGCTCCGCTTTTGGAGCTGAAAAACATCAAGAAAGATTTCTTCGGCAATCAGGTGCTGATGGATATCAACCTGACGGTACATGAGGGCGAGGTGATCGGACTGGTCGGAGAAAACGGCGCGGGAAAATCGACGCTGATGAAGATCGTGTTCGGCGCGGATGTGATCCGTGAGACCGGCGGTTACGGAGGCGATATCGTGCTGAACGGAGAAAAGGTCATATTCAATACGCCCTTTGACGCGCTGAATGCGGGTATCGGAATGGTTCATCAGGAATTCTCCCTGATCCCCGGGTTCTCGACTACCGAAAACATACTTTTAAACAGAGAACCGCAGAAGAAGAACGTGATCGCCGAGGTTTTCGGACAGAGGATGAGTACGCTGGACCGGGCGGAGATGAACCAGAAGGCTGATGAAGCCATTGCCAAGCTCGGGATCCGTATCGACACCGATATGCTGATCAAGGATATGCCGGTGGGGCATAAGCAGTTTACCGAGATAGCCAGGGAACTGAGCAAGGAGAATATTAAGCTCCTTATCCTGGATGAGCCTACGGCGGTGCTTACCGAGAAGGAAGCGGAGATCCTGCTCGAAGCGATCCGGGGCATGGCACAAAGAGGCATCGCGGTGATCTTTATCACGCACAGACTGCAGGAGATCCTGAATATCTGCAACAGGGTCGTTATCATGCGGGACGGCTGCCTTGTACAGGACGTCAAGGCCGCGGAGACCAGTGAAGCCGAGATCACAAAGGCAATGGTCGGAAGAAATGTGGTCAAGGGTGAAAAGGATGCGATCCGGAACTTTGATTCGGGAGAGAGCCGGGAGATCCTTCAGGTAAAGCGCCTTTGGGTTGACATGCCGGGAGAAACGGTACGGGATGTGAGCTTTGACGTGAAGGAGGGCGAGATCCTCGGGATCGGCGGCCTCGCGGGTCAGGGCAAGCTTGGGATCCCGAACGGGATCATGGGTCTTTATGAAGCCGGAGGAACGGTTATCTTTGACGGAAAGGAGATCCCCCTGAACAATCCGAGAAGGTGTCTGGATGCGTCGATCGCCTTTGTTTCGGAAGACAGACGCGGCGTCGGCCTGCTGCTGGATGAAGCCCTTGGCTGGAATATCGCTTTTCCTGCCATGCAGATCCAGGAAAAATTCTTACGGCGGTATCTGGGCGGCCTGATCAAGTGGAGAGATGAAAAGGCTATCGAGGATGTAACGAATAAATATATCGAGGAGCTGGCCATAAAGTGTACGGGGACAAAGCAGAAGGCAAAGGAGCTTTCCGGCGGCAATCAGCAGAAGATCTGCCTGGCCAAGGCATTTGCGCTGGAGCCCAGGCTTCTCTTCGTATCCGAACCTACCAGAGGCATTGACGTCGGGGCAAAGGCGCTGGTACTTTCGGCACTGAAACGTTTTAACAGAGAAAGCGGTACAACCGTTGTTATGATCTCCTCTGAGCTTGAGGAATTAAGATCGACCTGTGACCGTATCGCCATTGTATCCGGCGGAAAGATCGCCAAGATCATTTCCGCGGAGACTTCCTCTGAGGTCTTTGGAGCTCTTATGGTAAGTCAGGTAAGGTAGGGGGTAAGAATGAACGAGAACACGATAGAAAAGAAAGGAATAAAGGAAACGCTGTCGGATGCGCTGAAAAGCTTCGGACTTCCGAGGATCATCATCGCAGGCTTCCTTCTTCTGCTGTATATTATGGCTCCGATCGTAGGAGCGGATCTTCCTACCCAGATAACAAATACGATCAACCGCTTCAGCTGGAACGCGATCATGGTACTGGCGATGGTGCCGATGGTGCACTCCGGCTGCGGGTTGAATTTCGGACTGCCTCTTGGCATCATTTCGGGACTGCTTGGGGCTACGCTTTCCATTGAATTCGGTTTTACCGGCGGGTTTTCTTTCGTGATGGCGATCCTGCTTGCGACGCCCTTTGCGCTGCTTTTAGGGACCGGATACGGATGGCTTCTCAATAAGATCAAAGGCGGGGAAATGATGATCGCCACATATGTAGGCTTTTCATCGGTTTCCTTTATGTGCATGATGTGGCTGTTACTGCCCTATGACAGTCCGAATATGGTCTGGGGCATGGCCGGAAAGGGCTTAAGAACAACGATCTCTCTGGAGGGATATTATGATCAGGCGTTAGCCAGTATCTTGCAGATAAAGATCGGTAATTTTGAGATCCCTACGGGAACGCTTCTGTTCTTTGCGCTGTTTGCCTTCGCGATCTGGGCGTTTCTTCATACAAAGACAGGAACGGCCATGACGGCCGTGGGCTCCAATCCGGTTTTTGCCAGAGCCTCCGGGATCAATGTCGACAAGATGCGGCTGCTTTCGGTGGTCATGTCTACGTGGTTGGCGGCTATCGGCATTTTGGTGTATGAGCAGGGCTTCGGCTTTATCCAGCTGTATATGGCGCCCTTCTACATGGCACTGCCTGCTGTTTCCGCGATCTTAATCGGCGGCGCCAGCGTGAATAAGGCTTCGATCGCCAACGTGATCATCGGTACCTTCCTGTTTCAGGGTATCGTGACCATGACGCCGACGGTTATGAACAATATGGTGCATATGGATATGAGCGAGGTCGTGAGAATCATTGTTTCACAGGGCATGATCCTTTACGCACTGACCAGAAAGACGGAGGCAACGAGATGAGCGAGAAGAAGAAGAAACAGAGGGTGAGCCCCGCCGAGGTTTTGAGAAACAATACGGTTCCTCTGATGTTTATAGTCATCTGCGCGATCTGCATTCCGCTTTCGGGCTTTTCGCCGAGCTATCTGTTTAATGAGATCGTCACGAGGATCGGGCGGAATACGTTCCTGATCCTGAGCCTTTTGATCCCGATCATGGCAGGTATGGGTCTGAACTTCGGTATGACGCTCGGCGCCATGGCAGGGGAGATCGGTCTGATCTTAGTCTGCGACTGGCAGATCGTCGGGATCCCGGCGATGGTCCTGGCTGTGATCATTTCGCTGCCGATCGCGGTTTTACTGGGCTGGTTCTGCGGAACGATCCTGAATATGGCCAAGGGCCGGGAAATGATCACAAGCTATATCATGAGCTTTTTCATGAACGGTATCTATCAGCTGGTCGTGCTGTACATGATGGGCTCGATCATCCCGATCAGACATTCGAATATCAAGCTGCCCAGAGGTTATGGGATCCGCAATACCGTGAGCCTTTTACGCATGCGCCAGAAGTTAGATAAACTGATCCCGTTAAAGATCTTCGGGGCTGATATCCCGGTGATGACCTTTATCATCATCGCACTTTTGTGCTTCTTTATCATATGGTTCCGCAAGACCAAGCTCGGTCAGGATATGCGGGCCGTGGGCCAGGACATGGAGGTTGCCAAGGACGCCGGTATCAACGTGGAAAGAACGCGGATCATTTCGATAGTGATCTCAACGATCTTAGCGGATATCGGTATGGTCATCTATCTGCAGAACATGGGTAATTTTGCCACCTACAGCTCTCATTCCCAGATCGGTATGTTCTGTATCGCGGCGCTGCTTGTGGGAGGTGCTTCCGTAGACAGAGCCTCGATCGGAAATGTATTCTTAGGGGTGACACTGTTCCACATGATGTTCATTGTGGCACCGGCGGCCGGCGCGAAGATCACCGGCGATTCCATGATCGGCGAATATTTCCGTGTATTTGCGTCCTATGCGGTTATTACGATCGCACTGGTGATGTACGAAACCAAGAAACGGCGCGCCAGAAGCGCGACCGGGCAGCAGCTGGCTTTGGAACAGCAGCGTGAACAGGAGGCGGCATGAACACGAAACGGACATTTTTCTTCAGGGTCGCCCTGATCCTGTTACTGGTCATTATAGCGGCGCTTATGTTTATCATCGGAAGAGGGCATACGGTTTATTTTGACAATAAAGCCATCGAATATAACGGGCAGTCCATCGAGACGCCCTATAAGATCGAAGTGACCGTGAAGGATGAGCGGGTCGCCAAGCTCTATGACGGCGAAAGAGGCATGACGGATACCATGGGCCAGAGCTTTTCCATGATCGTTGAGATCACGCAGGAAAAGGGCGGTGATCCGGTTGCCCACGCGGTATCATTGGCACTTCCCTACAGCATGGACGGTATCATCCTGAATATCCCCGCGATGATGGCAGGCCTGCCGGCAGACGCTTATCTGACGGAGTTTATTCCGACACCGGATACGGAGACGGAGGATGAGGACGTCGTCACAGACGAGTTTGCAACGGATGAATTCTCGATCTGATGCCTATGGAGAAAGACGGAACAAAAAACATTTTTAAACAAAAGGGATTATTATTTGCAGTATCGGCGGTCATTCTGTTTGCTATGTCCGCCGTTATTGTATTTGCCGTGCTTTGGATACAGGAGCGGAGCCTGTCATCAAAGACGGTAAGGACGGGAGCAAAAAACAGTTATGACACCGGCTTTACGGCGGTCGCCGACGCTTCGCTGGCGCCATTTTCCTATGTGGACCGCTACGGCAGGAACCAGGGCTTTTGCGTAGAGCTCGTTAATGAGCTTTCAAACCGTATGAAGATGAACGTGACGGTTAAGCTGACGGGCCGGGAAGAGGCCAGGCGGCAGTTACGCGACGGTGAAGCGGATGTGCTGCTGTATTTTGATGAATTATCGCAAACCGACGGGGAGGGGTTGATCCTTACTTCTCCGGCCGCGGAGCTTGACTATGCTGTTTACGGGAAAAACAGGGTATACACGGTCAGCGAACTGTACGGAAAGAAAACCGCCGCGGTGAAGGGAGATCCTCTGCCGGATCTGGGACTGAACAGTGAGCTTACTTTGCTTCCTTCCTATGAGAAACTGTTTGCGGGCTTATCACGCGGCGAATATGCCTATGGGATCTGCCCGGCGCAGATCGGAGAGAGGCTCCTTTCCGACAGTCATATCACGGGACTCAGGAAAAGCCATATTATCCTGCATTCCTACTGCTGCTTTGCGCTGAAAGAGCAGAACGGGGATCTGAGAAACAAGCTGAATATCGCACTCAATACGATGCACAGGGAGGGGGCAGTATCCGCGCTTTCCAATCAGTGGATCGGGACTGACTTTGAGCATCTGCGGTTTATGAGCCTCTGCAGGGCGTATCCGTTTGCGGTCACCCTGTTTCTCTTCCTGCTCCTCTATACGGTCTTTATGATCGTTTACGCCGTATGGGAAACAAAGGAAGAGAATGCAAAAATACAGCGCATGAAGCATATCCTGAAAAATATCCATGCCGTGGACCGGCATAATATCCGGCTGGAAAGCCGGTTTGAAAAGCTTGACTATGCCAGACTGAAGGCGGAATCCGCCAATACCTCAAAGACGATCTTCCTGACCAATATGGCCCGTGAAGTCAGAAAACCCGTTTCCGAGATCGCGGACTATTCGCAGGAAATAGATGACATGATGTCTTCACAGGTGGCGGATGAGATACTAGACAGCGAAGCGGTGCTGATCCGTCTTCAGAATATCAGGCGGCGCTGCCGCATGCTTACGGGGCTCATGAACGATATCCTGGAAATGGCCAGGTTCGAGAGAGGACAGGTAAGACTGAATGAAGGGACCTATAATGTCTATTCCATTTTGGACGGTATTGACGGCGTGGTCTCCTCGCAGGCGGATCAGAAGAACCAGAGACTTCTGATGCGAAGCACACAGGTGCAGCATGCGCAGGTGACCTGCGACAAGCTCCGTCTCAGCCAGGCACTTCTTAATGTGGTGCAGAACGCGGTAAAATTCACCCAGAAGGACGGCGAGATCCGGGTGACGCTGACGGAGCTTAAACAGGAACGGAAGGGCTATGGCGTCTATGAGTTCCGGGTGAAGGATAACGGGATCGGTATGGAGGCGGGATTTCTGGAAAGGCTCTATGAACCCTTCCAGACAGGCGGGAACTCACCGGAATGCGGCGCCGGCCTCGGTCTTTCCATTACGAAGAGCATTGTGGATCTGATGGGCGGGACGATCAAAGTGGAAACGACGTTACAGCGGGGGACGGAATTTACGCTCCGGTTTTCGTTCAAATTGCCGGATCAGGCGGCAGATCCAAAGGAAGAGGTGAAGCGTAAACGGGAGGCTGCCGCGAATCCTGGCTTTGCCGGGCAGCGGATCCTTGCGGTGGAGAACCCTCAGTTTAATGCCGTTCTGATCGCGGATATCCTGAGAGACTATAAGCTTTCGGTCACGGGCGCGCAAAACGGGGCGGAGGCCCTGG
>JAILQQ010000247.1 GCA_024698885.1 Lachnospiraceae bacterium | reverse complement strand
GTAAGGGGGACTGCTATGAAACAGAGAACGGCGGAGATTACCCGCAATACCGGGGAAACAAAGATCAGGATGAAGCTGAACCTCGACGGCAGCGGCACGTATCAGATCGATTCGGGGATCGGCTTTTTTGACCATATGCTGGAAGGCTTTGCGAGGCATGGTTTTTTTGATCTCGATCTGAAAGCAGAGGGAGACCTTGCCGTAGACGGGCATCATACCGTGGAGGACTGCGGGATCGTACTCGGAAATGCTGTCAGAGAGGCTTTGGGAGACAAGAAGGGCATCGCGCGCTACGGTCATATGATCTTACCGATGGATGAGGCGCTCGTGCTCTGTGCCATAGATCTCTGCGGAAGGCCCTGGCTTTCCTTTGACGCGGATTTTAAGGCGGAACGGATCGGGGAGCTCGAAACGGAGCTGATCCATGAATTCTTTTACGCCGTAAGCTACAGCGCCATGATGAATCTGCACATACGGGTCCTTTCGGGTTTTAACGCCCATCATATCGCGGAGGCCATGTTCAAGGCCTTCGGTAAGAGTTTAGATCAGGCGACCCGGTTTGACGAAAGACTGACGGATGTGCTGTCGACAAAGGGGGTGCTCTGATGAAAAAAATGCTGATCCCCTGTCTGTATCTGAAGGAAGGCGGACTGGTCTCAGGATTTAAGGATCATACGCCGCTTCCCGGGACACCGGCGGAAACAGCGGTGCAGCTTGCGAGACAGGGAGCCGATATGCTGTTCTTATTTGACCTCTCCGAGGGCGATGCGGAGCATGAAAAAAATCTGTCCGTGATAAGGGACATGATAAAGCTGATCGATCTTCCCGTGGTCGGCGCGGGAAATATCAAGCGCAGCGAGGATGTAAAAAAGCTGAAATACGCCGGCTGCCGCTATGTGGCGTTAAATATGGCCAAGCGGACCAATATCGACCTTCTCGCGGAGGTCAGCAAGCGCTTTGGCAAGAACAGTATTTTTGTCTGCGCGGATGTCGAGGAGGAAATACTGAATGAGGCCGAGCGGATCAGACAGTACTCAGACGGCGTCATTCTGTTAAATGACAGGATCACCGACGCTTATAAGGAATTAAAGGTCTACCCGGTGATCGGTAACTGCAGCTTCGAAACAGTGCTTGCACTGCTGTCAAACGGCTGCGTGGCAGGCGTATCGGGAGATTATGTAAACCAAAATCTGCCGTCTCTGCGGGAGATCAAGGCAAAACTTCGGCAGGCAGGGCTCCCTACGACCCTGTTTGAGCCGGCTTTTTCCTTTTCGGAGCTCAAAACCGCGGCAGACGGCCTGATCCCGGTGGTTACGCAGGATTACCGCACCGGGCAGGTCCTGATGGTGGCTTATATGAACAGAGAGGCTTATGATAAAACGGTTGAGACCGGCATCATGACCTACTTTTCACGCAGCCGGCAGAGTCTTTGGATCAAAGGAGAAACAAGCGGCCATTTTCAGTATGTGCGGGAGTTGTCGACTGACTGCGACAGGGATACGATCCTAGCCAAGGTGAAGCAGATCGGCGCAGCCTGCCATACCGGCAGCTATTCCTGCTTTTTTAACGAAATACTCAAAAAGGAGGAACCGGAGAAAAATCCGGCCCGGATCCTTGAGGATGTTTACGAGGTCATCCTTGACAGAAAGGAGAATCCCAGAGAAGGTTCCTATACCAACTACCTGTTTGAAAAGGGAATTGACAAGATCTTAAAAAAGGTGGGGGAGGAGGCAACGGAGATCGTGATCGCCGCCAAGAACCCCGATAAGGAAGAGGTTCGATATGAAATGGCTGATTTCCTGTATCATATGATGGTACTGATGGCGGAGTGCGGACTGTCCTGGGAGGATATCACAGAGGAGCTTGCGAACCGGTCATGAGAAAACAGGCGCTTTCGGACGAAATACTGCTAAAGGTTGACAAGCCTGTCAGATATATCGGAAACGAGCCTAACAGCATCATGAAGGATCCGGGAAAGGTCGCGATCCGCTTTGCCATGTGCTTTCCGGATCTCTATGAGATCGGTATGTCGCATCTCGGGATCCAGATCCTCTACGAGCTGTTCAACCGTTATGAGGATGTCTGGTGCGAGAGGGTCTTCTCACCCTGGATCGATCTGGAAAAGCTGATGACGCAGGAGAAGATCCCGTTATTTGCGCTCGAATCCCAGGATCCCGTAAAGAGCTTTGACTTTCTCGGGATAACGCTGCAGTACGAGATGAGCTATACCAATGTGCTGCAGGTCATTGCGCTTTCCGGAATGGCTTTATACGCGAAGGATAGGGAGAACGACGACCCTATCCTTATTTGCGGTGGCCCCTGCGCTTATAACCCGGAACCGGTGGCGGACTTTTTCGATATCGTCTATATCGGCGAGGGAGAAACAAAATACCGGGCACTGTTTGATCTGTACAAGCGGCATAAGGCTTCCGGGAATTATGATAAAAAACGGTTTTTACGCGAGGCTGCTTCGTTAGGCGGCCTTTACGTTCCGTCCCTGTATGAACCCCGCTACGCTTCCGACGCGCCGGATGCGCCCCTTGTTTCTTTTTCACCGCTTTATGAGGATGTACCGGCGGTGATCCGCAAGGAGGTCCTTTCCGATCTGGCAGAGGCGCCTTATCCTGAGAAGCCGATCGTGCCGTTTATGAAGGTAACGCAGGACCGGGCGGTCCTTGAGATCATGCGGGGGTGCTTAAGAGGCTGCCGCTTCTGTCAGGCCGGCATGATCTACAGACCCCTTCGGGAAAAGCCCCTTGAGGAGCTGAAGCGTCTGGCGGTCCGGATGCTTGAGAATTCGGGACAGGATGAGATTTCCCTAAGCTCCTTAAGCTCCAGCGACTATTCAAAGCTTCCGGAGCTGATCCGGTTTCTCATAGAATATGCCGGAGAGCATCAGCTGAATATTTCCCTGCCGTCGCTTCGCGTTGACGCTTTTTCCTTAGATGTGATGCAGAAGGTGCAGGATGTGAAGAAAAGCTCCGTGACTTTCGCGCCGGAGGCCGGTTCCCAGAGACTCCGGAACGTCATCAATAAAGGGCTTTCCGAGGAGGAGATCTTAGGCGGATGTTCCAAAGCCTTTAAAGCCGGATGGAACCGGATCAAGCTTTACTTTATGCTGGGACTGCCGACGGAAACAAAAGAGGATATGGAAGGGATCGCCGTGCTTTCCGACAAGATCGCGCGGCTATATTATGAACTGATCCCGAAGGAGGAACGAAAGGGAAAGGTCCAGATCGTTACCAGCACCTCCTTTTTTGTGCCAAAGCCCTTTACGCCCTTTCAATGGGCTTCGCAGAATACGAAGGAAGAGTTTCTTAAAAAGGCGCATCTTGTTAACGATACGATGCACGCGCAGTTAAACCAAAAGAGCATCCGTTATAACTGGCATGATGCCGGCGCCAGCGTACTGGAGGGAGTCCTTGCGCGGGGCGACCGAAGGCTTTCTTCCGTACTGAAAAAGGTCTATGAGGACGGTGCCCGGTTTGACGCCTGGACCGAAACCTTTGACGAGAACAGATGGCTTTCCGCTTTTTCTTCCTTAAACGTTCCGATCTCCTTTTATACGACAAGAGAGCGGAGCCTTTCGGAGCTTTTACCCTGGGATTTTATCGATATCGGGGTTTCGCGGCGGTTTTTGGAACAGGAATGGGAAAAGGCAAAGCGGGAAGAGGTGACAAAAAACTGCAGGGAGCAGTGCGCGGGATGCGGCGCATGGATATTTGCGGGAAATCATTCGGTCTGCCCGCAGACCGACAGACAGGGAAATCATTCGGTCTGCAGGCAGACCGAATCGGCATGAACCA
>JAILQQ010000230.1 GCA_024698885.1 Lachnospiraceae bacterium | reverse complement strand
TGCCGATTCAGTCAGGTTTCCTGACTGAATCATTTCCTCTGCGCCGATTTGTTATATAAAAAACCCAATCATCGCGGCCTGCAGGCTTCCTTCTTCCGCGCCTAACAGCCGCTCCGTATGATAGATAAATGCCCGGCCTTTCCGCTCCTTCTCCTCCGGTATAAGCTCGGCCAGCTCATCGAATGCGGTATTGCTGTAGATCATGATCATCTCGGAGGCTTCCGTCGGAAATTCGGTATGAAAGATTCCCGCCGCATTGCCCTCTTCAATGAGCCCTGCGATCAGCGGAACGACGCCGCTTAAGAGGCGCTCCTGCATTTTCTGGTGAAGCAGCGCGTTTTGCGGCTTGTGGAGCTGCTCCATCACCGTATGGCCGGAGGCGCTGTCTATATTCAACGCGCCGATCGTTCCCGTCAGACGTTCAAGGAGCGGTTCCTCTCTATCTGCCGCGACCCTTTTTGCCCTTGCGACCGCCTGATCCGTCATTCTGTCCACAATGGCGTCAAGGATCTCCTCCTTCGAGGAAAAATGGTGATACAGCGTACCGCGGGCGATCCCGATCCGGTGAATGATATCGTTGGTGCTGGCATGGTCAAAGCCCTTTTGCGCAAACAGCTCCTCTGCCACATCCAGTATCTCGTTCTTCCGCTCTTCTGCCGTTTTAACGACTCTCATAAATCTCCCCTGCGCCGAATTCTGAGTCAGAAAATCATTCCTTGTGACTCACATGGATTACCGACAACCTGTCGGTAATTGAAATATAACACATCCCTCCGCCTTTGTAAACCGCTTTTTTAAAAAAACGGTTTGCTGCCATTCGCGAAGCGCATTACGCATGGCAGCAAACCGTTTTGATCAGCGGGCAGCTGGCTGAACGCTGAATTTACGATAAAACTATGGGAACCGCTTATGAAACCAGCAGAACCCGTACCCCGAAATACGGAAACGTTCTGCCGAAACGGCTTCTCCGGAAGAACCCCCGCTCAAAAGGCTTACAGAGCCCGCAAGCTCTTTGTACTGCTCTGTTTCCCCGGTGGATACGGTCCTTTCCTCCGGATGAAAATTAAAGAAGGCAAGCAGCTTTTCCCCCTCATAATACCGCCCGATCCCAAGGACGTTTTGATCGTTCCCGTCGCCTGTCAGAGGGATCAGCCAGGTATCCGCCGCGTTGCAGAATACCTTATGGGCCATGCGGAGCCTCGTAAGCTTCCGGATCGCCGCAAAGATCTGCCCTTCCCTGCTCTTTCTGTTCTTCCGCTTCCCCACGCTTTCCCAGTCAAGGCTTCCCCGGTGGATATAGCGGCTGTCGGCGCTTTTTTCGGGATCCTCCCGGTAGGAGGCGTCGTTCAGCTGTCCGATCTCATCTCCGCTGTAAAGGATCGGGATACCGGAAAGAGTAAGCAGAAAAGCATGCAGCATGATATCAAGGGCGATCCCCTGCTTAACCTTTTCCGGATTCTTTTCAGCCTCTCCCGCCTCGATCCCGCAAAGGGACGCGGTCGTTCCGCAAAGCCTCGCGTCACCGAGCCCGGGATCATCGTTGTAGAGCTCGCCCCTGGCGTCGCTCCCAAAGCAGTAACCCCGGAAATAATCATTTAAAAACCGCTTATGGGCTACCTCCTCCACACCGAACTGTCTTAAGAACGGATAGTCAAGGCCCCATCCGATATCATCGTGGCAGCGCAGATAATTTAAGAACACATAATCCTTCGGCAGGGAAAAAACCTTCGAAAGCTGATCCGAAAGGAGCCTGACATCCTTCGTGGCCACCGTATGCCAGGTACTGGCCATGGTCGTGACATTATAAAGCAGATGGCACTCCGGCCGGTCAACGCTCCCGAAATACGGGACGACCTCCTTCGGCTCCATCACGATCTCGCCAAGCAGAAGCGTCCCCGGACAGACCAGCTCGCAGGCGATCCGCATCAGCCTGACGAGAGAATGCACCTCGGGAAGGTTCCGGCAGCTTGTCCCCAACGTCTTCCAGATATAGGGCGTTGCGTCAAGCCTGACGATATCCACGCCCTGGTTGCATAAGAACAGCATATTCGCCGTCATATCGTTAAAAACCACGGGATTGCGGTAATTGAGATCCCACTGATACGGATAGAAGGTCGTCATGACGATCTTCCCCGCTTCCTCACAGAACGTGAAGTTTCCGGGCGCCGTCGTGGGGAAAACCTGGGGCATGGTCTTTTCGAAGGCATTCGGGATCTCCCACGAATCATAAAAGAAATAACGCTCCTGATACGCAGGATCCCCTTCCCTTGCGCGCACCGCCCATTCGTGATCCTCACTGGTATGGTTCATCACAAAGTCCAGGCAGACGCTGATCCCTTTTTCATGGCAGTCCTGCGTGAGCTTTTTGAGGTCCTCCATCGTGCCGAGCTTTTCATCTACGCTGCGGAAGTCAGAGACCGCGTAACCGCCGTCGCTTCGTCCCTTCGGGCTTTTTAAAACAGGCATGAGATGAAGGTAATTGACCGAGAGCTCCCGGATATAATCAAGATGAGAGCGGACGCCTGCCAGTGTTTCCCCGAAGCAGTCGGCATAGGCCAACATCCCGAAACGTTTGTTGTCCTTATACCACGCACTGTTTTTTGTCCGCTCCCTGTCCCAGGCCTTTAACGTACTGCTCCTGTTCTGCTCGTATTCCCGGAGCATCGAAACAAAATAGTCAAAGGCCTGTGTATCGTTATGGTACAGCTCCATATAGAGCCATTTCATCTCATCTATATAACCGGAAAGCCGTTCATCGAACCGATCCATGCCGTTAACCCTTTACCGCGCCTTCGATCATACCGTTCATGATCTGCTTCTGGGCGATCAGGAAAATGATGATCATGGGCAGGATCGCAAGTAACGCCGCCGTCAGGATCAGATCCCACTGCTTGACGTAGGAGCCGACAAAGGCCTGCACCGCCACGGGAAGGGTCTTGACCTTTCCGTTCTGCCCGAGCATTAACGAAGGCAGAAGGTAATCGTTCCAGATCCACATGCCGTTTAAGATCGTAACCGTCGTGATCACGGGCGTAAGCAGCGGCAGGATGATCCGAAAGAAGGTTCCCTCCGGGGAACAGCCGTCGATGGCGGCAGCCTCCTCCAGATCGTAGGGAACACCCTTGATAAAGCCTGCCAGGATAAATACCGTCATGGCGCCGCCGAACCCGCAGTACGCGAAAACGATCCCCGGGATAGACTGAAGCATGCTGATCCCCACAAATTTACCCACATCACGGAAGGTACTGATGAGCGGAAGCATAACAACCTGGAACGGAATGATCATGGAGGCGATAAATACCATGTAGATCGCCGTCGCCCATTTCTTTTTATTGTTGCGGCTGATGACCCAGGCTGCCATGGCGCCTAAGATCGCAAGCAGCACAAGCGAGATCACCGTGATCACCGCCGAGGTTCCGAAAGCATACCAGAAGCTGAAATTCTGGTTGTTGACCACCGCCGAAAGGTTCACTTTAAGCTGGTTGACCGAAGCCCCCACCAGGCTGATGGGATCCGCAACGATAGAGGCCTGGTTCTTAAATGCGTTCAGCACAACAAGATAAAACGGGAACAGAACATAGACCGCCACGATCACGCCGACGATCGTACAGATCAGCGCGCGGATCCTTGTTCCTTTTCCTACCTGTCTTCCTTCACCCATTACAGTTCCACCTCCTTCTTATTGGATACGCGGACCTGGATCAGCGAAACCACGGCAAGAATGATAAAGAAGAAGACTGCCTTCGCCTGTCCGAGCGCGTAATTGTTTTTCGAGATCGCCGTATTGTAGATATTTAACGCTAACATCTGGGTTCCGTTTGAGAGGTAGTTGCCTAAGAAGCTCGGCACGGAGCCCGCGCCGTTTGTCAGGGCCATATTGACATCAAACTGCTTGAACGCGCTGGTCAGCGTTAAGAAGGTACAGATCGTAATGGTCGAAGCGATCATGGGGATCTTTACCTGGAACAGTGTCTGGGTCGGATTCGCGCCGTCGATCCGGGCCGCCTCCAGCACATCCCCCGGGATCTGGGTCAGACCCGTGATATAGATCAGCATGATATAGCCGCCGTACTGCCAGATATAGACCACGACGATCGCAAACAGCGCGGTCTTTGTCTGGGCGAGCCAGGATATATTGTTCGTCAGGCCTATGATAACGTTGCTGAACACGAACTGCCAGATATAGCCCAGGACGATCCCGCCGATCAGGTTCGGCAGGAAGTAGGAGGCCCGGAAAAAGCCGCCGCCCTTGATACCGGAGGTACAAAGTAACGCTAAAAGGAATCCCACCAGATTGATCAGGATCATGTTGAGCACCACAAAGATAAAGGTGATCAGGATCGACCAGATAAAGGCCGGATCCGAGAACATGGTCGTATAATTCTGCAGCCCCACCACCTGGTTAAAACGGATCCCCGTCCAGTCCGTAAAGGAATAGCAGATACCGAGGGCCAACGGGATGATGACAGTTACGATAAAGGTAAACAGAAGCGGAAACAGGAAAATAAAGTAAATGATCTTCCTGTGATGCTTCATGGTCGGAAACAGATAGAGTCCGACAAAAAAGGCGATGATCCCGATGACGAGCATGGGTCCCCGCGCACCCGACTGGCTTCCGCCGAAATCCATCGCAAGAGAAACGATCATAAGCGCAACGCCCGCGATCAGAAGTATCAGTGAAAGCATTTTCTTTGCACCAGTATTCATATGCTTACCCCCACAAATTAAATGATTAACAGATCCGAAAAATGCCGGAGAATATAGTCCGCCTTCCCGCTTTTTGCCGCTTCTCCGTAGGCAGCCGTGCGCATGCCGCCCCGCTTCCCGGCTTCGATCCCGGCATCGGCATCCTCCACTATCAGGCACTTTTCCGGCGTCTTGTTTAAAAGCTTTGCCGCAAGCAGAAAGACTTCCGGATCCGGCTTGGTCTTTGTGATCATCGTGCCGTCCGAGACCGCGTCGAAAAAGTCACGCAGTTCAGTCTTCTCCAGAATGAAGCCGGCATTTTTGCTGGAAGAGCCCACCGCCAGGCACAGGCCTCTCTTTTTCAGCTCTGTCAGCGTCTCCCGCACCTCTTCCGTGACATCCCCGGGCGTCATCCCGCTTAGATATTCCCGGTATATGCCGTTCTTTTCAGCCGCCATTTCCTTCTTTTCTTCCGGGGAAAAGGGCTCGCCCTCATAGCGCTCCAAAATGATCTCAAGACTCTGCTCCCTGCTGACGCCCCGGAGTCTCTGATTGATCTCCTCGTCAAAGTAGATCCCCTTTTCATCACTGAGCTTTTTCCAGGCCAGATAATGAAAGCGGTCCGTATGGACAAGCACCCCGTCCAGATCAAAAATTACAGCTTCTGCGTCCATGTCTTTTCTCTGTTTACCTCCTCGTAACCGCCGTGGAACCGAAAACGAAGCGGTTCTCCGGATAATAAAACAAGTGTCGCTCTCTCCTTCTCCACCGTGAGCTTAAGACTCCGGCCCTGAAAGGTAAAGGGGAAGGAATAGCTTTTAAGGCCCTTTGGCAGGAAAGGATCGAGGGAAAGCCCCTCCTCCGTGATCCTCAGTCCCGCAAAGCCGTTTACGATGGCCATGTAGCACCCGCCCATGTTGGCGGTATGCACACCGTCCTTCGTATTGCTGTGCCGGTTCATCAGGTCAAGCTTCGCGGAATCCCCGAAGTAGGAAAGCGCCTCCTCCTTAAGCCCTAACATCGAGGCTGTCATACTGAAAACGCAGGTCGAAAGAGAGGAATCATGCGTCGTGATCTTCTCATAATACCGGAAGCTCTTTTCCATGGTTTCCTTCGACTGCAGGGAAGGAAACAGAAAATGCGCGAGCACCGTATCGGCCTGCTTACAGACCTGGTACCGGTATAAATGAAGCGGATGATAATGCAGAAGAAGCGGGAAATCCTCTTTTGGCGTTGCCGTAAGATCCCATACCGGCTTATCTAAGAATGAATCGTCCTGCGGGTTGATCGAAAGCTCCTCATCATAGGGAAGGTACATCCGCTCCGCAGCCCTTTTCATCTCCTGCAGCTCGCTGTCCTGAAGCTTCAGTCGTTGCGCCAGCTCCTTAACCTCTTTTTCGTCAGAGAATTCCTCGTAAAGCTTTGCCGCCCACAGAAGATTATGCCTGGCTGAAGCGTTCGTATAGTAATTATTGTTCACCATGCAGGTATATTCATCCGGTCCGGTGACCTCCTGGATCTGGAAACGTCCCTGCCTGTCATACACGCCGGTATCCAGCCACAGTCTCGCGGTCTCAAGCAGGATCTCAAGTCCCATCTCCTTCATAAAGGCCCGGTCTGACGTCGCGAAATAATACTGGATCACGGCATAGGCGATGGCACCGTTGATATGGTAGGCCGCCGTCCCGCTCGGGAAATACCCGGAACACTCAACCCCCGTGATCGTCCGCCAGGGATACAGCGCGCCCTTTTTGTGTCCGATAAGCGACGCATTTTCTTTTGCGGCCGGAAGCGTCCGGTATCGAAAGGCCAGGATGTTTTTCGCAAGCGTCGCGTCCGTCAGCAGGAAAAACGGGACCACATACATTTCGGTATCCCAGAAGAAATGACCCTCATAACCTTCCCCCGACAGGCCCTTGGCCGCGATCCCGGCGTAATCGTCATGCGGCGCCGCCTGCAGCAGTT
>JAILQQ010000229.1 GCA_024698885.1 Lachnospiraceae bacterium | reverse complement strand
CGCGCTTCACGGCTTGTTCTTCGATGCCGTTAATGAAAATCTGCCGGAGATCCTGGAAAAGTATGGGTCGGATTCCCGTAAGATCTTTGCGGATATCTATATTGATGACCGGAGTTTTACGGATCTGCCGGCCATCGCCTCATAACCGAACCGGTTTACAAAGCTGATCGCGTGCTTGGAAATAAACCTCCGTTCATTCCGATTCGGTCAGGCTTCCAGACCGAATCATTTTGTTACCGCACCAATTTTCGAACCTGAAGGGAGTTACTTGGTCTGCAGCGCGGCCCGTAAAGCCGCTTTTAATTCCTCGTTTTCCTTGTTTAGTCTTTCAATTTCGGCCTGCCGTTCTCTGCTCTCATCCTGAAGCTTCCTGCGCTCCTCTTCGTATCTCTGCTCCCTGTCCGTTTGTAATTCTATTATATGTCCACCCATCGCGTTCACCAATCCTTCCTTATATACATCATCCAAGCCATCGCATTCTTTGTTCAGAATGATTCTCGTAAGCTCCAGGAGATTACGAAAATCATTTTCAGTCATGTCACCAGACTGATAGCTCTGTATCAGCCTTCTTTCGATCTCTTTCAGATCTGATTTAATCGTATCATAGTCGTTCTTTGATTCCAACACTTTTTTCTCCTTAGCAACAATCGCTGCGATTTTAACTTCAATCAGATCCTCGGCATTTTCTGCAGGCCTTATCTTCTTCAATTCTTTCAGAGCTGCTTCATACCGCATAATAAAGAAGGGAATCAAGAAAAACAGTTTCTTTTCAAAGATCTCCCCGATGGAATACGCCTGTACATTCAGGATCGGGATCTTCATCGTGAGGCGCTTCGCGCCATAACGATATTCTGCGTTCAATTCAGATTGTTTTATTCCGTCCTTTCCTCTCCGAAGCATTAGAAGAGCAGACGCCGGCAGTTCAATGATGAGTTTTTTTTCGTTGCATTCATACGAAGCCTGATCCAGGGCGATCAGCATATTGTACTCCACCAGGCGTATCAGAATACTGCCATCCGAAGTAGACTGGCATTCGATATGATAGAGCTTCCCGTCAAGCCGGATACAGGAATCCGTTATCTTCTCCGGGATACCCTTCGCATTCTCATCTGCTTTTGAAAGATTATGATGCTCATTGAGAAGAAGATCAAGCTCTGCATCTTCCACCGTATGTTCCGTCCCAAACAATTCATTGATGATCGGGACCAGAAACAGCTTCAGTTTTGAACATTCTGTCCGGAACACATCATCATAAGTTGTGGTTCTTTCCTGCTCACCCATGTATTCGCTCACCTCCTGACAAGTAAATCGCAGTTCTACTCAACAGGCTGAGAAATCAGATCGGATCAAGAAAAGAAAAACGTCCTATCAGGATCAGAGTGTAGTAAAAAAAGATAAGCATACAACCATCCAGATCATTTGAAATCATCAGAAAACGGTCAATCTTCTTATACTTTTATGGAATCATTGGCGGAATCGCCGGATACCCGTTGAATAGACAATAGTATAGAATCGCACAGCCGCAGAAGCGGAACTGTCTGGAGAAAACATAACATAACTGACCTTCGATGTAAAGTAATTTTTCAAGATACGAGCATAATTGAAGACTGAAATTTTAAATACCACTTCCAAACCCTTTTAGGCATGCGGATTCAGCTAATTCAGTAATATATCAAAGTTGGCAGAAGGCTCAATCCGAATGCAGTCAAGGCTGCAGTGGTTGCAGCTAATGAGAAAAAGTATTGGAATCAAAGAACGTCTATGATACGATTAGGTCAGATCTGAAAGAGATCGAAAGAAGGCTGATACAGAGCTATCAGTCTGGTGATATGACTGAAAATGATTTTCGTAATCTTCTGGAACTTACAAGGATTGTTCTGAATAAAGAATGCGATGGCTTGGATAATACATTTAAGGAAGGACTGGTGAACGCGATGGGTGGGCATATTATAGAATTACAAACGGACAGGGAGCAGAGATACGAACAGACTATCGCAAAGAGTGAAGAGGAACGCAGAAAGCTTCAGGCTGAGAGGAGCAAGCTTCAGGCTGAAAGCAGCAAACTCCAGGCTGAAAGCAGCAAGCTTCAGGCTGAGAGAAGCAAGCTTCAGGCTGAAAATGAAAAGCTGAGCAAGGAGATCGAGGAATTAAAAGCTGCTTTGGAGGCCGCGCTGCAGGCCGGTGCTGTGCCGCACAGATCGTGATCATTGGTTTTCAGTCATATGCCGGATAGTTAAGGTGGACCAGGCGGATAAAGGGATCATCCTCATGCAAGCTTCGGAAGCATGACGCCGTCAATGAACCTCTCCATTATGTTGCGGTCGTCTCCCGCGTAACAGAATCGCTCGAGGCGCTTTGCCGCGGAAAGCGGTGACCAGGGATCTTCCATATTTTCTATGACCAGTGCGTTAAAGCGATAGCCCTTTTCAAACGAACCCACCTTTCCGAACAGCTCTCCGCCCTGCTTCGTCGCATGGTAAAAGGCCTGCGCAAGGGTTATGGTCTTCCCCTCGCCCGGCTCGTAAAATTCCTTAAGCTTGGATAGCTGTACCGCCTTTGCGATCTGCCTGTAAACAGCAAGGCTTCCCGCTGCGCCCACGTCTGTTCCGATCGCGACCTTTACGTCCTCTATTTCCAGCCGTTTTAACGGCATGATCCCCGCGATCACATTATTTGTGGCCTCAGGGCAATGAACGGCAAAACTTTCATAGTGCTTCAGGATCTCCGTATCCTGGCCGGTCGGGAAGATCACATGAGCAAATATCGACGGGCCATGTCCGAGAAGCCCGGTTTTTTCATAAATCTGTGCGTCTGACTCATATCCCGGAAAGCATTCGAGAGCGGTGGCTGCTTCCCATCTGGATTCCACCAGATGCGTATGAATGCCGCATTGATATTTCCGCGCCAGAGCGCCGAGTCCCTTTAACAGCTTCTCGCTGCATACCGGAGCAAACCGGGGCACAAGGATCGGGCGGACCTTTCCGGGTCTCGTATGTCCGGCCAGAAATTCTTCTGTCTCACGCAGAGACCTGTCGGTATCTTCCTTAAGGTAATCCGGGCAATGACAGTCCATATTTACCTTGCCCACGAAGCCGTACATTCCCTTTTTTTCCATGGTATGAAACAGATATTCCGAAGTCTCGCGGTGAACAGTCGTAAATACATTTGCGTGAAAGGTTCCGTGTCTTAACATATCCTCCACAAAGGCATCATAGCAGAGTTTCCCGTATTCCGGGTCCTTAAACTTTGCCTCCTGGGGAAAAGTGTAGTCATTCAGCCAGTCCTTTAAAAGGCAGTCCATTGCGATGCCCCTCTGTACAAACTGCGCGCCGTGGACATGCAGATCGGAAAATGCCGGAGTGATAAGGTTTCGCCCGAAATCCGTCACCGGAAGCGCTTTCATATCATCGGGAATATGTTCATAGATCCCGGAAACTGTCCCATCCTCCACCACGATATAGCTGTCTTCATTTTCTTCCAGCTTTTTCGCAGATGGTGCAAACACGATGTCACCGTGATATATCCGTATGTCTGTCTTCACTCCGGTATCCTCCTCAAAATCCTCATCTTATATATCTTGTATCTGTTCTAAACTCTTTGTCTTCTTATCTTCTGAACAGAACCTATATTTCTTATAATTTGGCTATGCTTTTTTTAGTTTATTTTTCTTTTTTATCCATATTTCTGTCACATTTTGTTGTTAATCTATTGGAAACGGACGGAGTGTTTGCACTTTAGTCGTTTCCTGAGCCGTTGGTTTGCTTTTTTAAGGGGAGTAGGGGAAAACGTAATACCTTTAATTATTCAATACTGGCGGCTTGACTAACAATAATCTCCGCCACGGCAGAATTTGATCCGGTAAACTCAGTGTGATCTGAAAACAGAACACGATCCGATGATCTGCCGCAGCGGAGCTGAAATATAGGGGATGCCCTTTCGGGCATCCCCGTTCTTTTCTCCCACGACACCCTCCTGCGCCGATTTTAGAAGAAAATCATGAACTTCGGTTCATTCCGATCCGGTCAGGTTTCCTGACCGGATCATTCCATTTTTCATCCCACGCCTTCATTACTATGCTCGCCAAGGAACTCTCCGGTCGGCGGCAGCTTTTGGACCTCAAGCTCTGTCTGCATTTCGTCGACCATTTCCAGATAATACCGATCGGCCATGTCTCCCGGCAGGCCGATGTGGAACCAGTAAAGCGCTTCCGGGGCCATGAAGACCATATCGTAGTTTTCTTTGTTATCTTCGTTTTTCCCGGTATAATAAGAAATCTTGTAAACGGAGCAGTCGGTATGATAGAGGGATTTTACCACGTCCTCATTGAGTTTTTGGAGGGAAATATCGCGGGGCGTATCCTTAAGCTGCTCCTTCAGGACCTTTTCGATATCATCTATGGACTCAAGCCACGCCAGTCTCCCAATCCTGACATCCGCGGCGCCATCCATGACGTAGGCATCCACATAATTCTTCGTATCCTCGTCATACCAGGAGAGCGCTTCATTCGGCTCTCCGATATCGTCTTTATAGTTCAGGTGGCCGTCCTCTGTCTGCTTTGCACCGGCCGGTTCCGCTTCATCCATTGTCAGCTGGTAAGGGATCCGGATAGCGCCCTGCATCACGTCAAATGCATCAAATTCCTCTTCTGTGATCTCCTTCCAGACCACGCAGCCTTCCTCATCGTAGCCGTTGAAGGCATAATAGGCGAAAACCGGTTCTTCCGATTCCCAGTCGGAAATATCCTCGAAATACACGCCATCGCTTAACCGGAAGGTACTGTACTCGGGATCCAGCACATAACGGTCTTTTTCAAAGTAATACAGGGACGGGGCAAACTGTTCCGCGACCTGCCCGTCAGCGGTCAGCACCATTTCCCCGCGGTAGGGCTCATCAAAGACGCAGAGAGGGCGTCCGTCCAGCTTTGTATAGATCTGATGGATATTGTCATAAGCGCCGCTGCCGTAATTGGTCCCGATGATCAGCTCATCGAAGCCGTCGTCGTTTAAATCCTTGAAATACAGTCCGATCTGGTCAAGAACCGCTCCCGGACCGTCCTCATAGGTGACATCCGCAAAGAGATCATGAAGAGTTCCCGGTAAACCTTTATCATACAGCTCATCGAGAGAAGGCTCCCACTGCAGCGTGCTGACATAATCCCGGATGGGTCCGCCATAGAATCCGGCGATCGGCAGATCTGCCCGGATCACACCCGGCTCCCCGTTTACGGTATAATCGAGAGGAACATTGTAAATAAAGTGATAGCCGTCCTTTGTCTTTTCGATCTTTGCCACATAATCCCGGTCGTTATAGCAGTAATCCCAGCCGTGATACTGTAAGCAGTATACATCCCCGGAAATGGTTCCTTCATAAAAATCCACCGGCCTGTAATTCGTATCCCCATGCGCAAAGTAATAATAACCGTCACCCACGGAGAGATACCGCCACCGTATCGGGTTCCACATGTCAAAATAAGTGAGTCCCGTGGTTTTCTGCAGATATTCATCCATATCCGCTTCCGCGATAACAGTCACGTCCGTCATCATTTCCTCTTTGGATTCGAGCCCTTCCGCGCTCAGATACGCGTCGAGGATCTCTTTGTTTTCCTCACTGTAGATATCAACCTCAATACCGGCGCCGTTGTAGAACAGCTCATCCAGGATGATCTCCTCCGGCCTCGTATAGGTTGAGCAGAAAAATCCGTTGTAATCCGAGGAAAGCTCCTTGCTTAATTCCTTCAGTTCCTTCTCCGTTAACGGTTCCGCGGGCTCGCTTTCTGCCTCTTCTTCCACAGGCTCTTCGGCCTTAACCGGCTCCGCCTCCTTTTCAGGTTCCTTCGTTATTTCCGACTCACTTAAGATCCCTTTGTCGATCAGCTCCTTCTGCATCCAGGGCTCCAGATCGCAGGCAATAAAGTTCACGTCGGAATAGGACAGGCCGACCAGATTTCCGTTCAGATTCTTAAAGCTGCAGCCGATAAAATCCACGGTGCTCCCGCTTACTTCAAACATCGTAAATTCCCGGCAGTCGTGGAAATCCGTATGCACGACCCGAAGCGCCTGGGTCTGGTGGATCTCGGCGCATCCATAGGTACAATCGTGGATCTCGCAGCCTGTTACCTCCACATTTTCACAGTCGCTCATGTAAAAGCCATAGGTGCCGCAGCCGTACAGCTCCGACCGGTCGATCCGGACATTCGTACAGGACTCATAGGTCAGCACCTCCCCGGCGCAATAGCCCGCCTCCGGCGTATGACCGATGCTCAGTCCGCTTAGCGTAACGCCCTCGCAGCCGGAAAAGGTAAGGACGGATGCGTACCGGGGCTCGCAGACGATCTCCGCGGGCTTTTTGCTGTCGGCGGAGATCATCGAGATATTATGATAGCCGCATATGACCAGCTCCGGACCGTCGAACTCATCCGCGATGTAAACGCCCTGCTCCTGCTCCAGAAAATAATCCCAGACAGCAGGATGCCTC
>JAILQQ010000224.1 GCA_024698885.1 Lachnospiraceae bacterium | reverse complement strand
CATTATAGTGAACGACAACTCTTTTTTGTCGTTCACTATAATTTAAGACAGGGCAAACCGCAGCGGGAATGCAGGGGCTGCCGGCCAAGGTCGGCAGCCCTTATTATATAAAGTAAGGCCTAAGCGCACGATCTGCAGAGCAGATCGGCGCAGAAAAGGGGGTGTGCGTCCTTGAAAGGATATAAGAAGTATTACGGACAGAAGCTTCTGTGGTATCTGCTGACCTTTATCTTCGCAGTGATCCTGAACTTTGTCCTTCCGCGTATGATGCCGGGAAATCCGGTGTCCGCTCTGGCTGCCAGGGCTGTCGGGGGAATGACTGATTCCACCGCTATTCAGAGAGTGATCAATGATTATATTGAGAAATTCGGGATAGACAAACCGATGTACCAGCAGTTTTTCATGTGGTTAGGCAACGTTGTTAAGGGAGATTTTGGCGTTTCCTTCAGTCAGTATCCCCGTCCCGTTTCCGATATCATCAATTCCGCCGTGTGGTGGACGATCGCTCTGCAGCTGCCGGCTATTATCGTCGGGTGGCTCCTCGGAAATATCCTCGGCGCGATCGCGGCCTATATCCGCGGCGTGTTTGATAAGGCCATTCTGCCGGCCTTTCTGTTCATCAGCAATATCCCGGCCTTCGGTATGGCTACGATCTTACTGTTCGTCTTTGCGATCAAGCTGGACGTGGCGCCGGCCAGCGGCGGCTACGGCTATGATCTGATCCCTAATTTCAGCTGGACCTTTATCAAATCCGTGATCGAGCATTACCAGCTGCCCTTCTGGTCCATCGTTCTGATCACGATCGGCGGGCAGGCGATCGGCATGCGTTCGATGTCGATCTATGAGCTGAACGCGGATTATGTGAAATATTCCCGCTTCCTCGGCATCAAGGACGGCACCATCGTGGGCTATGTATTCCGGAATGCCATGCTGCCGCAGATCACGGGTTTAGCGCTTTCCTTAGGTACCATGATCGGCGGTGCCCTGGTGGCAGAGATCATTTTCAGCTATCCGGGACTCGGAACGACGCTGCTTACGGCTGTAACGGGACAGGATTATCCCCTGCTTTCGGCCTCGACGCTGATCATTACGATCATGGTTCTCGTGGCGAATCTGGTGGTTGAGATGCTTTACGGCGTGATCGATCCCAGAGTCAAAGCCAATCAGCAGGATTAGGAGGGCGTGCCATGAAGAATACGATAAAACAGGTCTTTCATTCCGGAAAATTTCTGGTTGGCTTTTATATCTTTCTTTTTGTCCTTCTGCTCTGCATCATCTATCCGCTGATCGTTACCTATGATCCGCTGGAGATGGTGGGAAGCGGAAATTTCTATAAGCCCGGCACCTATATCTCCCAGCAGGAGGCGGCTCTCGATGACGGCTATATCATGAATATGGACGCTTCCGAGGGAAAGCTGGCACTGGCGCTTGGAGAGGATGAGCTTGCTAAGATAGAGGAATATCTGACCAAATACGCGGGGATTACGGCGGATCAGATCGATAAGAGCAATCTGGAGGCCATGGTAGAGCTCTGGAAAAGCAACTATGATCCTGAGCTGAAGGCAAAAGGCCTTACCTCTGCCAAAAGAAAATCGTACCGCAGACTGGATTCGGAGTTAATGGATGCCTTAAACAGCTCGGACGTCATCATTGCCAAGGAGGATCCGGAATCCGGAGAGCTTGAAGAGGTCAAGAAGATCAAGGGAACCAATTTTGTGAATACCAAGGATGTGGTAAACAAAAGAACCTTTGTCCTGGGTACGGATAACTTCGGAAGAGACGTTCTGACGGAATTAGTGGCGGCAACGAAGGTTTCCCTGCGGATCGGCCTGGTCGCCGGTCTGATCGCGACGGCCATCGGTCTGATCTTGGGGCTGGTCGCCGGCTATGTCGGCGGTCTGGTGGATAACCTGATCATGTTCTTAACAAACCTCTTTACCGTGATCCCTTCGTTTATCATCCTGATCCTGATCTCCTACAGCGTGGGTACCTCTGCCAGAGGCGTCATGATGGTAGCGTTCATCATCGGCGTGACCTCCTGGCCATGGACCACGAGGTCGGTGCGTTCCCAGGTTATCTCCCTCAGGAACCGGGATCACGTGAATCTGTCGAAGCTTTCGGGGCACAGTATGGCACGGATCATTTTCACGGATATCCTGCCCTATATCGCTTCCTATGTGGTCATGGCCATGATCCTGCAGATCTCCTCCGGTATCCTTGCCGAGGCGCAGCTTTCCATGATCGGACTGGGACCCGCAACCACGAAGGTGGCCACCCTGGGCCTTATGATGAACTGGGCCATGCAGTACGCGGCGCATCTGAACGGAAGCTGGTGGGCGTATTTCCCCGTTGTTATCGTGATCGCCCTGATCTCCTTCTCGTTGAATCTGATGAATACGGGACTGGATCAGGTATTCAATCCGCAGCTCAGAGATTAGGGGGGATAAGGCTATGGGAAAAGTGATACTGGAAGTAAATCATTTAAAGACCAAATATGTAACCAGATTTCATGAGGACGTTTACGCGGTGGACGACGTTTCCTTAACGATCGAGGAGGGAAAATCCCTGGGGATCGCGGGAGAGTCGGGCTGCGGCAAGTCGACGCTCGCGTTAAGCCTGATCGGCTACTATTTTGCGCCGCTTCACTATATGAGCGGTGATATCATCATCGACGGCGTAAAGATCTCAGCGATGAAGCCCAATGATGTCAGACGCAAGATCCTCGGCAACGAAGTGGCTTATATCCCGCAGGCGGCCATGAACGCGCTGAATCCGACGATGAAGATCATCCGCTTCATTGAGGACGTGATGAAGGCCCACGGGATCAAGATGTCGAAAAAAGAAGTCTATGATATGGCGAAGGAGCGTTTCGCGGATCTCGGGCTTCCGGAGGAGGTCCTTGAGAAGCACGCGGTGGAGCTTTCCGGCGGTATGAAGCAGAGGACAGTCATCGCGATCTCGACGATCCTTTCGCCGAAGGTACTGATCGCCGACGAGCCCTCTTCAGCGCTTGACGTGACCTCGCAGAAGATGGTCATCCGCATGATGCGTGAGCTGATGGAAAAGGGCTATATCAAGTCCATGATCTTCATCACCCACGAGCTGCCGCTTTTATACAACGTGACCGATGATATCATGGTCATGTACGCGGGCCAGATCGTGGAAAGGGGAACGGCGCAGCAGATGGTATTTGATCCCGTCCATCCCTACTCGAAGGGTCTGATGGGGTCGATCATCGTGCCCGAGTCGGGCGTCAGGGAGCATAAGCTGACGGCGATCCCGGGAACCCCGCCCAACCTGAAGAATCCGCCGAAGGGCTGCCGCTTTGCCGAAAGATGCCCGTACGCGACCCCGACCTGTTCGGCGATGGCGCCGGATATGAAAGAGTTTGAGGAAGGCAGGACCTACCGCTGCCTGATGTCGGTAAGAAAGCTAAGGGAGGTATATGAGAATGGAGCAGAACCGGAACTCAGTACAGAATTCGACTGACCGCAAGCCCTGCCTTACGGGACGGGGCGTAACAAAGGTCTTCGGCGTGGGAAACAAGTCTATGACAGCGGTGGATCACGTGGATTTTGACTTTAACGAGGGCGAGTTCGTCTCCATCGTCGGAGAATCCGGCAGCGGCAAGACAACGCTCTCCAAGATGCTTCTCGGCCTGATCAGCGTGACCGAGGGAGAGATCGAATTTCAGGGCCGGAAAAGAGATATCAGCACCGGCGCGAAACGGAAGGAATACTGGAAGAATATCCAGCCGATCTTTCAGGATCCCTTTTCTTCCTACAATATATTCTATAAGATCGACGCGGTCCTTGACGACTGCCTGAATATGAGAGGCTACAGAAAGGCCCCGAAGGAAGAGAAGGACCGGATGAAAGAGGAAGCCTGCCGGTTTGTGAACCTGAAATACTCGGAGCTGACCAACAAGTATCCCTTTGAGCTGTCGGGCGGCCAGATGCAGAGACTTATGATCGCCAGGATCTTCCTGTTAAAGCCGAAGATCTTAATGGCCGATGAGCCTACCTCCATGATCGACGCGTGCTCCCGGGCCACGATCCTTGATATGCTGTTAAAGCTCAGGGATGAGGTGAATATGACGGTCATCTTCATCACCCATGATATCGGGCTGGCCTATTATATCTCGGACAAGGTCTATATTATGGAGCATGGTAAGTTCGTGGAGTCGGGCCCTGCGGAAACCGTCATCTTAAATCCCACGGCGGATTATACGAAGCGCCTGATCAGCGATGTACCGAAGATCTATGAAAAATGGGATCTGGATACGGTAGCCAGAGATAAATAAGGAGCAGTAAGGAAATAATTATGAAGACATTACAACTGAACAAGGGATGGATACTCCGTGACATAAACAGGGGGATCGAGGTACCTGCGATCGTCCCGGGAACCGTTTATACGGATCTGCTCAGAGAAGGGCAGATGGAGGACCCCTTCTTTAAGGATAATGAGGATAAGGCGCTTGCGCTGATGGAGGGAGATTTCTCCTATCACTGCACGTTTCCCTGTGATCCCGCCCTTTTGCGGGAGGAGCATATCGTGCTGCGCTTTGAGGGGCTCGATACGCTTACGGACGTTACCTTAAACGGCGTGTCCGTCGGGAAAACCGATAATATGCACCGCGTCTATGAATTTGACGTGAAGGACGTGATCGGGGCATCGAATGAGCTGACGGTTACGTTCCATTCCCCCCTGCGCTATATCAGGGAGGCCTATGAGAAGGCGCCGACCAGGGGCAGTGAGGACGCGATGCCCGGTTTTGTCCATATCCGCAAGGCGCACTGCATGTTTGGCTGGGACTGGGGGGCGCATCTGCCGGATGCCGGTATCTTCCGGCCGGCGTTTCTTTGCGCCTGGTCTCAGGGGAGACTTGAGACCGTTGCCGTCAGGCAGGAGCACGGGAAGGACCTGGTGACGCTCTCCGTCACGCCCGTTCTTTACGGGGATGACGGAGTTTGCCGGAAGGAAATGATCCGGCCCGGAAAACCGGCCGGACCGGCACGGACCGATCTGGAGGCGGAAATCATCCTGACTACGCCGGACGGAGAGGAGCAGTACTTTAGCGGAAACGCCGGAGAGGCGACAGAGATAGCGGTCAACGCGCCGAAGCTCTGGTGGCCAAACGGCTACGGGGCACAGCCGTTATATACGCTGAAGGTTCTATTAAAGGACAGAGACTCGGGACAGGTGCTTGACGAATGGGAGAGAAGGATCGGCCTTCGTACCCTCACCGTGAGTCAGGAAAAGGACGAATGGGGAAACGAATTCGCGGTTACCGTCAATGGCGTGAAGATCTTTGCGATGGGAGCGGATTATATCCCGGAGGACCATCTCTTAGGACGAGTCAGCAGGGAGACCACAAAGGCACTGCTTAAAAAAGCTTTATTTGCGCACTTTAATGTGATCCGTGTCTGGGGCGGCGGGTATTATCCCGACGACTGGTTTTTTGATCTCTGCGATGAATACGGCCTGCTTGTCTGGCAGGACTTTATGTTCGCCTGCGGCATGTACGATCTGACCCCGGCGTTTGAGGAAAATATCCGGGCCGAGTTTTATGATAATATCATCAGGCTCAGACATCACGCATCGCTTGCGTTAATGTGCGGAAACAATGAAATGGAGCTGTTTACCGCCACCAGGCTCTGGGTCACAAAGGATGCCGAGGTCAGGGATTATCTGATCATGTATGAGTATATCCTGCCCAAGCTCATGGAAGAGCTGGCGCCTCAGGTTTTCTACTGGCCGGCCAGTCCCTCCTCCGGGGGAAGCTTTGACAACCCGGCGGATCCGGACCGGGGAGATGTTCACTACTGGGACGTCTGGCACGGAAACAAGCCCTTTACGGAATACCGGAAATTCTATTTCCGCTTTGTCTCGGAGTTCGGCTTCCAGTCCTTCCCCTCGGAACGGACCGTGGAGACCTTTACCGATGACGAAAGGGATAAGAATATCTTTTCCTATATTTTTGAAAGGCATCAGAGAAACGGTCAGGCAAACGGCAAGATCATGGGCTATCTGCAGCAGACCTTCCGATATCCGGACAGCTTTTCCGACCTGATCTATGCTTCCCAGCTTTTGCAGGCGGAGGCGATCCGCTACGGCGTGGAGCATTTCAGACGTTACAGAGGACGCTGCATGGGAAGCGTGATCTGGCAGCTCAATGACTGCTGGCCGGTTTCCTCCTGGTCGAGTGTGGATTACTGCGGAAGACTGAAGGCACTGCATTATTACGCGAGGCGGTTCTTTGCCCCTTTGATGGTTTCCTGTGAAGAAGAAAGCGAGCTGAGCACGGAGACGCCTTTAAACGTCCTTCCGCGGGAAATAAAGCAGAGCGTCCGCTTCTGTGTCGCAAATGAAACCATGGGGGAAGAAACGGTCACGCTCTTCTGGGAGGTGCGAAACGCCGCCGGGGAGATCCTGAGAGAGGAACAGGAAAACGTCACGGCACCGGCGCTTTCTTCTGTCTGGACGAAGAAGACAGAGCTTTCGCAGCTTGACCGGTTTAACGAGTATGTCAGCTACCGGATCTGCAGAGGGGACGAGATTGTTTCCGCCGGCACCGTGCTCTTTACGATGCCGAAATATTTCCGCTTTGAGGATCCTGGCCTGAGCGTTACAGTTGACGGCAGGAAGCTCACGGTACGGGCACAAAAGTATGCAAGGAGCGTGGAGATCCTGAATGAAACGGAGGATCTCTGGCTTTCCGATAATTACTTTGATCTGAATGCCGGGGAAAAGACCGTGGAGATCCTTCAGGGAGAACCGGTCAATCTGCGGGTTCGCAGTGTGTATAATATATAGAGAGGAGCGTTTATGGATATCAAAAAACTGATAAGCGAAATGACGCTGGAAGAAAAGGCGGGCATATGCTCCGGCAAGGACTTCTGGCATTTAAAGAGCGTGGAAAGGCTTGGGATCCCCGAGGTGATGGTCAGCGACGGCCCTCACGGCTTACGGAAGCAGGATACGCAGGCCGACCATCTCGGTGTCAACGACAGTATCGTGGCAGTATGCTTTCCGGCAGGCTGCGCGATCACGAGCTCCTTTGACAGAGATCTGATCAGGAGCATGGGCGAGACCATCGGAGAGGAGTGCCAGGCGGAGGATCTTTCCGTTGTACTGGGACCGGCGGTCAATATCAAGCGTTCGCCGCTCTGCGGCAGGAACTTCGAATATCTTTCGGAGGATCCGTATCTGGCGGGGGAAATGGCTGCCAGCTATATAAACGGTGTACAGTCAAAGAACGTCGGCGTATCTATCAAGCATTTTGCGCTGAACAATCAGGAACATGAGAGAATGAGCGGCTCCTCGGAGGCTGATGAAAGGACCATACGGGAGATCTACCTGCCTGCCTTTGAAACCGCCGTGAAGAAGGCCGATCCCTGGACCGTGATGTGCTCCTATAACCGGATCAACGGCACCTTCGCTTCGGAAAACGAGTGGCTGTTAACGAAGGTCCTTAGGGACGAATGGGGCTTTAACGGCTATGTGATGAGCGACTGGGGCGCGGTGAACGACAGAGTGAAGGGCGTTTTGGCCGGTCTTGATCTGGAGATGCCTGCCTGTGGCAGCGATAACGATGAGCTGATCGTTGCAGCCGTGAAGAACGGTACGCTTCCCGAGGAAAAGCTTGACCTCTGCGTGGAGCGGATCTTAGACGTTATCTTCCGCTATGCCGACAAGAAAACAGGAGGGATCTTTGACCGGCAGAAGGACCATGACAAAGCGGCCGAGATTGCCGGCGAGTGCATGGTGCTCTTAAAAAATGAGGACCAGATCCTTCCGCTTGCGAAGAACGAAAAGATCGCCTTTATCGGCGGCTTCGCGAAGAAACCGCGTTTCCAGGGGGGCGGCAGCTCCCATATCAACTGCTTTAAGATAACCGACGCCCTGAGCGCATCGGAGGGAAAAGCCGAAATCCTCTACGCGGAGGGCTTCCCCTCGGATCAGGACAAGGAGGACGAGGCACTTTTTGCGGAAGCAGTCGAGACGGCGAAGAAAGCGGACAAGGTCGTGATCTTTGCGGGCCTTCCCGATATCTTTGAATCAGAGGGCTATGACAGACAGCATATGCGTCTGCCGGCCTGTCAGGACAAGCTGATCGAGGCGATCGCGGCAGTGAATCCGAATACGGCGGTGGTGCTCCATAACGGATCGCCGGTGGAAATGCCCTGGGTTGACAGCGTGAAGGGTATCTTAGAGGCGTATCTCGGCGGAGAAGCTTCCGGCGAGGCCGTTTCAAGGATCCTCTTTGGTGAGGTGAATCCCAGCGGGCATTTGGCGGAATCCTTCCCGAAAAAGCTCTCCGACAATCCCTCCTATCTGTATTTCCCGGGTAAGCGGGGTAAGGTGTATTACGGAGAGGGGATCTTCGTGGGCTACCGTTATTATGAGATGAAGGAGACGGAGGTGCTCTTCCCCTTCGGCCACGGCCTCTCCTATACGAGTTTTCGGATCGATAACCTGAAGGTGGAAAAAACCGGAGAAAGCGTATCTGATCCGGTGAAGGTTTTCGTGGATGTGACAAATACGGGGGACCGGGCCGGCAAGGCGGTCGTCCAGCTTTACGTGGCGGATCATACGGAAACCGAGGTCAGACCGAAGAAGGAGTTAAAAGGCTTTGCCAAGACAGCGCTTGCGCCCGGTGAAAAGAAGACCGTGACGATGGAGCTTGATCATCGTTCCTTTGCTTATTACAGCACGGAGATCGGAGACTGGTTTGCCGCAGGCGGTGAATATGAGATCCTGATCGGTTCCTCCTCCGCGGATATCGCGGTATCGGAGACCATCGAGCTTGCCGCCGATCAAAAGCTTCCCTTTAGGGTAAAGAGTACGACGACAATCGGAGAACTTGAAGAACATCCGGAGCTTGCCGGTCTGATCGGGGAAAAACTGATGCCGCTGATGGCGGTCTTCGGGAATGAAGAGGAAGACAAGACCGAGGCGGCCGCGGAGGCCATTAATGACGAGATGTCAAAGGCCATGATGCGCTATATGCCTTTAAGAGGCCTTCGGAGCTTCAATGGCGCGAAGAACAGTGAAGTGGATGCGTTAGTGGAGACGTTTAACAGGGCGCTCGATCAATAAGAGGAAGTCTTATCACATTCCCTTCATCCGCCGCTTGTTTTCATACATATCCGTATCGGCCCGGGTAAAAACAGTTTTGTAATCCGGGTCGATACTTTTATCATAGGACGAGAAGCCTATCGCTGCGGAAACCTTTTCGTAAGGCTCCGCAGCATTTTTTTGATTATCCTCCATCCGCTTTTTCAGAGATGCGATCAGCGGAAGCACGTTCTCGTAGTCCCTGTTCTTTACGATCACGACGAATTCATCGCCGCCGATCCGGAAAACAGGAGAGTGCGCGAATACATCACAGACCATTTTACAGATGGTTTTGATCGCGATATTTCCGTTTTCATGGCCGTAGGTATCATTGGTGAGCTTTAAGTCGTTCAGATCGATCATGACAATGCCGAAGGAGGCCGCTCCGCCCTCGATATCCGTTTCGATCGTCTTAACCAGCTTTTCATATGCGTTTTTGCTGCCGACGCTTGTCAAAGGATCCTTCATCGCGACTTCGGTCATTTCCTCGGTTTTTTCGGTGGTCTCGCGCAGTTCGTTCTTTGTATTGACAAGCGTTTCGATGTTGGCGTTCATATCCGCCTCCATCTGCTGCATGGAGGACAGGAGTTCCGCGATTTCGTCATGGGTTGCGAACGAAAGCTTTTCAAAGTTGTGATGATAGACACCGCTCCCCTCGGAGCAGTAGTTCTGCGCCGTATCGGAGAGGGCGATCACGGGATGGATCAGGTTCCGGTTCACATACCAGAGGCCGATCGCGATGATGAGCAGGGTGATCACGGTGATCATGACTGTCATATAGATCACATAGGCCCGCTCCTCCGCTCTGACCTCGTTCATGGAGATGTCGTTGCAGACAAAGGCGATGGCCTTTCCGTTATAATAGATCGGAGCGCCCGCGGTAACGAGCGAGCCGTAAATCTCTTCATTGGTGAAATACGCGTCCAACAGACCGGGATCATCTTTCATGACAGCGTCATAGTCAAAGCCTATCTCCGCAAAGTAATCCACGCAGCCGGGCGGGCAGGCATCCTCGTAGGCACCGTCCACAAGATAAAGGGCGCCATTTTCGTCGAAGACGGTGATATAGATACAGTCAACCTGATTGATATCCTGCAGAACACGGATATCTTCCCGCAGCTTGGTAAAAACGGGACTTTCTTCAATGCCACTGAAGAGAGCCATATAGGCGTTCCATTCGTCGGAGCCCCAGGACGAGCTGAGCACGGGTTCCTCAACGGTATCGTAGATCGCCATTATCTCCTTCTTCAGAGCATTGACCTTTTCGGCGTCAAGCACGGCGGCCGCGGTCTGGGCGAGCTTTTCCGCTTTCTGACAATAATCGTTATCGATGATATTGGCGGCGATCATTCTGATCGATATGATGGACAGAAGACCGATAACAAAGCCTGTTATGGCGATACCGGTCAGGATCTTGAACTGTATGGAAAAAAATCTCTTTTTCATTCAGAAGCCTCACTTATAAAATCAGTATACTTCAGACATCTGCTTTACGCAATGAAAAAAAGGGTAATGCAAAAAAGAGATCAATTATGCTTATTTCTCTGTTTTTTTATGCTATAATATATCAGATAGGAAAATGATTCGGTCTGAACGCAGACCGAATCGGCA
>JAILQQ010000220.1 GCA_024698885.1 Lachnospiraceae bacterium | reverse complement strand
CCCGAGCATTCGCTGGGAATACATAAAATGGTAGTGGACAATTATCTTGTCTGTTATGTGATAGATCCGGGAGTTGTAACAGTTACCGATGTGCTTTATGGGGCGTCGGATGTGCATAAGAGGTTGCAGGAGAGGCATAATTGAAATGATAATATATCATAGAGAGGATTTGTGGTATGGATAAGAATGAAGCGGTAAGGTCTTTATATAGACAACGTGATAAAATGATAATTTTGGGACTTACAGGGAGAACTGGTTCAGGATGTACAACCGTTTCCCACATATTAGCTAGTGAATCTATGGAAAAATTGGACTTAAGATCATATAAAACATGTGATTTCAAAAATGCAGATGAAAGGAAGTATAGTGTTCTATATAGATACATGAAAGAGGGAAAAAGATGGAAAAAATTTGATATTATAGAGGCAAGTTCGATTATTCTCTCGTTTGTTGTAGAAGGCACATATGGGAAATTATTTGCGTTTATTGATAACATATCAAAAAATGCTGAAATTAAAGAGAAAGATCAGATAAAGAAAAGAATAGTGGAATGTTTTATTGGTGATGAACAGAGTAAACTGGATGTTGAGAACAGTATTATAGATGGTAATGTATCGGATTTGATAGAAAAATGTGATAATATAGATGCATGTATGGAAGTGGAAGAGGTTCGCAGTATTGTCGAGTACTTTACTGCATATATAAAAGAGAAAAAAGAACTTTTTTGCCGGCTTTTAAGAAATTATACCGTGGAGATAGAAATAAGCCATATTTTACGCCGAAACCAAACATATATGTTAAGGTTAAACGGAGAACTTATAGAACTGGAATAAATAACTGTTATGAAAGGAAAGAAAAAACAATCCGGCCAGATCCCGTTTGGCATTATCCTGATCCTGCTGGTGGCGGTTCAAGCTGCCCTGATCTTTGTGTGGCATTTTAAGGATATGATGGGGAAAGAGATCACGGGGTCAAAAAGCCGGATCGATCAGGCCATTTCCAGTATTGAAGGTCTGGTGCCGACTTTTTTGGATAATGAAGAAACCATGTCGGATATGTATTGGTACTGGCTGGCATCCCGATATATGTTTATCGGCGACAGCATCCGTGACGGGCAGATCTCAGACGCGTCAGCCCTGAACGATGCCATGGAAACCGTCGGTATCACGGGAGCTTATCTGACGGACGCATCAGGCCGGATCATATTCCGCGCCGGAGAGGACCCGAATACGGAGCTTCCCGGCATATCCGGACTGCCGTTCTTTATCGGTTTTGACAAGTCGGGCAGCATCCGGATCTTTCAATATCCGGATGATCAAAATGACCCTGCCGAAAGTTCAAAGGATATCATATGCAGCATCGGATCCTCGGAGGATGCAGAGCATTACATTTTATCCGGAAGGCTTTACGACGACAGGTACCTTACCATACAGATCCCGACCGAGGATTTTAATCAAATCTGCCAGGATACATTAGATATCAGACAGCAGATTCAGCTGCTTGGATTCAGCGCGAGCCTCAATGTTTTATTACTGACGGATGAAAAAGAACTGGCGGATGAATATCCGTATACCTATCTGTACGAAGGTGATTTTAAGAAAACATCCATGGAGGATGGCTTTTGCACCTACAGGAAGGCAGAGGATCCGTTTTTCTTTTTTATGGGCAGAGAGCTTTCGGTGGATAACGAGGAATTCGTCGTGATCGCCGACGTCAGGAGAGCCCTGTTTATGATGATCATAAACGCGCTGCAGTCGGCCTTTATCGCGACGTTCTTCCTCGGAATGCTTGCGTGGCTTACCCATGGTCTTGCGGCAAAGAAAATAAAGGGCGGTCTCAGACGGAATATTGCCTTTTTCTCGTGCTTCAGCCTGACGGTCGTATTGCTGACCACCTGGTTCTGGAGCTCGCTCTGCGATACCACCGAAGATTTTTATGATATGGAATGCCTGGTAGCGAATAATAATACCGCCCAGGAGGTATACGGGGAGCAGCAGGGCCTGCTCAACGAATGGCTGGATAAGCAGTTCCTGATCCAAAGCCGGATGGCCGCCGGTCAATGTGAGGAAGATATTGAGACGTTAAGCAGGGAGGATCTGGACGCCATATCCGGGCTTCTCGGGATCGAGTATATCTATGTCTTAGACAGAAACGGAAAGACGGTCATCACTAATTCACCGAATGACGAGTTCATGCTTTCGCGCAGTGAAAACGCGCATTCATCGGAATTCCTGCCGCTGCTTGCGGGGGGAGATCATATCGTACAGAGCCCCGTAAATGATGATTCCGGGACGAAAAGGCAGTATATCGGGGTCGGGATCCGGGATAAAAACGGTATCTTAAACGGCTGTGTCCTGACGACCTTTACCTCGTCCCAAAGAGATCTGCTGACCGGGCTGATCGAGCCGTCGACCACGCTTAAATACGGGCTGATCGGGGGAGCGGATGAATCCTGTATCATCGACCGCACGACGGGAACGGTGATCGAATCCACGAATGCCAATATGGTGGGATCGGATGCCGGATATCTGGAGATCCCGAAGGAAGTGATGGAGGACAGTACGGTAGCGGAAAGCAGGACAGGTGACGGGATCGTCCTGGCAGGAAGCGAATTGATGACGGAGGAAGGCGAGACTGGCGATGATCTGATCGTTATGGCTAAAAAGCTCATTCCCGATGCGTATTTCATGACTGTTATCCTGCCGGTCGCTTTCTTTATGCTTCTGTCCATGGCATGTATCATCCTTGTTGGCATATGGATGGATCGTTACGGAAAAAAGGCCGGTCCGTCACCTGAAAAAGCAGTCCAGGATCCGGAGGCCGGACAAAACGGAACAAATGATACGGAAAGCATTGTGAATTCGCTGGAATCCGAGGAACTGCTGCAAAAGAGATTCGAGGAATCCCACATATTATCCGCTCATTTAAAAACGAATAATAAGTATCTGTTCGATCAGAGATGGAAAAGGGACCGTAAAAAGACGGCGGAGATGAGCATCCCCGAAATTGCTGTTAATTCGCTCCGGATCTTTGCGATGATCTTTGCGGTGTTGTTTATGCTCCCGCTCGTATTTCCGCTGTTTGGGATAGATATCATTGACGGGTTCTCGCTGAATTATGTCTTTAGGGGTAACTGGAACAAGGGATTAAATGTTTTTTCCGTGGCGGAGTTTTTGCTGGTCCTTGCCCTGATCGTGTTTTTGAATATCGCCATAAAGGAGATGCTTTACCAGATAGCGAAGATCTCCGGCACAAGGATCGAGACGATCTGCCTCCTGATCAAGAGTACGATCAAATATGTGTTTGCGATCGGATTTATCATTTTCATCCTCTCTCAGATCGGGATCAGCGCGACGGCCATTCTGGCTTCGGCCGGTGTGCTGACGATGGTGATCGGATTAGGCGCGCAGAGTATTACGGCGGATCTGATCTCCGGCATGTTTTTGATATTTGAGAGGACCTTTGATGTGGGAGACGCGATCACGATCGACGGAAAGACCGGTATCGTCACGGAGATCGGGTTGAGGACCACCAAGATGATCGCAAACGGAGATACGCTCATTGTCAATAATTCCAGCGTGAAGAGCGTGATCAACCGGTCAGGGGATCTGAGCAAGATAAGTGTTGTTATCTCGATCCCGAACCGTTCCAATATCAAGGAAGTGGAAGAACTGTTACATGCTAATCTCCCGAAGATGTGGCATAAGATCGACGGGCTGGTACGGGTGCCTAAGTACAAGGGGATTTCCAACCTGCCCCCGAACCAGATAAGCTTATCCTTCTCGCTGCATACGATCAGCTATAAACGCTCGGAGGTTCGTATGGCCTTTCTGCGGCAGATGAAGCTCCTCTTTGATGAGAACGGCATAGAGATCTCAGGCGGTACGATCATCTCGGATGACTTCGGGTTTTAATATTGTGGAGGACAAAAATGAGTGAAAAGAAACTGCCGGTGATCACGATCAACCGGGAATACGGTGCGGGCGGAAGGAGCCTCGCGGCTATTCTGTCCGAAAAACTTAAGATACCCTATTACGACAGGGATTTTGTTTCAAAAACGATGGAGGAGAGCGGTTACGACGAGGAAGACGTGAAGCGCGAGGAGGAGGAAATGAGCACCTCTTCCAAGGTGCTCAATAACTTCTTAAACAGTGCGGTCTTCTACAGCAGCTCCCATGACGCGATCTTTGCGGCGGAAAAAAAGGTGATCTTAAAGCTTGCGGAGAATCCCTGCATCATGATCGGACGCTGCGCGGACCGGGTCCTTGCCGAGGCCGGGATCGATACGGTGAGCGTTTATCTGCACGCGCCGCTAAAGGATCGGATAAAACGGATGGAGGAGCTTTCCGAAAACGGGGAACCGGTATCCGCAAAGAGCCTGGAAGAGCATGACCATAAGCGCCGGACATTTTACAAGCAGTATACGGGATCGGAGCTCTATGACGCGTCAAATTATACCTTTTGCTTTGACGTCGGAAGGGTCAGTATCCCGCAATGCGCGGAGATCATCCTTAACCTCATCGAGAATATGAAATGATCCGGTCAGCAAGCTGACCGGATCGGCACGAACAGGTTCGTGCCTAAGCGCACGATTCGCAAAGCGGATCGGCGCAGGAAAGGAAGACATATATGAAGAGAAGAATACGGCAAAAGCTGTGCTGCGTATTGATGGCGGCGGCGTTTCTGCTTACCGCTTCCGGCTGCGGCGGGCAGCGGCTGATGATGGGAACGGGAGGAACGTCGGGAACCTATTATGCCTTCGGCGGCGTCCTGGCCCAGTATATGAAGGAGTACACGGATTACAGCGTGACGGCGGTTTCGACGGCGGCGTCCAAGGCCAATATCCAGAGCATCGGAGACAAAGATTATCAGATCGGCTTTACCCAGTCCGACGTCATGAATTATGCCTGGGAGGGCAGCAGGTCCTTTGAGACGGACGGGCCGTGCCGCGATTTCCGCGTGATGGGCGCCTTATATGCCGAGACGGTCCAGCTGATCACCATGAAGGAAGATATTAAGACGGTCAGTGATCTGAAGGGAAAAAGCGTTTCGATCGGAGCGCCGGGTTCCGGCGTATATTTTAACGCGATGGATGTGCTGGAGGCGGCAGGGCTTTCCGTTGACGATATCAAACCGCAGTACCAGAGCTTTGACGACAGCAAGGAAGCGCTGAAGGACGGACAGATCGACGCGGCCTTCATCGTCGCGGGCGCGCCGACTTCGGCGATCACTGAGCTTGCTACCACGAACGGCGTGTTCCTGATCCCGGTCGAGGGAGAGCTTCGGGATGATATCATGAAGCTCTGTCCGTATTATGCGCCTATGCAGATCCCGGCGGATACTTATCCGGGGCAGAGCGAGCCGGTTGAAACGATCACGATCAAAGCGACGCTGATCGTGGATGCGGATCTGGATGACGACTGTGTTTACGCGCTCACCGCCGCGATCTTTGATCATATCGAGGAGATAGCTATAGAGAACGCCAAGGGAGCGGAGCTTTCGATAGAAAACGCCACCTCCGGGATAACCGTACCCTTTCACGAGGGAGCGGCCCGCTATTATGAGGAGCATGGGGTGACGGTGTTGAAGTAGCAGCAATCGGAATGAACGGAAGAGCATTCCCGAACGGACGGATCGTAACCGGATCGACGCAGGGATACAGAGAGGGAGATTTATGAGCAGTCAGGCAGAAGTGAAAGATCAAAACGGGCAGATAAAGGAAGATATCGCGGAGGTTATGAAAAAATATGACCGGGAATCCAACGTCCGCATCTGGACGGGAAAGCCGGCCTTGGTCGTCAAAGCCGTCCTGATCGGGTTTTCTCTGTTCTGCATATGGGTAACCCTGTTTGCGACGTTTTTGGAGGCGATCCGGCTGACGTCCTTCATGGGACTGATCGTTCTTCTGGGATTTCTGTAT
>JAILQQ010000210.1 GCA_024698885.1 Lachnospiraceae bacterium | reverse complement strand
TACCCCATGTCAGATAAGAAGATACTTACGGACGAGGAGCTGGACAACGTGTCCGGCGGAGTTTACAGGACAGTCAATACAGGTATGAAAATGGATGCGGTCGTAAGGAGCGGTCCCGGATTAAACTATCCGCAGATCGGTTCTCTTCCAAACGGCACGCAGGCTAATACTACCGGAAATGTTGCGAGGGGTCCCGAAGGGTTCGATTGGTACGAGATCAATTATCCGCTCTACGGGTGGATGAAAGGAACTTTACTCGGTTACTATCAATAGGTCTGCACGCGTTAATGCTTCTTTGGCTTACAAAGGGTCATGTCGTTGTCTGAGGTTTGATCCCCGAACAGGATCACGATAGCAGGATCTGTGATCAAACGATTCAGGCGCTTCCTGTAAAGAGGAGGCGCCAGTTTTATTGTTCAAGATATCTGTCAGATGGTGAAAGGGAACCGTGAAAAGCTGTTCCGTTCAGCGCTTTGGCCCTTGGAAAGGTGTTGCCTGAATGGACTGTCAGCGTTATCATCCTGCCATTTGGGGCTTGTTGGACATCTGTTGGACATCGATATTTATTATAATAAATGTATCAGGTGAATAGTATTGGATCAGAGCGATTTGAAAGGAGAATAACCTTGGCAAAAGAATTATTCAAAAAACCCGTAAACGCGCGGAAAACAGAGCTCAATGCTGAAGAAAAAGCATACCTGAGCGATGCCAGATTGCTCTGGCTGTACACGGAATCCCGGAAGCAGTTCATAAGCGATCTGGGAATAGATCTTGGTGAAGGATTTAACATACCGAAAACGAGCACGGTCCCGCGCATGCTCGTGATGAAACGGACGGCCGACAATCATGATAAGCTTATGAGCTTTGAGGAAGCCGGGATCAGGCCCGGGAGCAGGGATTTCTGGGAGCAGGCTGCCATGGGCAACGTCTTCGTCTATCCCGCAGGCCAGAAGGGGCCCTCGCAGCTGCAGATGAATATCGAGCTCGGCTCGGCGCATATAGGCTACAGCGAGCCCATAACTGAACGGAATTATCCTGATCCGCCTTTAAAGCCGCTCAGCTTCTGGGAGAAGATCAAGAGCTTCTTTATCGGCAAATACAAAAAACAGAATGCGGCGTGGAACAACCGCAGCAAAGACAAGGCTGACAATCTTCTGAAGATGAACGGTCAAGGAGAGATACGCCGGCCCTTCTTCGAGCGGGAGGAGACAGAGGGCGAGGCGGTCAGGGAGAGGTACGCGAAAGCGCAGCGCCAGGCGGAATATGAAAAGGATTATCGGAACGCGGAAAAGGACGCGAACGCGCGAGACATGTGCGCCGAAAGGATGACGAATATCTTCCGCCCCGATCCGATCATGGACAAGGAGCTCCTTACCGTAGGAAACGATACAAGGCTGTATAAGAAGGAACAGTTCGACTCGCTGACGAGATTCCCCAAGGACGGCCCCGACGGCTTCGATCTGGATAAGATCGAAATCGGAAAGAGCGGAGAAAAAATGACGGCTGAGGACTTTACGGCTGTTACCATGTTCGCTCTTTGGGGCGATGATATATGCGACAAGGCAGCCGGCATAGAGTTTGAGGACACGAATGCCATGAGATCGCTGACGGGCCACGGCTTTAAGGAAGAGCAGGTCACGGAGATCTTCCGGCGTCACGTCCGCAGTTTCTATACCGGAGATCTGTTCATCACCAAAGCCCGCGAGAATGAAGGCAACTGGTTTGAGCCGATCACGAACGAAGGGCGCAAAGCCGCGGCAGAAGCCTTTAAGGATTACCAGAAAGGCGACAAGAACAAAATGGCCGCCATCATTTCTGACGGTATAAACAAGTGCGCTAAGGAAGCGGCCAGCCTGGAGGGCAAGATCAGCCAGCAGGATATCGCATGGGTCCACAATTCTGAAAAGCTCATCGGCCTTATGGAGAAGGACCCCGAATTGAAAGCTCTTGCCATGCAGAAGGGGATGACCGAGGAAAACCTCAAGGTGGTGTCCGGGATAAACAAGATCGGGCGCATGATAGAGGAAGGCCACAAAGCGAAGATGCAGCTGGCGAAAGCCCGCGCCGAGGGCCTCGATATGAGCGGGGAGGAGAAAAAAGACATAGCGAAAGCTGTTGTAAAGGCAAAGCTGGCGCAGGTCCAGCTCGGAGCCGAGAACCTGGCCTCAGGACCCGATATGACGGATGCGCGCAATGATGTCATGACGCATATAAAGAATCCCCAGGGCGGCCAGACGCTGAAGGACGACCCCGGGTTAGCTTCCGATGGAAAGCCTTACGTATGGGCAGACACGGTGACCACGTTCCTGGGAGGACTGGATCCCGTTTCGCGTCCGGTCCCCAAATACCCCGCGTCGATGACGAACGAGAGATCGCTCCAGATGCTCGACAAACAGGCCGAGTATATATGCAGCAAGCACAACGTCGGGGAACAGTCTATGGACTGGCTGTTTGA
>JAILQQ010000064.1 GCA_024698885.1 Lachnospiraceae bacterium | reverse complement strand
TCGCAAATCGTTTTGCTCATTTTGGGGTGGGTTGCTCGTGTATGATCATATCTGCCTTGCTGCAAGCAGCATGCAGATATGATCATACACGGCAACCGCACAGGTGGAAATATTTTTCAAAGATATTGTTGACGCGTACGGGTTCCTGTGCTATATTTTTATAGCGATGAAGGGCTGAGCCCTTTTTTTGTGTTGTTAATGTTACCGTTTACGATGAAGCGGCGGATATGAAAATGCTGGCCGCGTTCATTGTGAAGGACAAAATGATCGTCTAAGATTTCGGAGGAAAAGAACATGCGTACAAGAATTACTCTTGCGTGTACGGAGTGCAAGAACCGCAACTACGACACGACGAAGGATAAGAAGGCTCATCCGGACAGAGTTGAGACCAAGAAATATTGCAGATTCTGCAGAACGCACACACTGCATAAGGAGACAAAGTAAGAGATGGCTACGAGCGAAAAGAATAACAATACCGGGTCCGGCCAGGCTGTTGCTGCTGTTTCCGAAAAGGCAGGCGGCTTTTTCAAGGGCGTAAAGGCGGAATTCCGGAAGATCAACTGGGAAACCCGTGAGAACGTGACAAAGCAGACGATCTCGGTTGTTGCGATCTCGATGGTGCTTGGCATAATCATTGCGGTGCTGGATATCATCTTACAGTACGGCGTTGATTTTATTGTCAATATCGGCGGTTGAGAAATCCGGGAGATACCAGGCTATGGCAGAATATAACAGCAGTGAATCCGGCTGGTATGTAGTACATACCTACTCGGGCTATGAGAATAAGGTGAAGGCCAATATCGAAAAGGCCATTGAGAACCGTCATCTGGAGGACGAGATCCTTGAGGTGCGCGTTCCGATGCAGGACGTGACCGAGTTAAAGAACGGCGTGCGCAAGACAAGCGCGAAGAAGCTGTTCCCGGGCTACGTTCTGGTCAATATGTTTATGAACGACGTTACCTGGTATGTAGTAAGAAATACCAGAGGGGTAACGGGCTTTGTGGGCCCCGGCAGCAAGCCGGTTCCGCTTACGGAGAACGAGATGAAGCCGCTCGGCATCAAGAGCGAGAACGTCTTTATCGACTTCGGCGAGGGTGATACGGTCGCGGTGGTGGCCGGCGTCTGGAAGGATACGGTCGGCGTGATCCAGCGTATGGATATGGGCAAGCAGACCGCTACGATCAACGTAGAGCTGTTCGGACGGGAGACCCCGGTGGAGATCAGCTTTGATGAAATTTCAAAGTTAGACTGATCCTTTGCCGGATCATTTTCATGTGTTTTGAAAACCTTTTGGTTTTCATATAAAACCGGAGCGAAACGACTCCGGTACAAAGTGGGAGGAAGTCAACCGCTTCCGCCAACTACCACAAAGGAGGAATAAAAAATGGCAAAAAAGGTTGAAGGCTACATTAAGCTGCAGATTCCTGCCGGAAAGGCTACCCCGGCACCGCCGGTAGGCCCCGCGCTTGGTCAGCACGGCGTGAATATCGTGGAATTCACGAAGCAGTTTAATGCCAGAACGGCAGACAAGGGAGATGTACTGATCCCTGTCGTGATCACGGTTTACGCGGACAGAAGCTTCAGCTTCATCACAAAGACGCCGCCGGCAGCCGTATTGATCAAGAAGGCATGCAATATCCAGTCCGGTTCGGGCGTTCCGAACAAGACGAAGGTAGCAAAGATTTCCAAGGATAAGCTGAAGGAAATCGCGGAGCTGAAGATGCCCGATCTGAACGCGGGTTCTCTGGAAGCAGCAATGAGTATGATAGCGGGAACCGCCAGAAGTATGGGCGTGACCGTGGAAGAATAGGAGGCAGCGATATGAAACACGGAAAGAAATATAAAGAGGCTGCTAAGCTCGTTGACCGCGGAACCCTTTACGAGCCGGCAGAAGCGATCTCTTTGGTAAAGAAGACAGCAACGGCCAAGTTTGACGAGACCGTTGAGGTACATATTAAGACAGGCTGCGACGGCCGTCATGCCGAGCAGCAGATCCGCGGCGCGGTGGTACTTCCGAATGGTACGGGCCGCACGACGAGAGTTCTGGTTTTCGCCAAGGGCGATAAGATCGCCGAGGCCGAGGCAGCCGGTGCCGATCACGTAGGCGGCGACGAGCTGATTCCGAAGATCCAGAATGAAGGATGGCTTGATTTTGATGTAGTGGTTGCAACCCCGGATATGATGGGTGTTGTCGGACGTCTCGGTAAGGTCTTGGGTCCTAAGGGCCTCATGCCGAACCCGAAGGCCGGTACGGTAACGATGGATGTTACCAAGGCTGTTCAGGAGATCAAAGCCGGTAAGATCGAGTATCGTCTGGATAAGACCAATATTATCCATGCGCCGATCGGAAAGACCTCCTTTGACGAGGAGAAGCTGACCGAGAACTTCAATACGCTGATGGAGGCGCTTGTGAAGGCTAAGCCCAGCGCATTAAAGGGTCAGTACATGAGAAGCATTGTACTGGCGACAACAATGGGCCCCGGCGTAAAGGTTTCTACCGCGAAATTCTAATAAAAGCTTTGCACAGGCTCCGGAGTCTTCCGGGGCCTGTTTTGACGATACGGACAGTATGAAAAGGATAATACCCCACGGCAAAATCAAATATATATTACCGATGCTTGTCCTGACCTGCCTGCTTGCGGGCTGTGAACTGGTGGACGATGTGAAGGCAAAGCTGTTCCCGCCTGAGGAGACGGAGGCGGAAACGTCCGTAGAGGCGCAGGAGGATATGCCTGTGATCGTCATCAATACTGATGACATCAGCTTTGATATCAAGGTGGAAGAGGTGGTGACGCCGACACCGACGCCCTTTGTCTATGAAGAGATCCATGATGACGAGAACAGGATCTACTCCGCACCCTGCGCGGATCTTAATGAGGTTACGCTTTGCTTTATCGGGGATATCTGCTTTGCCGAGGGCTACAGCGTGATGAGCGAGCTCTACAAACATGACGACAGGATCCTCGGCTGCATCGCGCCGGAGATCCTTCAGGGGCTTTCTGCCGCGGATATCTTTATGGCCAATAATGAGTTTCCCTACAGCAACCGCGGCAGCGCCAGAGCCGGCAAGCAGTTTACCTTCCGCGCAAAGCCCGAGAGCGTTTCCTATCTGCAGGATATGCAGGTGGATATCGTTTCTCTCGCCAATAATCACGCCTATGATTACGGGGAGGAAGCGTTAACCGATACCTTCGATATTCTGAAGGGCGCGGGGATCCCCTTTGTGGGCGCGGGCATGAACATCGAGGAGGCGATGAAGCCGGTTTATTTCAAGGCAAACGGCAGAACCATTGCCTTTACCTCGGGAACGCAGATCGAGCGGACAGGGAACCCCGATACGAAGGAGGCTACCGCCGATTCTCCGGGTGTCTTAAGGACGCTTGTTCCGGGGAAAATGGTGAAATGCATTGAGGAGGCCGGGGCTAACGCCGACTTTGTGATTGTCTACGTGCACTGGGGCAGTGAAAATACCGATCTCGTCGAGGAGAGCCAGAGGAAGCTTGCGGAGGCTTACGTGGCGGCGGGGGCGGACCTGATCATCGGCGATCATTCCCACTGCCTGCAGGGGATCGACTATATCGGAGACGTTCCGGTCTTTTACAGCCTCGGAAATTTCTGGTTTAATTCGCGCACCATTGATACCGGCTACGCGCGGGTGGTTTTGAATACGGTGCCGGGAGAGGATGCGGTCACGATCAAAACCGTGGAATTTGTTCCCTGCATCCAGCGCGGCTGCCATACCTATACGGCGGATGAAAGCGACAAGTCGCGGATCCTGTCTTATCTGCAGGGGATCTCCGATCACGCGGCCGTCTCGCCGGAGGGATTCATTGAACGCTCCGAGACGAACCATAATATCCAGAACGGTCAGAACACCTCGCCCTCGAAGGCGTTTATCCGTACGACGCCGGAACCTTCGCCGGAGGGAGAGGCCGCTGTGGAGCTGACGCCGGAGCAGATCGCGCAGATCCTGCAACAGCAGCAGGCGGCGGCGGAACAGGCGGTGACGGAGCAGGCTGCCCAGGGAGAAGAATAAAATTATTATTGACAGACCCTGCGCCTACGTGGTATAGTAGGCAAGGTCGTCCGAAGACAGCAGGTGCGGTTCGCGTAATGCGGCGGATCTTAAGACTCCGCTCTCCTGCCGAGGGAAACGAAGTGTATATGTTTATTATACTCTGCTTTCCGCTTCGGTCAGCAGTTTTTTATTTTATAAAGGAGGTAAGGGTTCAATATGGCTAAGATTGAATTAAAGAAGCCTGTTATTGATGAGATCGCGGAAAACGTGAAGGATGCCCAGTCTGTTGTACTTGTAGACTATCGCGGCCTGACGGTTGCCGAAGATACGGATTTAAGACGTCAGCTTCGTACCGCCGGCGTGACCTATAAGGTTTACAAGAATACAATGATGAACTTCGCGTTCAAGGGAACCGAGCTGGAAAGCCTGGCCCCGCATCTGGAAGGACCGAGCGCAATCGCGATTTCCAAAGATGACGCAACGGCACCGGCAAGAATTCTCGCGAAATTCGCCAAGACCGCGCCGAAGCTCGAGATCAAGGGCGGTGTGGTAGAAGGCGTTTACTACGATGCGGCCGGCATGGGCGACATCGCAAAGATCCCGTCAAGAGAAGAGCTTCTTTCGAAGCTGCTTGGTTCTATTCAGTCGCCGATCGCGAACTTCGCCCGCGTGATCAAACAGATCGCGGAAAAGGATGGCGAAGGAGCGGCGGAAGCGCCCGCAGAGGCAGCTGAAGAAGCACCGGCAGAAGCACCCGCAGAGGAAGCGTAAGATTATTCAGAAAAGAAACTATACTATATCAGGAGGATAACAAAATGGCAAAATTATCTACATCAGAAATCATTGATGCGATTAAAGAGTTAACGGTTTTAGAGTTAAACGATCTTGTAAAGGCCTGTGAGGAAGAGTTCGGTGTTTCCGCAGCAGCAGGCGTAGTAGTAGCGGCAGCAGGCGGCGATGCCGGTGCGGCAGCTGAGGAGAAGACCGACTTCGATGTTGAGCTGACTGAGTTCGGCGCTGAGAAGGTTAAGGTTATCAAGGTTGTTCGTGAGATCACGGGTCTTGGCCTGAAGGAAGCGAAGGAACTGGTTGATACGGCTCCGAAGATGGTAAAGGAAGGCGTTTCCAAGGAAGAAGCCGAGGATATCAAGAAGCGTCTTGAAGAAGTAGGCGCAAAGGTTACCTTAAAATAAAATAAATTTTTACTTGACTTTAAGAAAGAGCTTGTGTTACCATGTAAGATGCGTTATTTTGGAAACATGGGCTCTTTTTTATTGCCCAAAGGTGAAAGGAACTGTTTTCCGGTTCCTAAATGAATATTTAATACGGAGAACACGTCGATGGAAAAAAACAGGATACGTCCCATTCCCGCGGGTAAGAATATCCGCATGAGCTTTTCGAGGCAGAAGGAGGTTCTGGATATCCCGAATCTGATCGAGGTTCAGAAGAATTCCTACAAGTGGTTTCTGGAAGAAGGTCTGAAGGAGGTCTTTTCCGATATTTCTCCGATCATGGATTACAACGGTCATCTGAGCCTGGAATTTGTGGATTTCAAGCTCTGCGAGGATGATGTCAAGTATTCCATTGAGGAGTGCAAGGAAAGAGACGCGACCTACGCGGCACCGTTAAAGGTCAATGTACGACTGTACAACAAGGAAAGCGGCGAGATCATCAGCCACGATATCTTTATGGGAGATCTTCCCCTGATGACGGCTACCGGAACCTTTGTGATCAACGGGGCAGAGCGTGTAATCGTCAGTCAGCTAGTCCGCTCGCCGGGTATTTACTACGCGATCAGCCATGATAAATTCGGCAAGCGTCTGTTTTCCTCGACAGTGATCCCCAACAGGGGCGCATGGTTGGAATACGAAACGGATTCCAATGATGTGTTTTTTGTGCGCGTTGACAGAACCAGAAAGGTCCCGGTTACGGTACTGATCCGTTCGCTCGGGATCGGCAGCAATCAGGAGATCCTTGACCTTTTCGGCGATGAGCCGAAGATCATGGCTTCCTTTGCCAAAGATACCTCTACGAACTATGAGGACGGTCTGCTGGAACTCTACCGGAAGATAAGGCCCGGAGAGCCTTTGACCGTTGAAAGCGCGGAGAGCCTGATCAACGCCATGTTCTTTGATCCGAGACGGTATGACCTGGCGCGGGTAGGCCGCTATAAATTTAATAAGAAGCTTTCCTTTAAGAAGCGTATTACCGGCCATGTTCTTTCGGAGGACGTGGCAGACGAAAGCACCGGCGAGATCTTAGCGAGCGCCGGCACGAAGGTAACGGCGGAACTGGCGGATACGATCCAGAACGCGGCGGTTCCTTACGTATATCTGCAGACAGAGGAAAGAAATGTCAAGGTGCTGTCCAATATGATGGTGGATATGCGCCACTATATCGATTGTGACCCGAAGGAATACGGGATCACGGAGCTTGTGTATTATCCCGTTCTGAAGAAGATGCTTGACGAGTACGCGGAAGACGCGGAGGGACTCGCGGAAGCGATCCGCATGAACGTACACGAGCTGGTACCGAAGCATATTACGAAGGAAGATATCATTGCTTCCATTAACTATAATATTCATCTGGAATACGGCATCGGCAATGATGACGATATCGATCATCTGGGGAACCGCCGGATCCGTGCTGTGGGTGAGCTTCTGCAGAACCAGTACCGCATCGGTCTGTCCCGCCTTGAACGTGTGGTCAGAGAGCGTATGACGACGCAGGATCTGGAGAATATCTCTCCGCAGGCACTGATCAATATCAAACCGGTAACGGCGGCCGTGAAGGAGTTCTTCGGTTCCTCGCAGCTGTCCCAGTTCATGGATCAGAATAATCCGCTCGGTGAGCTGACGCATAAGAGACGTCTTTCGGCGCTGGGTCCCGGCGGTCTTTCGAGAGACCGGGCCGGTTTCGAGGTACGTGACGTGCACTACTCCCATTACGGCAGGATGTGCCCGATCGAGACGCCGGAAGGTCCGAACATCGGTCTGATCAATTCGCTCGCGTGCTACGCGCGGATCAACGAGTACGGCTTCGTCGAGGCGCCGTATCGTAAGATTGACCATTCCGATCCCGAGAACCCGGTGGTTACCGACGAGGTGCTTTATATGACCGCCGACGAGGAGGATAATTACCATGTCGCGCAGGCGAACGAGCCTCTGGATCAGGAGGGGCATTTCGTCAGACGAATGGTTGCCGGACGTTTCAAGGATGAAACCTCTGAATATGACAAATCGATGTTTGAATATATGGACGTTTCCCCGAAGATGGTATTTTCGGTGGCAACGGCTCTGATCCCGTTCCTTGAGAACGACGACGCAAACCGTGCTCTGATGGGCTCCAACATGCAGCGTCAGGCAGTGCCTCTTCTGTTTACGGAGACTCCAGTGGTGGGAACCGGTATGGAGCCGAAGGCCGCCGAGGACTCCGGAGTCTGCGTGCTGGCCAAGGAAGACGGCGTGGTGACCTATGTCAGCGCCGATATCATCAGAGTCAAGGGCAGCGACAGCGGCGAGGAACTGGAATACAAGCTGTCCAAGTTCCAGCGCTCCAACCAGTCCAACTGCTACAACCAGAAGCCCATTGTGAACAAGGGTGATTCCGTAAAGAAGGGCGAAGTCATCGCAGACGGCGCCTCCACCTGCGGCGGCGAACTGGCGCTGGGCAAGAACCCTCTCATCGGCTTTATGACCTGGGAAGGTTATAACTACGAGGATGCTGTTCTTTTATCAGAAAGACTTGTAAAAGAAGATG
>JAILQQ010000035.1 GCA_024698885.1 Lachnospiraceae bacterium | reverse complement strand
TCTTTCCCCGGGTGTTTATAGCAATAATCGCGCATCGTCACAGACTGTCCGAAAGGTTCCTCTTCATCCTCTTCGATATCCGCAAAATACATCGATCCATAGAGATCCCAGAAGGCATTCTCCTCATCCTCCTTCGGATACTGGAGGGTGACATGGGGTCTGCACTCGGCCCCCGAAAGATAGCTGTCCTCCAGGGCACCCACATTCACGATGACCTCAGAGGTTCTGCCTGAGGAGTCAAAATCAAAGAATAAGTCCTCCCATTCGTCTTCACCGCCCCGACGCACTTCGGCACTGTAACCATCCGCCTCCCATCTGTCCTTTAACGGATCGAATTCCGTAAAGTCCGTCAGTTCCCAATGCCCCAGACCGGAATCGGGAGAAACATAGCGCTTTCCTTCATCTGACCAGGGTTCGATGTCGGAAACATCGGCGCGCACTTTCCATTCATTACGCTCCTCCGGATAAATATCCCCGGTGCCCCCGCCGGTCTCTCCAAAACCCGGTTTGCCGCTATCGCTGTCTTTTCCCTTATCCTTTCCGCCTTCACCGCTGCAGGCGCTTAAGAATACCAGAAGCATCACGAGCAATGCACAGGTCATTCTCTTTGTCGTTTTGTGCTTTTTATTATTCTTTTTCATGATCATCCCTCTGTCATTTCACTGTATCGTGCACCTATCCGTGCTGCCGTCCGAGGATGCAATGATGCTCTCTCCGTCATCCACAACGGTCAGCATATACAGTTCATCCGGGTTTTCCTCCACAAAGGCCACGTAGGAGCTGATACCAAGCCTGTCGATCATGATATCTCTCTTCTTTCCGCCCATGCCGGTATAATAGAGCTTCCCCTTTCCTTTATAAGCATCGTCCATTGTGATCTCAAAGGTCCAAAGATTCCCTACATAATCGTTGTTATAGGGCTCAAACTGAAGCTCCTGACGCTCAACGCTCTTATCCCAGGCTCCTTTTTCATCCGCCCAGTAGCCGTCGGGAGCATAGTTATTATAGACAAGGCAGGCATCCGGTCCTAAGAAATAGTACTTTCCCTTATCCTCAACCCAGGTATTGGCAGCGAGCATACCGGTTTTTCCGTACTGTACTTCTCCTGACTGCAGTACATCCCGTTTAAGTCCCGTAAGCGCAGTTTCTGAGGGATCTCCGTCATCTACACTCTTAATACCTCCTGAGGAGCCGGACTTATTCTTATTCTCGTCCTCATCCTCATCTGAGTCTTCGTCCTCATCATCCCAATCCTCATCTTCCTCATCATCTTCATAGTCATCATCTTCTTCATCTTCATCGTAGTCTTCGTCTTCGTCGTCTCCGTCTTCCTCGTCGTCCTCCTCGGAATCCTCATCCTCATCGAAATCCTCATCCTCATCTGAGTCTTCATCCTCAGGCTCATCCCGATCCTTATCGTGCAGCGGATCCATCTCCTCCTCCTTAACCTCCGGCTCTCTTAACGCCTTGAACTTTTTGAAGGCAAAGATCCCACCTATTGTCGCTCCGGCAATGACAACAACGGCAATAATGATGATCAGAACGACAGGCAGCTTTGATCTTTTTTTGAGCATAGCCTGCGCATCAGCAGGAGCTCCCGGTTTTAACGGAGGCATGACACCCTGCGGCATCGGGCCCATGCCTGGCGGCGGCATTGCACCGGGCGGCGGCATTGCTCCCGGTGGCGGCATTGCTCCCGGCGGCGGTACTGCTCCCGGCGGCGGTACTGTTCCCGGCGGCGGCATTGCTCCCGGCGGCGGCATTGCTCCCGGCGGCGGTACCGGTGCCTCGTTATGCGGTACCGCGTCCAGCTTCACACCGCAGTTATCACAAAATACACTTCCTTCGGGAATTTCATTTTTACAATTCGGACAGAACATGGACATCTCCTTCAAAATTTATTGCATTGATGCTATGGTCACGGCTATTGCCGTCAGCGCACTGAAGAACATCAGTATAAAGCCGCCTGTACTGCTGTGGCCTTTTACATAGAATTCATCGGGTCTGGCAGGATTATAAAAAACCTTGACATTGCTTCCGAGCTTAACCTTACGCTTGCTGCTGACAGAATACCCTGCCGGTTTGTGTACGACGTAGTTTATAAACTGTCCCTGTTGGTCGTATCCACTCCCGTATGAAAACTCGATGACAGGGTGATAGCTCGTTCCTTCCTTCTGCCCTTCGCTGTCATAGTCTTCGCTCACGGTAAAATCCACCACCCTGGCATAGGTCTGGGCTACGCAGCGTCCCTTTTTCCTGCTGTTTAAGATGATGCTCAAAAGACCTCCCATGAAGATCAGTCCCATTATCAGGTCGACAACTATTACTCCCGATTGCATATCTTCCTCCTTAACATTCCTGTTCAGGTCAGCCCCTGAACAGGAATCCTGATCATTATTTATCTGCGAAGTCCTACATATGCATACTCTCCGCTGGGGAACATGAACTGCCCGAGAGCAATCTGCTCATCCTCCAGATCCATAGCGCCTAACAAATAAAGATTCCCGCTGTCACCTGTGAGATCGAACACTCCCCCGTCACTCCATTTACCCTTACACTTATAGCCCGCACCGCCGGTCATATCTGTTTTCTTTTTTGTCTTCATGTTATATATATAGTCAGGGTGCAGTGTGCAGGTGACATTATCTCCTTTAACCTCCACGTCAGCAGTCATGCACCAGTGTTCATCTCCCTCTATAAGCAGGCCGTCATCATCCAGCATGATAAAATATGCCTTCCATTTACCGGCAAAATCATCCTTTTCGGTATAGGTTCCCTTTTTGGAGCCTACACTGTCTCCCTCTGATTCGGAAAAATCAATAAACCACTGTATATCGTCGGGATCGGGTTCCAGCTTGCCGGAACCTGTTTTACCCTTTGCCGTACTGGTCTTTTGGGACGTACTGTCCTTTGTTGTTTTGCCGCCCTTCTTTGATGTACCGTCCTTCTTTGAGGTATTGTTGTTTTGAGTCTTATCGCTCTTCTTTTTGGCTGTACTGTCCTTTTTCTTGCCGTTCTTCCCGGAAGTGCCGTCCTTTTTGGTCTTATTATCCTTTTTGCTGTCCTTTCCGGTTTTGGTATCCTTCTTTTTGGAAGAGCCCTCTGACTTTATACCGGAGCCTTCTGCGGGTACGCCTCGCACCTCCACAAAGCCTATTCCGGCGGATTCAAAATTCTGACTCCAGGTATCGGGATCCGAATCCAGCACATCATAATCTCCGGGCTCAAGAACGATATCGGGAAAAATGTCCCAGTTGACGTTCTTTGCGCCGCTTCCTTCACGACCTTCCGCACTCCAGACTCCGATCTTTTTCCCGTTCTGTTTTACCGCTATCTTGCCCGGCTTCACACCATTGCCGTAATTCCAGTGATAGGTGGTTATTGACGTAACGAGATATGTATCATCCAGAGTGATCGTCGTGGATTTATCGGCTCCGTTATCTACCGCACCAATATTAAAACAGGTCCAGATGACCGGATCGTCAATATTGCCTGCGTAGACTGTACCGGCAGAGCCAAGCATCATTACAAATGCCACTACCATGCTAAGTATCGTTGCTGCCATTCTTTTTTGCTTTCTCATTGCCCTTCCTCCCGATTACAATTCTTTTTTCTGCTGATACTCCGTGCGAGTATTGAAAAGCCCACTGTTGCGGGGATGATAAGTATCAACAGCGGACCGCCGCCAAGCACCCCAGCCAGGCCTCCGACGGCGGGGCCGCACAATACTATACTTACCAGCTTAGCCAGATATCTGGCATGCTCTTTCGGATTTTCCTTATCGTACAGAGAGGCGTGTCCCGGCCAGAACAGAGTCTTCACTATACCCGGAAAAATTGCCCACAGAGCGCAGATGACCCAGCCGGCTGCCGCAAATATCAGCATAAAATACGAGACCATTACGAGTCCGTCCATACTGCGGCTCCCTGATCAACCCACTGCCTTATTTATGGTATCCTGCATCATAGCGTAATCAACTATACCAAGGCCGCAGAGTCCAAGCACAAGAAATATGATGTGTGTGGAGCCGTCCGGCTGACCCTTGATGATATCCACCTTCTTCCCCATCTGGTAATACCAGATAATGCCGTAAACGCCGCAGGTTACAAGAGTCAGAAGAATAACCATTACGCCTGACTTTCCTTCCTGACCCGAAAGGGAATTGATCTCGTCGTTGAGCTTGACGAACCAGTAAATACTATAAATACCGCAGGTTACCATACTTAAGATTATGCAGACTGCAATATTTCTGTTTGTTCCCATGCCTGTGGGAGGATATCCGCCCTGCTGGCCGTAACCCTGCTGCTGATACGCCTGCTGACCATAGCCCTGCTGCTGATACGCCTGTTGTTGATAAGCCTGCTGCTGATAGGTTTGCTGTTGATAGGCCTGCTGCTGGTCATAGCCGGGCTGCTGATACGCGGGCTGCTGATACGCCTGCTGCTGGTCGTAGCCGGGCTGCTGATACGCCTGCTGCTGGTCGTAACCGGGCTGTGCGTATCCGCCTGCCGAAGTGTCAGGCATCGGTGCAGCCTCGGGTGCGGGAGCACTTCCTCCCATAGCCGATCCGCAGTTCGGACAGAACTGAAGACCATCATCTACCTGACTACCGCAATTTGGACAAAACATAGTTTTTCCCTCCTTAATACATTTAAAAAATATATAGATATCCGAATTTCATCAGAAATCCGGCAACCTATGACTTTCTGAACCGAACAATTGAGATCATTCCGGCTTTTTTACCATCCTCTGCTGCCGCGCATCAGTCCTATTACATCCGTCTCTCCGGAATTCCAATGGAGTCTGCCGACGGCATACTGCTCTGTACCGTTTTCATCTTCAGCCTCATAGAAGCCTTCAAAATCGACGTTTCCGATATCCGACCAGGTATGTACGGTAGTATCCGAGTCCCACCTGCCCTCCATAACTTCATCGTCATCACCGCTTTCATCTACGTCGGAGGGTTCAGCGTAAGGAACCACCATCATCTGCCAGTCAAGGGTAAGGTTAAAATCATCACCGTCGGTATCGATCAGGGCATGCATATACCGCTCAGGTTCCTCAAAGTAATTTTTTGTATCAGAGAACATATAGCATTTCCATCCGCCGTTTAAGTCAGATGCATCATCCGAGGTCAGCTGCGTTGCCTTCTTTATCACATCACCGTTTCCGTAGCCCAGTTTACGGGCATAATCTATGAGCCAGTCAAATTCCGTGGCATATGCCTGTTCATCGGTGGATAATTCTTCAGCCTTTGCACTCAGACCGGAAGCCTCCTCATCATCCTCGTCTTCGTCATCCTCATCTTCTTCCTCATCGTCATCCCGGTCTTCATCTTCATCCTCATCCTCGTCTTCATCTTCGTCTTCATCCCATTCTTCTGCAGCTTCGTCTTTATCGTATTTATCATCATCCGAGGTCTTCTCGCCAACTGCCGCAGACAAAGCCTCCTGTCCGATATCAACCGCGGCACAACCGGGGAGGATGAGCATTGTGAGCACCAACAAAACTGTAAGTATCACTGTAATATTTTTCCTCATAGCTTTCCTTTCTGCCGCCATTTTGCGGCTTCTTTCCTACATTTATCTTATCAGAAAATCAGCACAAAACAGCCGTGACTCCCTATTTGTCACTGACAAGAGGGTGTCACGGCCGTTAAAGTATAATTATCCTCTTATTCTCTTTAAAGGTATCTTTCTTCCAGCATCCTTTTCAGGAAATTTCGATCGATCCTGTGCTGTTTAGTCAGGTTTTCGGCATAGAAATCGAAGCTCCTGCACATCAGCGGATGGTTGAAGGTCATTGCTATATATGGCTTGGTTATCCGGCTGATTTTGACATAGTCCCCGCCTATTGTGATGCTCAGATTTGTAAAGGGCACCTCCGGCAATACTATGAGGTGATAGCTGGGATATTCGTCTAAAAGCCTTATCAGGTTTTTGATATGTTCGGCGTACTGTTCCGGCGTATAGCGCAGATCTTCAATTCCCTGAAGTGTTTCCAGACATGCCTTTCCTGCTGAAAGCTTCTTATGATCCGCCAGCGTTATACATTCCGTTATATCTGCGTTTTTCAGAAGATTATGAAAAACAGCACTTCTGGTCTGATGATACTTTTTCAGGGCAGGGGAGGAAAAGCTCTTTGCAAGAGTCTCCGGCATGGAGGCTACTGACAGAGAGTTCAAGATGCGGGTGGTGCTGCCTGAGGGAGCATCAGCACCGTCCTCAGGAATAATACGTATCAGAGGCTCTGAATTCTCTAAAAGCTTACTGTAATCCCTTGCACAAACAGCAATATCCTCTGTCGAGGTATAAAAGTGATAAAGTCCTCTGGGCCCATTTCCTACGGAATGAAATGCCTGAATGCAGAAATGCCCGGGGCACAGAAACAGGGTATGGGAAAAACGGCTCCCTTCGGGCCTGGTGCAATAGTAGGGCTCTATCATGCCCGACATATACAGGGGAAGCCAGGCAGTTATGGCCTTGCTCATCTCTTCCAGATCCCTGTCTATATTATGGATAATGCGCATACGTATACCATGTCTGACACATTCGCTCATAAGAGCGGCCCATTTTGCGCGAAACGACGGATCAGTGACCATCCAGTCCATACTCTGATCCGAATAGAGCAGCAGTTCTCCGACTCCGAGTTTTACGGCATTGCCCAGAAAACGTATCGCGGCCTGCTGCAGACCTGCGTAACCGTAGTAAGTATCAGTTGTATCATTTAATATGTCGTTGTCGACAGCCTCTTCAAATGAGGGAAGGGACTGTCCTGTTTCGGTGGAATAGGATCCGAAGGCCTCCAACAGGGATTCCGCCGCGGAGATATTATCGCTTGCTGCCAGATCTATTCCGCACAGCCAGCCGGAAAAATAAGCTTCGTCCAGAGAATCCGCAGGAATATCCATAACCCTTGCAAGCTCTTCTTTTTTGTCAAGCTTTTCTATTCGTGTAAACAAAGCTTCGGAGAGCCTGTGAGCGATCTTTGGATTGGAACGGAGTGTACGGGTTCCGGATCTGTAGCGGCTTATGAGCGAAGCGTCAACACTTATAAGCCGGCTTAGCCTGATATTGGAAAAGTCGGTAAGCGCCAGAACGGCATTGAAGCGTTCACTGAAATAGTCTGATGATAAGTTTTTTGCGGCCTTTTTCTTATTTCCGGAAGCCTTTGCAGCATCAAGAGCATATTGATCCGCCTCGAGATCTTTAAAAAGCCAGAAGGTCAGGGCTGCGCAGATCTCCTCCTCCGAAGCATCAGGAGAGATCCCGACAAGGGCACACAGGGTATCGAGAGCATTTTTATCCTCTGCGAAAAGGCAGATCCCTTTTACAAGCTTTTGTACGGTGGGGCTGGATATCGAAGGGTTGCGCCGGCCGTTTATCAAACGGCTTACATTCGTGCGGTCGAAATGAGCGTATTCAGCAATCTGCGAACCGTTTGCTCCAAGGACATCCATTAACTTTTTTAATCTGTCCTTAAAATTCAAACTGAGATTCTCCTTGATCATGTGTCTTTATATCCATCTGATCCGAGTTTTATCTCGACCTGTAGATATGTGGCTAAATGTAACATAACCAATGAAAAAAAGCAAGCGATCTGCTGTAGATTGTTCTGCTGCCAGGACAGGCGCAGCTGTCTTTCCCTTCCTTCATTAAAGGCAACGATCTTCAGCGTAACCGGATGAGGTCCTCTTTTCAGCATCAGACGATAATGCAGCTTGAAAGCACCGTTTTCCCGGATTTCACGCAGAACAATTTCCCTTATAAAACCCTGTTATTTATTGCATCAATGTTGGTGTATTTACACATTAGTTCATATGTGTTACATTGTATTTACAAGAACTCAAAAGAAAGGAAATATACCATGGCAAACACCACTATCACCTTTCGCACCGACGAACAGCTTAAAAAGGACGCAACCGCCCTCTTTGAAGCACTCGGCATGAACCTTTCCGTCGCCATCAATATGTTTCTGAAACAATCCGTATTGCGCCAGCAATATCCCTGTAGCCTGGAGCTTAATATTGCCCGGGATGCCGGAGCTTCATATCCTCCGGGTTTCTTTTCCCTGTTCGGAGCGGGCGACAGGCTCGGCTTCGATGAAGAACCCGCGGATCCCGCTCCGGAAGCTCTTTCAATGGAGGTCAGTCCATGAAATACTATCTCGACACTAATATCATCATCTATGCTCTGAAAGGACAGTATCCGTCCATCAAAGAGCATTTTATGCGCGTACCGCCCTATGCTGTCGTGATACCCACTATCGTAATGGCCGAGATAGAATTTGGCGCGAGAAAAAGCTTTAACTACGAAAAAACAATCTCTCTTTACCGTAAATTTACCGATGCTTTCGACAAAGAGCCCTTTTCCGAACAAGCTGAGGCCGAATACGGACGTATACGTTATGAGCTTGAGGCTGCCGGTACTCCGATAGGTGCCAACGACCTCATCATAGCCGCTATCGTGCTTTCAAGCGGAGGTATATTGGTTACAAACAACACGAAAGAGTTTTCACGGATACCTTCCTTAATGCTGGAAAACTGGACCCTGAACTGAAAGGTCGATGTCTATCAAGGGACGGTTCTGCGATTGACGCCCCTTAATTGCTACCCGGTTGGCCGCTCATCTATTGCCCGATCTGCCAGGCCCTGACGCTTGCCGGCAGCGGTTTTCTTAAGGTGAGTTATCAGGATAATTCTTTCAAATATTCCTCAATATTTTTATACTCCAGACCATCTTCAGTAACACCGGTGATACCCTGGTACAGGACCAGCTTCCTGGTTATGCTGCCATACCTCTTCTTAGCTGCAATGATATTCCCATGTTTCCTGTTTCAATATTACATAGAAATCTAAGCCGCTGGTGTGTCCAATCCGCTGTGATATCTCCTATCCACTGAACCCCGCTATCCTTCATTTCTCTCACGAAAAACACCTCTCTATCCGCTCTTATCGCGGTCAAAATATTTGACCGCGATACTTACCTCAGTCTCAGAGTACCGTTTCCAAGCAGCCCATCCACCATCGGATGATACATTTCTTCACATGATGATTGCGCTATGGCAGTCGTCCTGCCTCCGGCATCCTTTGAAGAGCATCCGCAGTGATATATCTTCTCGCTTTTGGCTTTATAATCAAGCACGATAAAACGGTCATGGAACTTTCCGTTCGTTCGCTTAAAGGTTATATCCACATCCGGATACTCGTTCTGAAACGTTGTAAACTCAGCCAATGTCAGCTTTCCGTATCCCAGATTATCCGAAAAGATTATGACCTTCACTTTCTTGGGCACTTCCCTGAGTAGTAGCAGAGTCCTTGAGCCGATATAGTTATCCACGATATAAATTGTTTTCTTTGCTTTTTCGTATATCCCCCTGTATGCCACCTCTGCTTCGATCATCTTTCCGTCAAGAATCAGGAACTCTCTCCCAATGTAGGATTCAGAGAAATTCACCATGAACTTCTGAAGATCGTCCTTTGTCGCCATTTCAGACTCTAACTTCCGGATGGCATCCGTGTTCTCTGCAGTCTGCACAGACAAGCGTAATATATCCCGCTCAGTAATCATCCCCTGTGTTTCCACGATATAGTCTTTCATGGCTCTGAAAGCACGTATCAATGCACGGCTCTGCCGTGTCGCCAATTCTCCACGAAGGACTGTCATAAGCATGTAAAGTCCAGATTCCGTAAAGGCTCGCGGCGGCTTCCTGCGACCGCCCCAACTTGATGTCAATTTTTTTGATATCAAGTTTTTAAACTCTTCCTTAGTCAGGTAAAAACAGAAATCATCTCCTTCAAATTTCTCAATATTATTCTTCACCTGTTGGTTAAATGCCGTCGTGCTATATCCGTATATTTCAGCCAACTCAAAATCGAGCATCACCTTCTCCCCCCGAACTTCATATATCATGTCACGGATTGTATGCTCATCAATAATGGCTATTTCTGTTGTAACAGCATTTTTCTTTTCTGTCCCTTTATTATCGCTCATATCATCCTCCCACGATTGAATCGGGTAAACACCGTTTCCCAAATCTCACTTCCTGATCTCGGAAGGACCGCTCCCTGCATCACCGGTAAAAAGCGGGGAGCCATTATGGATGATCGCAATCCTGCTGCCGCCGTCCTTGATATCCTTCATCTTGGATATCGCCGTCAGAAGGAACAGCATCTGCCCATCACTTGTTGCCGGAAGCCCTGCGCCAAAACGCCCTACAAATCCCAGAGCAGCCTCCTTGTCGATCGCAGCCTTCTCGTTCTTCCACTCGCGGCCGAAAGGCGGATTCGAGATGATATAATCAAAGGTCTGACCGGCAAACTGATCATCCGATTGAGTACATAAACGGAAAGGACTACCACTATTCCTCCTCCTGCAAGGAGAAGTAACAACCCGAGGATCACAATAAACTGTATGTTTTGTCTGTGCATCTCATCCATGGAGAAATCCACACATGCGCTCGCCACATAGTTGCCCTGACTGTCCAATATGGGCTTTGCAAAGGAAAGAAGATAACCGTCATCTTCCGAGAATGCCGTCTCGAATATCGGCTCTTTGCTGTGAATAAGGTCACTCACAAGTGAGGCAAAGGGTTCTAACGCTATATAAGTGCTTCCGACCCAGTCAATGCTGACCTGGTTGGGATGATCCGTAAATTCATCCTCCAGATCGATAATTATGGTTGCCGCCGGCGGATCGGCTTCATAAAACGAATATACATACATGTAATGGATATCCGGATAATTATCCTTCAGGGAATAATAGTATTTCATTATGTCCAGATATTCCTTTGAACTGTAGTTTTCCTTTATATATAAATCCGTCTTTTCCGGATCATAAGCTTCTATCATAAGATTGGTAACACCGTCTGCCATCCGGCGGTATTCCTCGATCATACGGTTTTCTTCACGGAAATATGTAATAAAGACCAGAACAATAAGAAGGAGCAGGAAGCTTACGGATATCATAATGGGAATCGTTTTTGAAATTGAGCGGTATTTCTTTTTTCCCATTCTCTGTAAATCTCTCCTTAAAAATCTGCTTGCAATGTAACTATGAATAATACAGCCACAGCCAGGAAGCTGTCAGCGAAGTCGACTGATGAGGTTCCCCGGACGGACTCTTTATCGCTACCCGTCCGGGTTGAAACCAATCAAATTTGCGCCACTCAATTACAAATGGTAAAATTAAAACCGACATATAATCGCAACGTCACGGAGGTTTTAAATATGAAATACAGATCATTCATAGCTGTTTTATGCAGTATTTTAGTCGTAACAGGCTGTGCCGCTTCACCCGCCGGAAAGGGCGAACCTGCCGATACCCAGGCCGCCGCGACCTCTGAGGCTGCCAAAGCTCCTTCGGCTTCAGCATCTGCTAAAGAGGATCCCACATCCGCTGACGTATCTGATACCG
>JAILQQ010000034.1 GCA_024698885.1 Lachnospiraceae bacterium | reverse complement strand
AAAAATGTTTAAAGTCTGATCGGCTTCTCAGCTAATTACTAGCTGGTTCAACCGAATTTAATTCTAGGAATTTCAAGGTCATTAATGGTTGCATACTATTTAATTTTCAAGGGACAGCTTATGTATCTTACCATCCGCCTTTATATTAGTCAAGCGCTTTTTTAAAAAAACTTATCCCCACTTTTTTCCACATGGGCATAACGCTCAAACAAGACGTTTTGCGCAGCGTTTCTTCATATCATATAGCAAACGGCAGCTTTATCTGACGTTCACTATAATATCTGAAACAGAATATTGTAGTTATAAATAAGGGAAAGGATCTGACTGTCCTTCACGTCGGCTAATAGATTATCCGCGACGGGATTCCCGAGAAACATTACCATAACAAAGAAGAAAATCCATACGAGGATCAACGCCGTCAGGAAGCCGGTCACCAGGCCGAGGGCCTTGTTCAGGCCGTGTATCACCGGGATCTTTGAAATAAAGCCGGTGACCCGGATCACGATCCAGAGCGTGATGCCTAAGATCAGATATATTATAACGAAGGTTCCCGATTTGATGATCATAAGGGTCAGGTACTTTCCAATATATTCCTCAAAAAGCGTTACCTTCAGCTCTTCATATACTTCACTTGTATTATTCACGATAAGATCGGAAACGATAAGCCCGGGCAGCTCGTAGGTTTCTATCACCTCATTCTGCTCTTCCTTCGTAGCGTTATTGGCCTTCGCGTTAACTTCATGGAAAACCTCCGTGATCTTATCGTAGACCGTCTGATAAACGTAGGGATTCTCCGTCAGGATCGCGGCGGCGTTTGGCAGGATCTTTGTCGTCACAAATATCGTCAGGATAAGGCCTGCCATCGATACCGCCATTCTCAGAAAGCCCCTGTAATAGCCCCGCATGATCAATATAATGAATAAAGCAACGACTGCAACTAACAGCCAGTTCCATTCTCCCATAACTGTTCCGGTCCTTTTTTATAGGAAACGAATTAAGTGCTTGCACTTTAATTCGTTTCCTGCGCCGGATTTTGGCCGATTTATCGGCATATTTCCATACAAAATCCGTGCACATCATCTAATTATAGTGAACGAATTTATTTCGTTCACTATAATTATTTCAGTTGTATTTTCTCCGTCTTGCTTCCGGAAACCAGAAGATACCTGAGCGTACTGGCGGTGGGAACGATCTCGATCACGGAGCTGTCAAAGCTTCCGCTGAATTTCTCCATCCCGTCCATATTCCAGATCATACATTCCGTACTGTTATAAATAACGATCCTTCCTCTGTCAAAGATGATGTCGGAATACTCGAGATTAAACTGTTTGGAAAGCACCTGTTCGCCGGAGGTATTGTATACCTCAAGCCGGTAGGCCGCCTCACTGGTACCCTCGTTAAAGACAAGCCCTACATAATCTTCATTATAAAAAACGCTGTTGATCTCATCCCCAACATCTGTCTCAAATGTCAGTTCCGGTTTCTGATTCCCTCTGTATATCGCAAATTTGTTATCCCCAACAGCGAACGCGGTACGTTCATTCATGAAATCCACATAGGAAATGACCGAATCAGCGTAATTAAACCCGCTGACCAGATTGTCGATCTCATTCTGGCCCACATTTCCGAAATTATAGAAGGCCACCGACGAAACCATGCTGCCGGTTTCGATCTTCAGATAGGATACTCCCAGAATGATGCCGTTGTTGGAAAGCGAAATACTCACCGGATAACCGCTTTTTAACATAGTCGTCCGGTCGCTTGCCACAATTTCCCCTTCCTTATTGAATATCCGGATCCAGGTAACCTCGTTTTCCTCAAGAACAACTGCCACAACGCCGTTGCCCGACACGCAGAAGGTCTGGATCGGCAGAGTCGTATCGATCTCGCCCTGCAGTCCCTTGCTGTTCATCAGAAAGATCTTCGTTCCCTTATAATCCCCGATACCCACGTAATCATCGCAGATATCCACGATCGGGCTCTGCATCTCATATGTCTGGTTCCAGAGCATATCGTCCTGCATATTGAAAGCCGACGCGCCGTCCGTGCTGTAGCGCAGGATATTGTTATTGAATTTCAGATAATTTGCCGTGGTTACCTCGGAATAGCGCAGTGTATCCAGTACCGTATAGCCCGTATAAACCGTTCTCTGATAATTGATATAGAGCGCGATGCCGATGCCCGTAAATACCAGTATGACGATAAGAACCCGGTAGAAGATCACTCTCCTGTGCCTGGCGATCTTCCTTTTATAATCCTCCGGTTCGGGGGGAACAATCGCATTGTCCTCGGATTCGTCCGGATTCAGCTCCTCGTAATCATCCCGGTACTCGATCCCGTCCGGATCCCGAAATTTTAATATTTCCGCCACTGATAATCCCCTTTTCTATACCCCTGTGATCAGAATGCCGATCTGTCCGGTCACCTCATATTCGCCGTAAGCATACGGGATCAGAAGAGAATCCCCTTTTGCGATCGGCTCTCCGTCGATCTCGCCCTTCCCGCCGATCACGCTGACGATCTCAAAAGCCCGCTTTTGTAAAAAACGCCTGCTGTCGTCGATCTCGTATTTATCCACCGTATAAAAGGGACAATCGACCAGCCGGTGCGGATCGTCTCCCTGGCAGGCTTCCGCCTGCCGGTGCGGCACCGTGATGACATCGATGCTTTTTTCGATATGCAGGGGTCTCGGTTTGCCATCCTTCACACGGTCATAATCATAAAGCCGATAGGTAATATCGGAATTCTGCTGTATCTCCATGATCACCGTATCATGTTTGATCGCGTGGACCGTTCCCGGCTCGATCTGAAAGAAGTCCCCCTTTTTGACCGGGAACTCATTTAGCAGCTCCTGCCACCTTCCTTCCCGGATCATTTCCTTAAGCTCGTCTCTTGTCTTTGCCTTATGACCGACGATGATCGTTCCGCCGGGTTTACAGTCGATCACATACCAGCACTCCGTTTTTCCGAAGGATCCGTTCTCATGCTCCCTTGCATAGGCATCATCCGGGTGCACCTGAATGCTCAGATCATCCCGGGAATCAATCTCCTTGACAAGTAACGGAAACCGGTCGCCCTCCATATTTCCGAACAATTCCCTGTGCTCATCCCAAAGGCGCGAAAGCGTTATCCCCTGAAAGCTTCCCTTTTTCACGGGATTGTCCCCGTGAGGATGGGCGGAAACCGTCCAGTATTCATTTCCCCAGATATAATTTTTAATCGTCGGCTCAAAAAAAAGGAGCTCTCTCATCTGTCGATCTCTCCCGTCCATTCATATACCCAACATTTTTGTTTATTGTTTATGCCAATCCGGCAGGTTTTCCTATAATATATCTTATAGGAAGATAGTTTATCAACCCTCAGTTTTATGTTATAATCAAATCTATCAGAAATTCTATCTTTCAGAAAGGAACAAATTATGGATAATCTGGAATTGAAAAAAAATGCCAATGAAATCCGTAAGGGCATTGTAACGGCCGTTCACGCGGCAAAAGCCGGCCATCCCGGCGGATCCCTGTCCTGTGCGGATATTATGACGTATCTTTACTTTGAAGAAATGAACATCGATCCTAAGAATCCGAAAAAGGAGGACCGGGATCGTTTTGTTTTATCAAAGGGCCACTGCGCGCCGGCCTTATATGCTGCGTTAGCGCAGAGAGGCTTCTTCCCGGTAGAAGAATTAACGACGTTAAGAAAGCTCGGCTCCCATTTACAGGGGCATCCCTGTATGCAGCATACGCCCGGCGTTGATATGAGCAGCGGCTCTCTCGGACAGGGCGTTTCCGTTGCTACCGGTATGGCGCTTTCGGGCAAGATGTCAAATCTTCCCTTCCGTGTCTATACGATGCTCGGTGACGGTGAGCTGGCAGAAGGACAGGTTTGGGAGGCGGCCATGTTCGCCGGCTTTAAAAAGCTTGATAACCTCGTCTATATCATCGACAATAACGGCCTTCAGATCGACGGCCCCATCACGGAGGTCTGCGATTCGAACCCGATCGATAAGAAATTTGAAGCCTTTAACTTCCATGTGATCAAAATCGATGCCCATGACTTTGACCAGATCAGGGCCGCTTTCAAGGAAGCAAGAGAAGTAAAGGGCATGCCGACTGCCATTATCGCAAAGAGTATCAAGGGCAAGGACGTATCCTTCATGGAAAACAACGTCGCATGGCACGGCGTAGCGCCGAACGACGAGGAATACGCCATCGCTATGGCAGATCTTGAGAAAGTAGGTGAAGCATTATGTCAGAAGTAAAGAAAATCGCAACCCGGGCCAGCTATGGCAATGCTTTGGTAGAACTGGGCAAGGATCATGAGGATCTTGTTGTATTAACCGCCGATCTGGCTGCCGCTACGAAAACCGGCGTTTTCCAGAAGGCTTTCCCTGACAGACATATCAACTGCGGTATCGCGGAATGTAATATGACCGATATCGCGGCCGGTCTTTCCTTAACGGGCAAGGTGCCCTTCTGCAGCTCCTTCGCCATGTTTTCGGCCGGCCGCGCTTTTGAGCAGGTGCGCAACTCCATCGGTTATCCCCATCTGAACGTCAAGATTGGCGCAACCCATGCGGGTATCTCCGTCGGAGAGGACGGCGCTTCTCATCAGTGCAACGAGGATATCGCGCTGATGCGCACGATCCCCGGCATGACGATCATTTCTCCCGCCGACGATGTAGAGGCCAGAGCGGCTGTCAAAGCGGCTTACGAATATGTAGGGCCTGTTTATCTGCGTTTCGGCCGGGCCGGTGTTCCGGTCTTTAACGATGAGGCAACCTATCATTTTGAAATGGGCAAGGGCATCGTCTTAAAAGAGGGAAAAGACGTTACGATCATTGCGACAGGGCTTACGGTTCCCGAATCCATGGAAGCGGCAAAGCTTCTCGCCGCTGATGGCATTGATGCCGAAGTGATCAATATCCATACGATCAAGCCGATCGACGAGGAGCTGATCATTGCCTCCGCAATGAAAACGGGCAAGGTTGTCACCGCTGAGGAGCATTCCGTGATCGGCGGCCTCGGCAGCGCAGTCTGCGACGTCCTCAGTGAAAAGCAGCCGACCCTGGTAAAGAAGATCGGCATGCAGGATGTCTTCGGCGAATCCGGTTCCGCTTCCGCCCTGATCCATAAATATGAGCTGGATGCGGAAGGAATTTATAAACAGGTAAAGGAGTTTTTGGGATAAATGAAAAACGTGACGTATGATTACAGTAAAGCAGCCTCCTTCATCGGTGAACAGGAAATCGCTTCCATGCAGAAGCTGATCGCGGACGCAAAGGATACGTTAGTTCAGAAAAACGGGGCCGGAAACGATTTTCTCGGCTGGATCGACCTGCCGGTCGATTATGATAAAGAGGAATTCGACCGCATCTTAAAGGCAGCCGAAAAGATCAAAAACGACTCGGAGGTTCTGATCGTCATCGGGAACGGCGGCTCCTATCTCGGCGCGAGGGCGGCGATCGAATTCTTAAGCCACAGCTTCTATAACGTGATCCCGAAGGAGATCCGCAAAACGCCGGAGATCTATTTTGCCGGCAACAGCATCAGCAGCACCTACTTAAAGCATCTGATGGACGTCGTCGGCGACCGGGATTTCTCCATCAATATGATCTCAAAATCCGGCACGACCACCGAGCCGGCCATCGCCTTCCGCGTTTTCAAGGAAAAGCTCGAAAAGAAATACGGTAAGGCGGAAGCGGCAAAGCGGATCTATGCCACGACTGATAAGGCAAGAGGTTCTCTGAAAAATCTGGCAAATGAGGAAGGCTACGAAAGCTTTGTCGTACCGGATGACGTCGGGGGACGTTTCTCCGTTCTGACAGCGGTCGGTTTACTGCCCATCGCCGTCAGCGGCGCGGATATCAAAAAGCTTATGGAAGGCGCGGCGGCGGAACGGGAAACCTGCTTAAACGCTCCATTTTCGGACAATAACGCGATGAAATACGCAGCGGTCCGCAATATTCTGCTGCGCAAGGGCAAGCAGATCGAGATCATGGCCAATTACGAGCCTTCCGTCCATTATATTTCCGAATGGTGGAAGCAGCTCTACGGAGAGAGCGAGGGCAAGGACCAGAAGGGTATCTTCCCTGCCTCCGTGGATCTGACCACGGATCTGCACTCCATGGGACAGTTTATCCAGGACGGCTCCCGGAACCTCTTTGAGACGGTACTCAATGTCGAGACCTCCCGGGAGGAGTTGATCATCGGGGAGGAGCCGGTGGATCTGGACGGCCTGAACTATCTGGCCGGCAAGAGCGTGGATTTCGTGAACAAAAGCGCGATGAACGGTACGATCTTAGCCCATACGGACGGACAGGTTCCCAATACGGTAGTCAATATCCCTGAGGTAAATGAATACTATCTGGGACAGCTGTTCTACTTCTTTGAATTTGCCTGCGGTCTGAGCGGCTATCTGCTGGGCGTCAATCCCTTTAACCAGCCCGGCGTCGAAAGTTACAAGAAAAATATGTTCGCGCTGCTTGGGAAACCGGGCTTCGAGGAACAGAGAGAAGCATTGTTAAAGAGGTTATAAGATTTGAAGATCGTTGCATTAGAACTTAAAAATATCGGCAAGGACGTGGATCTGTCCCGCTATGACGGCCTGGGAGAGTTTATTCGCTACGAAACGACAAAGCCGGAGGACATCCCTTCCCGCGTGAAGGATGCCGATATTGTGATCTTAAATAAGCTTCCCATGAATGAAAAAACCCTGGCAGGCGCAAAGAAGCTGAAGCTTCTTTGCGAAACTGCCACGGGAACCGATAATATCGATATCGGCTGGTGCAAAAGCATGGGGATCAGGGTCTGCAACGTCAAAGGCTATTCGACCGCAAATGTTGTACAACATACTTTTGCCAGTTTTTTCTATGTCTATGAGAAGCTTCGCCACTATGATGACTATGTAAAGTTGGGTAACTATGCATCCTCCGATATCTTCACGTATTTTGACCGGCATTTTCATGAGCTTTCGGGAAAAACCTGGGGCATCGTCGGTCTCGGCGAGATCGGAAAAAGTGTCGCAAGGGTGGCGGAAGCCTTCGGCTGTCATGTGATCTATTATTCCACCAGCGGAAGAAACGCGGATCTTACCTATAAAAGAGTGGATTTTGACGTATTACTGCGGGAATCCGACATAATCTCGATCCATGCGCCCTTAAACGATAACACCCGGTATCTGTTCTCGGAAGAAGCTTTTTCCAAAATGAAAAACAGTGCCTACCTCATCAATATGGGACGGGGTCCCATTGTCGACGAGAGGGCACTGGTAAAAGCATTAAATGAAAACCGGATCGCCGGCGCGGCTCTCGATGTCATTGAAAAAGAGCCCATGGCCAAGGACAGCGTTCTGTTAAGCTTTCAGGACAGCGACCGGCTTTTAGTCACACCGCATATCGCCTGGGCCTCTGTCGAAGCCAGGCAGCGGTTGATGGATGAAGTATTTCTGAATATCGAAGCATTTCTGAATGACGAAGAGAGGAGCGTTGTTGGGTAGAAGAATTTCGCTTATCACAGTGAATCCGTGAAGCGCTTAAAAAACGCTCTTCCCTTCTCGTCATTCTTAAAGACGCCCGCATCCTCCAGTACGCCGACAAAGACCTTTCCGACCTCGTCACGGAGGATCCCGTCAATAGTCTGCGCATTGACCTTCCCTTCATAGCGGGGTAAGAATTCCTCTACCCAATCCGCGTGTTTTTCAAGCATTTCATCCGAGCGGATATCCTTCCCGGAAAGAATGAATTCCGAAAGCCTCGAAAGCTCCGTCTTTAAACGGGAGGGCAGGATCGCAAGTCCCATGACCTCAATGCCGCCGATATTTTCCTTTTTGATATGATGGTACTCATTGCGGGGATGATAAACGCCAAGGGGACGCTCCGGCGTTGTGATATTGTTCCGAAGGGTCAGGTCGAGCTCATAGAACTCTCCTTTCCGTCTGGCAATGGGCGTGATCGTATTATGCGGCGTCCCGTCCGTTTCCGCAAGGATAAAGGCCTCCTCATCCGTATAGGCCCGCCATTTCCCCAGGATATGATCCGCTAACGAAACAAGGCGCGCTGCGTCCTTTCCCCGGATCCGGATCACGGAAAGCGGCCAGAAGACCGTCATCGTTTCCACGTCTTCATAGCCCTTTATCGTAAAATGCCTGTCTTCCTTTGCCCTGGCAATCGGAAATTCATAGTTGCCGCCCTGAAAATGCTCATGGCTTAAGATCGATCCGCCGACGATGGGCAGATCCGCGTTGGAAATGATGATATAATGCGGAAACTGTCTGAGAAAATCAAAGAGCTTCTCAAAGGCGCTCTTATTGATCACCATCGGCACATGGCGGCTGTTTAAAAGAATACAATGCTCGTTGTAGTAAACATAGGGAGAATACTGAAAGCCCCAGTCCTCGCCGCAGATCTTAACCGGAATGATCCTGTGGTTTTCCCTGGCCGGATGGTCAAGACGCCCGGCATAGCCCTCGTTTTCCATGCAAAGCTGGCATTTCGGGTAGCCTGACTGCTTCGCGCGGCCTGCTGCCGCGATAGCCTTCGGATCCTTTTCGGGCTTTGCGAGATTGATCGTGATATCGATATCAGCATATTCACTCTTATAAACCCATTTGATATCCTTTTTGATCCGGTAGGTCCGGATATAGTCGGAATCCTGCGAAAGCTTATAATAATAGTCCGTCGCCTCCTTTGGTGACTTTGCGTATTCCTCCCGGAAGCGTCTGATCACCTCTGCCGGCCTCGGCACAAAGCAGTTCATCACCTTCGTATCGAAAAGATCGCGGTAGGCTACCGAGTTTTCCTCGATCAGTCCGTTTTCAAAGGCATGATCACAAAGCTCCCGTAAAAGAGCTTCGAGATCCCCGGCCTTTTCCTTTACCTTCTCTGTCTCCTCCGGCTCCGTATAGTCGTCCTTTTTCAATACTTCCAATAACAGATTAATGGAATAGATCCGTTCCTCCTCAGGGATCAGCCCGCAGTTTACGGCATATTCCGCCAGTGCTGCAATCGTCAGATCGATCATGATTCTTTCCTTTCCACGTCTCTTTTTATTCCAGGGGGAACTTTAATCCGCCGTATTTGCGGATCTTCAGTACATGACAGCTGTCCTTGCCGAAGCATTCCTCCATGTTTTTCTTATATTCTGCCACGTCCTCGTTACGGACAAAGGCCTGGACCGTTCCGGCAAAGCCGCCGCCGTGGACCCGCCAGGCTCCCTTTCCCTTTAAGTAGCGTTCCGAAAGCGCAAGTCCGATCGACATGCTCTGGTTCTGCACATCGGTAACGGCAAAAACATTCTGCAGATACTGATAGGAGCTTTCGCCGGATTCAATGATCAGCTTTTTAAATCCTTCAAAATCACCGGTTTCCAACGCCTTAACCTGCTTTCCGACTCTCTCATGATCCGCGAAAAAGTGCATGGCCCGCAGGACCCCTCTGTCTCCCGTCGCTTTTCTGACCTCCGGGAGCTTCCGGTAGAACTCGTTCACATCGACCTCCCGTAAGAAGGAGCAGCCGAAAAACTGTGCCACCTTTTTCATTTCAAAAGGAACTGCCGCGTATTCCGGCGTCAGATCCGTATGATCTCCCTTGGTATCCACTATGCAGAGACTGTGGCCGAATTTATCGAAGTTCACCTCCACCTTTTTCACGACCGGCGCGTCATTATCCTTAAAATCGATATTTACAAGACTTCCGACGCTGCTGGCCATCTGGTCCATCAGGCCGCAGGGCTTTCCGAAATACTCGTTTTCCGCGTACTGTGCGGCCTGCGCGATATAGATCGGCGAGATCGTCATATCATTATATAAACCGGAAAGGATCGTTCCGACAGCGACTTCAAAGGCAGCCGAAGAAGAAAGTCCCGCGCCGACGATCACGTCGCTCGTCATATAGGCCTTAAAGCCGCCGATCTGATAGCCGTCCTTGAAAAGCTTTGCGGCTACGCCGCGGATCAGTGCTTCAGAGGTGCCTTTTTCCTTTTCCCTGACCGAAAGATCTTCCATCGAGATCGGTTTGATATCGTAGGTGCCGGAAAGGATCTTTACCGTTTTGTCATCCGTCTTTTGTACGATCGCGATGACGTCCATATTGACGGCCGCCGCCAGAACCTGCCCGTGCTGGTGATCGGTATGGTTTCCGCCGACCTCCGTACGGCCCGGCGCGGAATAGATCTCGATCTCCTGCTCCCCGTAGGTTTTTTCAAACTGCTCGATGGCCTTGATATACCGCTCCTCCTGATAGGAGATCATCTCCGGATCCACATAAATATCCGTCAGTTTTTCCCTGTAGCGGCCTTCCGCCAGAGCCTTCTTCGCTTCTCCTGAACGCATCCCGTAACCCTCCCGTTCAAACTCGATTAATGACATGACCATAACTATGACCATAACTATCATATCAAAAGACTGGCATAAACGCCAGTTATTTGATAGAATTACTTAGGAACTGTCACAAAATAACCTGTGCAGCATCCTGTGAAAATGTTCACGTTATTTTTTGAAAGTTCCTGAAGAAAGGAAAAAATGCCATGATCTCTAATCAAATTATACAAAACTGTATCAATGAAGTACATTCTATCTCCAAGCTGGATTTTCTGGTGACGGATTCTCTCGGCAATGTGATCGCGGAAACCGACGAAAGCGATTCCATCGAAAAGGGACTTCTGCTCGGTTTTATGCAGTCTCCCGCAGAGGTGCAGGAATCGAAAGGCCAGCTTCTGTTTAAGATCATGGATGATAATCAGATCAGCTATGTCCTGGCGGTTAAGGGTGAAGGGGATGCGTTTTTGGTCGGAAAGCTCACGGCAGGCCAGATCCAGAATCTGATCGTCGCCTATAAGGACCGCATTGATAAGAACAGCTTTTATCAGAATCTTCTGCTCGATAATCTTTTACTCGTGGATATTTATAACCGCGCCCAGAAGCTTCATATCGAAGCCGTACAGTCCCGCTGCGTATTTGTGATCGAGATCAAGCCCGAAAACAGCCAGATTACGTTAGAGATGGTCAAGGAGCTGTTAAGTCCGCAGAACGGGGATTTCGTGACCAGTGTGGATGAAAACCATATTATCGTGATCAAATCGGTGGAAAACAGCGATTATACCGAGGAGCTCGATGAAACGGCAAGGATGCTCGTTGATATGTTGGGTTCCGAGGCGATGGAAAACGTCCGGGTAGCCTATGGTACCGTCGTCAATGAGATCAAGGGCATCTCCAAATCCTATAAGGAGGCCGTCATGGCGCTTGATGTAGGCAAGATCTTCTATACCGGCCGGAATATCGTCGCTTACAGCACGCTCGGCATCGGACGGCTCATTTACCAGCTGCCGGTGAACCTCTGTCAGATGTTCATCACCGAGATCTTCGGCGAATCCACATTGGAGGAGCTGGATGAGGAGATCCTGGCAACGGTGAATAAGTTCTTTGAAAACAGTCTGAACGTTTCCGAAACCTCGAGGCAGCTCTATATCCACCGCAATACGCTTGTATACAGGATTGAAAAGCTGCAGAAGGCAACCGGTCTTGACGTAAGGGTCTTTGAGGATGCGCTGACGTTAAAGCTGGCGCTGATGGTCGAAAGCTATATCAAATATATGAGTACGGAGGAATAACGCTTTTCCTGCGCCCGGAGCGGATTAATCAACGCCACGCAGAGACGCTTTTATATCGTATTTTTCGAGCTGCCTGATAAACTCAAGCAGCTCGTTTTTTTCGCAGGCGCAAAGGCTTTTATCCTTTACCGCGTCAGAAGCCTGAAAGGATTGCAGATAATAGCTCTGACAGCCCTGAAGGAGCGCCCCGATCTCGTCGAATACTTCCGCATTGTGATACTGTTTGACGACCGTCGTGCGAAATTCAAAGGGAAGAACGCCGTTTTTCAGAAACGTGATGCTTTCCGAAACAGCTGCCGTATCAACGGCCGAAATGCCGGCCACCTCCGGATAGCGTAACAGGGAGGTTTTAATATCCATGGCCACGTAATCAATAAGTTCCTCTGCCGCAAGCTCCTTCAGCATATCCGGCCGCGTCCCGTTCGTATCCAGCTTGACGCAGAGTCCGAGAGCCTTGATCTTTTTCAGAAACGCAGGAAGCTCCGGGGAGAGCGTCGGTTCGCCGCCGGTAACGCAGACACCGTCCAGGATCCCCTGCCGCTTCGTTAAAAAAGCAAGAACCTCTTCTTCCTTCATTTCGGGAAGCTCAGGATCCGCCTCCGCCAGGCTCATATTATGGCAAAAAGGGCAGCGAAAATTACAGCCGGTCAGAAATACCGTCGCTGCCACTTTTCCCGGATAATCCAGTAAGGTTGTTTTTTGAAGACCCCCGATCCGCATAGGCTCTTTCCTACAGTACTGCGCCGATTTGCAAAGCAAATCGTGCGCTTAGGAATGAACTTCAGTTCATTCCGATTCAATCTGCAAGGCAGATTGAATCATTTCAATGCCGATCCGGTCGGAAATCGGCCGGATCATTTCCTGATATCTGTTCAGGACTCTTTGTTTAACCCAGTGTATCAGATCATTGGAGTGATTACAATTCCCTTCTGCACCGAGCCGGTCGGTCTTTCAACCGGATACGCATGAAAAACAACCGGATGCGCAAAACCGCTGCCAGAGTAAAACAGTTTCCCGTATAATAAAGCAAAGAACAGAAAACAACCCCGGAGGGGGACGGAAATTTCGAAAGGGAGGAAAAAACAATGGCAAACGAAAAAAACATGGAACTGAAGGACGAAACGATGGCCAAGGCAGCAGGCGGAGCAGGGGAATTCCCGCAATACGACATGATGGGATTCGTAGTGGACAAGCTCCCTACCGAGCAGTACGCAAATCACTATAACGTAAAAGGCGACAACGACGAGATCTTCATCTGTTATTACAACGGCAGCAACATCCTCGCACCCGGAACAAAGGTGTATATGTTCGAAATCCAGGGCGGAGGATGGAAGATCGAGCCTGTTACCTTATTATAAACAGCTTGAAAAAGGACAGAGAACAGAAAACAACCCCGGAGGGGGGACGGAACTTTCAAACGGGAGGAAAAAACAATGGCAAACGAGAAGAACATGGAACTGAACGATGAAATGATGGCAAACGCAACCGGCGGCGCAGAAGTCGAGGGCACCAGCCCTAAATTTAAGATCGGCGACCGCGTGCACTATGACCTGACAAATCCGGCAACCGGACAGACGATGTCCGTGGACGGCACCATCACGGCTTTCGAATTCGTGACGGAAGCAGGTAAATGGAGATATACGATCAAGACAGATCCCAATCCTTATAACTGTACGGAAGTACAGGCAGTGGAAGATCATCTCCGGTACGCATAAGACCCGGATCATAACATAAACAGTAATCTTTTTCAGACACCCGAACCGGCACACACGGCACACACGGTTCGGGTGTTTTTATTGACGAAAAATTTAAAAACCGATAAAATGATTCGCAAACGGAATGACAGTGAAGAGAAAGCCAGGTACCACTGCATGACAGATCAGGACGAAAAATATATGAAGGCCGCGCTCAAGCAGGCCGAAAAAGCAAAAGCAATACATGAGGTGCCGATCGGCTGCGTGATCGTTTACGAAGGAAGGATCATCGCCAGGGGCTATAACCGCCGGAAGATCGACCAAAATACCCTGTCCCACGCGGAACTGACCGCCATCCGCAAGGCCAGTAAAAAGCTGGGCGACTGGCGTCTGGAGGGCTGTACCATGTATGTCACGTTGGAACCCTGCCAGATGTGCGCCGGCGCAATCGTGCAGGCCCGCATCGACCGGCTGGTGATCGGCTGCATGAGCCCGAAATCCGGCTGTGCGGGATCCATTATCAATCTGCTGCAGATGGAAGCGTTCAATCATCAGGTGGAGATCACAAAGGGCGTGCTGGAAGGGCCCTGCAGCAAGATCCTTTCAGGATTCTTCGTTGCGCTGCGGCAATCCATAAAAGATAATAAAGAGGAGAGCGGAAACGAGGCTGGGTTTTGATGCTGTTCCTAACTTGCTTTTCTTCCCGGCCCTGTGTTAAAATGGTCGTACATGCAGCCGGGGAAGTAGCGGCTCCCTGAACCTGAAATCCGCTATAGCAGGGGTGATATCCTGCCGAGGCTGTTGTTTTGCATAGCTGCCCTGTGTAAGCGGCGTTGAGATTTGGGTCTTGCGCAATGGAACTCTGTGAACCGTGTCAGGTCAGGAATGAAGCAGCACTAAGCGGATGCTTTCATGTGCCGCAAGGGCGCCTGGGTTGAGCAGGCTGCACAGGTAACGTATGAGGAACCGCAGTCGAAGCAGGATGCATGTAAAAAGGGTGTAACTGTTCAGAAACCAAAGAGTTCTGAATAATTACACCCTTTTTACATGCGCTTAGGCATGAACTAAAGTTCCCCTGCCTTAAACCGGTGTAGCATCTCATTCCCGACGCTTAAGCGGAAGGGATGGTCCGGCACCTCTTCCCTGGTATAGAAACCTCCCTCGGAAAGCTCGTTTTCCTGCAGTCTGATCGTATCCTCTCCGTCAAGCTCCGCGGTAAAGCCGATCATCTGCGCGTAGGACAGTCCCCAGGGCTGATTCTTATAATACCGGAGGTTTTTCACTTTCAGACCGACCTCCTCCATCACCTCTCTGTGAACCGCCTGCTCAAAGGATTCCCCGATCTCCACAAACCCCGCTACGAGGGCGAGCTTCCGGTAGGCGCCGTAATTGTTCCTGACAAGCAGAAGCTGGTCCTTATCCTTTGTCTCCCCTCTTTTGATAATGGCTACGATCACCGCGGGAGAGATCTTCGGATATTCGATATTGCCGCATTTCGGACAGACCATGGCTCTTTCTGTCTCTGACGGCACCGTCTCCGTGCCGCAGAAACCGCAGAAGCGTCTTGACCGCTTCCACCAGGCCATATGTCCGCCCGTAGCTGCCGCAAAGATCGTGGTAACGATATTCATGGTGCTGCCTTCGTCTTCTGCGGCTTCGGAAAGGGTTTCCGGTTCCTGCTTCACCAGGACAAACTCCCGGAACCGGTTGATATTCATCAAAAAGAAAAACGGTTTCCCGTCCTTCCCTTCTTTTTTTTCCGCAAGCTCTTCTTGATCCGCGATCACCGGTACCTGACTTAAATCCGGCTCTGCCAGGAAATAATCCTTTCCCGAAATAGAAAATAAATAATAGGCGTTATCTAAAATCCGCTGATATTCCGCTTCTGCCTTCTCCTTTTCGACTGTTTCCGACAAAAAATCGTAAAGCGTCCTGAAATCAGCCAGAGCGACCTTCCCGTTTCTCTGATAAGAAAAAACCTTATTTCCGTCATAGGCAAGCGCCATGCTCTCGGGCACTGCTTTTTTCATAGTAAAAGCCGGATCGTAGGTATCCGGCCATATTTCATGTATCATTTTTTCACCCATAGGAATGATCCGGTCGGTTTCCGGCCAAATCGACACAGCAGGGGACGCCTTCATCAGCGTCCCCTGCCATTTTGATCATTTATTTCTAGTTCGTGATCGTTTCCTCGGTATCCTTATCGAATACGTGGATCTTCTCGGTATTGAACGCCAGCTTGATGGTATCGCCGGGTCTCGCCGTTGTGCTCGGGTTTACTCTCGCCGTGATCGGGAACTCCTCCAGATCCAGATACAGGAATACTTCCGCACCCAGAAGCTCGTATACTCTTACAGTCGCTTCAAACGGACATCTGTTCTCCACACCCTCACTGGTCTCGATCTGCGTATCCTTTACATCCTCCGGACGGATACCGAAGGTAACGGTCTTTCCGTTATAGCCGCCCTCGATCAGCTTCTTTGACTTGGCAGGCGGAAGCTTAATGGATAAGCCGGCCGTATTCAGATAAGCGTCATCTCCCTTGACCTCTACCTGAGCATCCAAGAAGTTCATCTGCGGAGATCCCATAAAGCCTGCCACAAAGAGATTGCCGGGCTTCTCATAAAGATTCTGCGGCGTATCAACCTGCTGTACCACGCCGTCCTTCATAACAACGATCCTCGTTCCGAGGGTCATAGCTTCGGTCTGGTCATGCGTTACATAGATGATCGTCGTTCCCAGTCTCTGATGGAGCTTTGCGATCTCGATACGCATCTGTACACGCAGCTTCGCATCCAGGTTGGACAGAGGCACGTCCATCAGGAAGACCTTCGGGTTACGCACGATAGCACGGCCCATAGCCACACGCTGTCTCTGACCACCGGACAGAGCCTTCGGCTTACGGTCAAGCAGCTTTTCCAGATCCAGGATCTTGGCAGCCTCTCTCACCATCTTATCGATCTCATCCTTCGGTACCTTACGAAGCTTCAGACCGAAAGCCATATTATCATAAACCGTCATATGCGGATACAGCGCGTAGTTCTGGAAAACCATCGCGATATCCCTGTCCTTGGGTTCCACATCGTTAACAACTCTGTCGCCGATCCTCAGCTCTCCGGATGAGATCTCCTCCAAACCCGCGATCATACGAAGCGTCGTGGATTTTCCGCATCCGGACGGACCAACGAAAATGATAAACTCCTGATCCGCAATGTCAAGGTTAAAATTCTTAACCGCCTCAAAGCCGTTAGGATAAACCTTGCAGATATTCTTTAATGACAAACTGGACATATGCTTTCCTCCCTAATCATAATCAGTGCCTCCTCACCTTGACACCGTAAGAAAAGTATAGCAAAGGAACAGATTTTTTAAAATATTACTACTTCACAAAGATTTAATACTTTTATATACAGATTGACTAACATGGAAATGATCCGGTCTGTGAACAGCCCGGATCGGCATGAACGGAAGTTCATGCCTAAGCGCACGATTCGTAAACGAATCGGCGCAGAGAAGAAGCCGGTGCTTTTCGCACCGGCTCCCAAATTGCGTTTTATCATTCACTATAGTCATTCAGCAGCTTCGTTTTCCTCAGATACCTGTTCCTTCGATGCTTCCGGAACTTCCGGCATTTCCGGCGCATCTTTCTCTGCGCCTTCCTCTGCCTGAATGGCGGTATCTGTTCCGGACACCAGGGACGTTTCCGAAGCGTTTCCGCCGGCACGTTCCCGCTGCCAGTCTTCCCACAGGTATTTCCCGCTGTGAATGATCAGGAAAACTCCTGCCGCAAAAAACAGCACCATAAAGGCAATGATCGCGATCCTGCCGCCTCCCGTACGCGTTTTCACCCCCTCTATGAGGGAATAATCCGTATACAGAAGATACATACCGACTAACAGCCGGATCGTCATGACCGATTTGGGCGGCATCTGTTTTTTTTCGTTTTTATTATCCATTACTTTGTATTGTTCTTTCTGGTTGCCAGAATATCAAATACCACAGCCGCTAACAGAACCATACCTTTGACGATCTTCTGCCAGTTGGCATCCACGCCCATTAAGGACATGCCGAGGTTGATCACACCGATCAGTGTTGCACCTACCACCATGCCGAAGATATTACCGGCACCGCCGTAGGCCGATACGCCGCCTACCACGCAGGCCGCGATGGCGTCCATCTCATAATAGGTACCGGCCGTGGAATTGGCCGCCTGGAAACGGGCCGTAACGATATACGTCGTAATGACGGTCAAAAATGCCATGTTCAGATAAGCAAGGAACATGATCAGCTTCGTGTCGACACCGGAAAGCCTGGTCGCCTCTGCGTTGCCGCCGATGGTATAGAAATATCTGCCCAGGGTTGTCTTCGAGGTGATGAAATTGTAGATCAGCACGATGATCACTACCCAGATCAGTACCGTAGGGATGCCGCCGGCCAGAGCCAGTTTATAGGCAAACAGCATGATCACGGCAACGGACAGTACGCATTTCACCAAAAGGGACATCATGGACTCCGCCTCGTAACCCTTCTTGACCTTCCTCGCTCTGCTCATGACTGAGGTCACCACAACGACTACGCTCGCGATCACGCCCGCCGCTACACAGATCACGTTCAGCTGGTTGATGGGCGTTGAGAATATCTTGCCGGAAAAGATGGCTAAGAACGATTTCTGCGCAGCCAGCGAGATACTGCCGGTTGTACTGTTTGAGCTTAACAGCGCGGTACCCCAGCCGCGGAAGGCCAGGTAACCGGCCAACGTAGCGATCCAGGGAGGGATATTGACATAAGCGATCAGAAAACCGAGCGCACAGCCATAGACCACACCCACCAAAAGCATCAGTATGATAGACAGTCCGACCGGAATTCCCTTGATAGACATCAGGATTCCCCCGAAAGCTCCCAGGAAGCAAACAAAGGAGCCGCAGGAAAGATCGATATTTCCGCCGGTCAGCATACACATCAGCATACCGGTGGCCAATACGAATACATACGCATTCTGAGTGATCAGGGCATTGAAGTTCATGGCCTGGAACATCCCTCCGCCTGTCGAAACGGTAAAGAAGATATATACCAGGACAAGGACTATCAGCATTGCATTTTTCTTCAGTACATCTGTATATTTCTTTGCCATGTCTCCTCCTCCTTAATTTTTCTTCTTATTGGACAAAACGTCAAAGATGATAGCGCCAAGAACAACCAGACCCTTGATGACCTTCTGGTAGTTGGCGTCCGTACCCATGATGGACATACCCATATTGATCACACCCATTAACAGGGCACCGATCACGATACCGAAGATATTTCCTTCACCGCCGTAAGCGGAAGCACCGCCGATAAAGCAGGCCGCGATGGCGTCCATTTCATAGCCCTGACCGAAGGTGGGCTGTGCCTGCGTGGCTCTGGCGATGGTAAGGATCCCGCCGAGACCTGCCATCAGGCCCATATTCACATAGGCGAATAAATATACCTTCCGGGAGTCGATACCGGACAGTGTGGTAGCTTTTTCATTACCGCCCACTGCGTAAAGATAACGTCCCATCGTCGTATTGGCCGTAATATAGGAATACACGAGCAGCACGATACCGATCCAGATCAGTGAGGTCGGGATACCCTTATACTGGGCTAACTTAAAGAAGAACCAGATGACCGCCGCACAGATGATCACGGCCTTGATCAGCGTCGAATAAAAAGGCTCCACCGAATAACCCTTGGCTTTGGCGGCGATTCTTTTTCTCATGACCAGTATAACGTACACCGCTGCCAGAATGATCCCTGTTAAAACACAGGTGATATTTAATTCTCCGTTTCCGAAGAAATCCGGTACATAACAGTCCGCGCCGCCGCCGAAAACATTCAGAAAGAACTCATTTCTGACACCTACCGCATAACCCTGCAGCACGACATTGGAAAGACCGCGGAAAGCGTACATGCCGGCTAACGTCGCGATAAAGGGAGGCACCTTGATATAGGCGATCCAGAAGCCCTGCCACGCGCCGACTAAAAGTCCGCCGATCAGCATCACGACCACTGCCAGTAAAGCAGGCAGGTCATGATCCATCATGACGGCACCGATGCCGCCGACGAAGCAGACCACGGAACCGCAGGCCAGATCGATATTACCGCCTGTCAGGATACAGAGCAGCATACCGGCTGCCAGTACAAATACATATGCATTCTGGGAGATCAGATTGTTGATATTCTGCGCTAACAGCATTTTCCCGCCGGTAACCGCGTGAAACGCCAGAAGGACCGCAACCAGGACCAATACCATGAAATATTTTTTCAAAACCGCTTTCACATTGATACTCATCTTAATCACTCCCTTCCCGACTGTATAATGCTGGCCATGATGCTCTCCTGCGTAGCTTCATCCGCATTTAATTCGCCGACGAATCTGCCCTCGTTCATGATATAGATCCTGTCGCTCATACCCAGCACCTCAGGCAGCTCAGAGGAGATCATGATCACGGATTTACCAGCCCTGACAAGGTCGTTGATGATGCAATATATCTCATATTTCGCACCGACATCGATTCCTCGGGTCGGTTCGTCGAGGATCAGGATATCCGGATCCGTATACATCCATTTGGCAAGAAGCACCTTCTGCTGGTTTCCGCCGGAAAGATTTCCCACATTCTGCTCAACGGTAGGCGTCTTGGTCTTCAGCTTATCCTTGTACTCCACCGCGACCGCGTATTCCTTATCCACATCGATGATGCCCTTTTCGCTGACACCCTTCATATTGGCTAAAGAGGTATTAACACGGATGGGATTTGACAGAACCAGGCCGTTTCCTTTTCTGTCCTCGGTCACATACGCCAGCTTCGCGTCAATGGCTTCCCGGGGATTCTTTAACGTGATCTCCCTGCCATGGATCGTCAGCGTTCCGGTAATGCCGTAACCGTAGGACTGTCCGAAGATACTCATGGCAAGCTCGGTACGGCCCGCGCCCATCAGCCCGTAAATACCGACGACCTCGCCGGCACGCACGGTAAGGCTGACATTGTCCACCACCTTCCGCTCCGTATATACAGGATGATGAACCGACCAGTTCTTCACCTCCATATTCACATCGCCGATAGCCACATTCTCCCGCTTCGGGAAACGGTTTGTGATCTCACGGCCAACCATGCCCCGGATAATCCGGTCCTCATCGATCTCCATATTATGACAGTCAAGCGTCTCCACCGTAGATCCGTCCCGGACCACCGTGATCTTATCCGCCACATAAACGACCTCGTTCAGCTTGTGGCTGATGATGATCATCGTCATGCCTTGCTTCTTGAACTCCAACATCAGATCTAAAAGTGCTCTGGAATCCGTTTCATTCAGGGAAGAGGTAGGCTCATCGAGGATCAGGAGCTTTGCGTGCTTGGCAAGTGCCTTCGCGATCTCCACCAGCTGCTGCTTACCGGTTCCGATATCTTTTATCAATACATGCGACGACTCGGACAATCCTACCATTTTCAGGTATTTGTCTGCTTCGCCGTAGGTTTCATTCCAGTTTATTGCATTTTTCTTTCCCCGTTCGTTTCCGAGGAACATATTTTCCCCTATGGACATCTGAGGAACCAGGGCCAGCTCCTGATGAATGATAACGATCCCCTTGTTTTCGGAATCCTTAATCTTCTGGAACTGACATTCCTCGCCGTTATATATGATACTGCCTTCATAGGTTCCATATGGATAAATGCCGCTCAGTACATTCATCAGCGTTGACTTTCCGGCACCGTTTTCCCCGACCAATGCGTGGATCTCTCCCTCCTCCACCTGCAGGTTTACATTGTCGAGAGCCTTAACGCCTGGGAAGGTCTTCGTGATATTTTTCATTTCAAGTATGACTTTTCCCAACAATATCCCTCCATTCCATTAAATGCCTTGCGAATAAACAGGCGGGCTTTATGCAAACCCGCCTGTAAATACCGGAAACAATCCTGTTTCCATTTCTCTTTCAGGTTCTGATCCTTACTTTAACTGATCCTCTGTGTAGTAACCGGAATCGATTAAGAGCTCCTTGTAGTTATTCACATCCGCGAATACAGGCTCGCACAGATAGGAAGGAACCGTGATAACGTTGTTGTTGTAGGTCTCGGTATCGTTTACGTCAACCGTCTCGCCGTTCAGGATCTGACCAACCATCTTAACAACCTGAGCTGCCAGAGTACGGGTATCCTTGAATACGGACATAGACTGCTTGCCGGCGATCATGTTCTTCGTGTTCTCGATATCACAATCCTGACCGGTGATGATGGGATACTTGCCGTTGTAGTTAGCTGCCAGAGCGTTCTCAACACCAAGAGCGGTGGAGTCGTTGGAGCAAAGCCATACGTCGATATCCTTGTCGGTGTAGAATGAGGAGATTCTGTTCTCAGCCTCAGACTGAGCTACGTCAGTTCCCCAGGTCGGTGTAGCAACTTCTTCAAACTTGGTCTTGCCGGACTGTACAACGAGCTTGCCTTCGTCGATGTAAGGCTTCAGAACGTCGAACGCACCATTGAAGAAGAAACCGGCATTGTTGTCACCGGGATCACCTGCGGTGAACTCGATGTTGAAAGGTCCGTCAACGTTGTCGAGATCGAGCTGATCCTTTACATAAGTACCCTGAACGGTACCAACCTTGTAGTTATCGAAGGTTGCATAGTAGGAAACCGCGTCAGAGTCCATCAGCAGACGGTCATAAGCGATAACGGGGATGCCGGCATCCTTTGCCATGTCAAGAGCTTCACCAAGGGAAGAACCCTCGATCGCAGCGATAACCAGAACGTTGCAGCCGCTGGAGATCATGTTCTCAACCTGAGACAGCTGAGTCTGAACATCGTTTGATGCATACTGAAGATCCACTTCATAGCCTGCTGCCGTGAACTGCTCTTCCATGTTCGCACCATCCTGATTCCATCTCTGGAGATCCTTCGTAGGCATCGAAACACCGATCTTGCCGCCGGCACCGCCTGCAGAAGCGTCCTCAGCCGGAGCTGCCTCTTCAGTGGTCTCAGCCGGAGCTGCCGTATCAGCCGGAGCTGAAGTAGCCGGAGCCGCTGCGCAGCCTGCCAGAATGGATGCTGCCAAAGCTGTTGACAATAACATACTCAGAAGTTTTCTTTTCATTTCTCTTCCTCCCTGTTTATTTATGTCCCTGATGGGACATATTCATTGTAACTGTATCCATTGTATCATAAAAAATTAACAGGAAAATAGGAAATACTTGCTTATTTTTTATATAAACTTAACAAATTCCAGCACAATCTTGTCCTGATGATCCCTTTTCGCAAAATAATGCTAAGGCTTCCTTTCTTTCAGATAGACGTCTTCCCGCAGATGGAATCCGCTTCCGATGATCAGTCCGTCAATATTGTCCTTATTGATCATAATGGGCTCGATATAAAGATACGGAACCTCGTAATCCGAATCCGTCAGGAGCTGTTCGGATACCGAATGTCCCTTGGCCAGCTCGATCGCGCAGTCGGCGGCTTTTTTAGCCAGCCGCTCGATCGGCTTATAAACCGTCATGGCCTGCGTTCCCTCCACGATGCGCTGGCAGGCGTCAAGGTCCGCGTCCTGGCCGACAATGGGGATCTGCCCGGCCCGCCGGATCTCCGAATAATACCGTACCGCCTGGCCGGCCAGGGAATCATTGCCGCACATGACCGCCTGCGCCCTCGCCGCCTCGGCCGGATGCTCCGAGAGATAATTAAAGGCCTCCTCCCCCTTCCATTCCGATGCGTAATACGTATCGATCACACGGATATCATGGGAGGCGATCTCCTGATCAAAGCCCTTGTTCACCAGTGAAACGTTATTGTCCTTACTCGGGCCGTTGATCTTTAAGATCTCGCCGCTGCCGCCGATCCCGTCGATGATCGCGTCTGCCATGAACTTGCCGACGGTCTCGTTATTAAAGGAAATATAAAGGTCCAGAGGAGCATCCATAACGAGCCTGTCGTAGGCGATGACTTTGATCCCCTCTTCCTTGGCCTTTTTGACCTCAGAAGACAGCGCGTTGCTGTCAACGGCGATGATCACGATCACGTCCATCTTCTTTTCGATAAAATACTGGATCTGCTCCTTCTGCTTTTCCACATCCCCGTTGGCATTCTGGACGTTAACCTCTGCTCCCTTATCCTTGGCGCTTGAGACAAAAATATCCCGGTCGCGCTCCCAACGCTCGATGATAAAGCTGTCGAAGGTAATCCCGATGCGGATCGTATCGTCATCCGTACCGTCCGTCTTCCCCTCAGGCTCCGATGATCCGGCGCTGCCGCAGCCGGCAAGGACGCTTAAACTGATCATGAAAAGAAGAAGCCGTATTATATATAGAAGCTTTGTTTTCATTTTTGTTCTCCCGACTCGTATCTGTTCATATCGATCCGGCCGGTTCTCCGACCGAATTACGAAACTCACTGGGCGTCAATCCAACATTTTTCTTAAATATCCGAGAAAAATAATTCGGATCCAGATAACCCACCGCCTGCCCGATCTCGCCGATGGAAATGCGGGGATCCGTCAAAAGCTCCCTGGCTCTGCTGATCCTAAGGCGCGTCAGAAATTCGATAAAGGTCTCCCCGGTCTCCTCCTTGAACATCCGCGTAAAATAATAGGGGCTCACGTCCACATGGGAAGAAACGTCGTCAAGCGAGATATCCTTCGCGAAATTCTTCTCGATGTACTGCCTGGCCTCGGAAACGGTACTGCCGACCTTTTCCTCCTTTTTATGCGTCACATTGCCGGCGGCCTCCACCATCTTGTCCACAAACCACCGCCTGGCCTCGCCCAGATCGGAAAAACCGACGACCGTCGGCAGATACGCGGACCGGTAGGTAAAGACGTAGACCATGCCGCCCGCCAGATACGCCAGTCTTTCCGCCCACAGAACAAATTCCAGGCATTTCAGCTTGATATCCGTGAACCGCTCCGGATAGGTCTGTTCCATCCAGTTAAAATACTGTTCCGCAAACTCTCCGGTTTCGGCCGGATTTCCGTTCTCAATGGCAAGGAACAATCGTTTCTCCAGGTCGACCGGATAATCCGGTTCATAGGCGCAGCCCACCGGCAGATCCTTTGCGTGAGCCACCTCCTGCGAGGAGAATTTTAAAGCCTGCAGCGCCTGCCGGTAAGAGTTCGGCAGTCCCGGAATGCTTTCACAGCCGCCGATCGCGATGCGGAAGGCTTCTCCGGTCCTCTCGTCAAGCTCGAGCCTTAACTGCTCCGCCTTCTCGATCATATCCACGCGGTCCGCATAGCTGTTCAGATTCTCGGAAACCGGGATAAAGCAGATGATCTTATTGGACAATAGCGGACCGACGACGCAGTTCAGCCTTCCCTTGATGGTCTCCCGGATCCTGCCGTACTGCTCCTGCAGCTTGATCCCCTCGCCCACAGGATTCGTCAGTCCCTCCTCGCGGGAGCCGGCGGCAACCACCAGCATATAGCCGTAGTCCTCCTTAATGCCCAAGAGCTCCTTATACTTTGCAGCATCCTCCGAATAATTCTCCTGAAAAAGCACGGAATAAATAAAACCGCTTTCGATAACAGGCGTTACTGTTTCAATCTTCTCCCGGATCAGAAGCTCACGGCTCCGCTGCTCCCTACGGCGTCTGATCTGATCCATGGCCTTTTGCAGCGTCTGAACGATCATTTCCTTCGTAAAGGGCTTGTTCAGATAATCCATGACCCCGAGGCCGATGGCTTCTTTCGCGTAATCAAATTTATCATAAGCACTCATGACGATAAAAATGATCTCCGCGTTGAAGCACTTGATCTCCTTCATGGCCTCGATCCCGTTGATACCCGGCATCTGGATATCCATAAAAGCGATATCCGGCTTAAAGGACTCCGCCAGCTCGATGACCTGCCTGCCGGTCTTGGCAGAAGCCACCTCGCACTGCCCCTCAAAGCTTTTATCAATAATGAATTTCAGGGAATCGATCACAATCCCCTCATCATCCGCCAGCATGATCTTGTACATGTCTGCCATTCCTCCATATCATATATCAACCCCCATGCCACGCAAACCAGCGCCGTTCAGATACGTTTCGGTATATGGATCGTCACCTTCGTCCCTCTGTCAGGACCCTCGCTCTCGATCGTCAGCACATTTTCTACATTATAAAACAAGCGGAGCCTTGAGATCACGTTAATCAGGCCGACGCCGTTCCCGCTCAGATTTTTATTGTCTTTTGCGGCTGAAGCCTCCCCGCTCATCACCTCGGCGATACGTTCCTTCGTCATACCGATCCCGTTATCACAGATCTCTACCTTAATTTCCTCTTCTTCGCTAAATACCCTGAGCGAGATCAGCTTTTCCCGCTCCAGGTCGCGTACACCGTAATTCACGGCATTTTCAACGATCGGCTGCAGGATCATCCCCGGTACCGGGGTATTCACACAGCTCTCCTGAATATCCTTCTCAAAATGGATATCCCCTGAAAATCTGACATTCAGAATATAGATATAATTGTCCACCAGACCGATCTCTTCGGAAAGTGTCGTATCCTTCTCATCCCGCTTGATCTTATAGCGGAAAAAAGCCGCCATATTCTGGATATACTCGCAGGTCCGGTCGGCATTCTCAAGCATCGCAAGCTGCGCACCGGCATTCAGCGTATTAAAAAGAAAATGCGGGTTGATCTGTGCCTGCAGATACTTTAACTCCGCGTCCTTTAAGTGCGCCTCCATCATCAGCTCCCGCTCCTGCACGGGATCCATAATATTCTTCGTGATAAAGGTGGTCAGCAGAATATTAACTCCCGTCACAACAAGAAGGATCGTTAACGTCAGAAACTCAAGATTCCTCAAAGATCCCTGTAAGATCGCGTAATTCGTGGAATTATAGCGGAACTGCTCGTTGTTCAGGCTGTAGATATAGGAATTGATATAGCCGTAAAGCTCCTCCGCCTCCTCAAAGGAAACATTGTATTTATCAACGATCCGGCTCCGCTTGGCCTGCACGGTATCGGTCGCGGTCTCCAAATAAGTATCCGAAAGGTTCAGAATATTTTCAAGGACGATCGAATTCTGGCTTCCTTCGACCACCCGCTGCAGATCATCCCGATATTCCTGTTCCGTATCATAATAGCGCTCGATAGCGTCCGTTGCCTTCGTGTTCAGGTATTCAGTCATACTGCTCTGAACCCGTTCCAGAGAATCGGTAAGCTCATTCAGCAGCACATTCGTCTCATACGCCCGGGAAAGCTCCTCCGCGATACCGTTGATGCTGACGAACAGCAGAATATTGACGATAATGACAAGAAGCGAGGTGACCGTATAGGATAAAAGAAGCTTCATCTGGATCGATACCGGTTTTTTACTCTTCATAACGCACCTCCCGGTCCAGATATTCATCGATATTCTCACCGGTGATCACGGTAATGTCCGCCGGCATATATTCGTTGACAAAGCCCGCCGTTTCATACTCTTTCATGGCTTCCATGCAGTAGCGCCCCATCTGCTTTGTATCTACGGTAACGGTGCCCGAAAGGATATTTTTCTCGATGGCCTGTAAAATCGTATTATTCGTATAGAAGCCGTAAACATTGGTCTCTCCCACCTGGCTGTAATCTACTAACGCCTGCAGCGCGCAGGTAGTATACAGCTCATTTAAGCAGATCATGAATTCCGGCAGCTCCTCATTTCCCATAATAAGGCCTGAGATGGTTTCCTCCGCGCTGAAGGTCGAGGTCTCCTCGACAGCCATGGTCCTGAGCTTAAAATACTTTGAGCTTTCGGACTTATCAATGGTATCCTTGATCCCCTGGAAAATGATATTCTGGCTCAGGTTCTCGGCATCGACGCTCATTAAGATCAGAACCGTCTGCGTTTCGTCCCGTACCTGCTTTAAGATCTCCTTGCCGTAATTCTGTCCCACCTCATAATAACCATAGCCGACGTAGGATTTCCTTCGGGAAGAAGTATTGTCAACGCCTAAAGTGATCACCGGAATGCCGGCTTCATCAGCCCGGTCAATGAGCTTTGTCATTTCATCGCTCTCATTGGATTCCACGATGATCCCGTCAAGCTTTGCGTCAATGGCGATCTTCATCAGATCATAACGGGAATAGTTGGTATTCAGGTTCCGGCCCATGAATTCCAGATAATCATTGTCCTGCGCAAAGGCATCCTTAGCCGCCTCATAAACCGCGTTATGAAAATGATCCTGCATATCGCCGCAGATAAAAGCGTAGTGATGGTCAAAGCTTTCCGTTTCCTGATATAATACCGGGAGTTTATGGAACTGAAGCCGGAAATAGAGTACGCCAAAGAGCGTCGCCGCTGCCAGAACAGCTAAAAAGATCCCTATGCTGATAATAATGGATTTACGGTTTTTTTCGTTCATGCTTTTCGTATGATATACTCAAAGATCGGATTGCCCAGAGCGGAAAACTTTTCCTCATATTCCGTCATGATATTTCCACGCATTTTCTCCTGATCCTGATGCAGATCCCCTGTCACATACAATAATTCCCAATGAGCCTTCTTTGCTTCTTCCAAAGCAAAATCAAAAAGCTCTTGGTTATCGGTCTTAAAGGTGATCTCTCCCATAGGCTTCAGAAGCTTCTCATATTTCTCCAGAAAATGGGAGGACGGCAAACGGCGTTTCTCATGCCGGTCCTTCGGCCAGGGATCAGAGAAATTCAGATAGATCCCCGCAATTTCATTTTCCCCGAAAACATCCAGGATATATTCCGCATCCATACGGATAAAGCGCAGATTCGGAAGTTCCTTTTCCGCCATTTTCCTGACAGCCTTCAATAAAACGGTGGAGTATTTTTCCAGTCCGAGAAAATTGGCCGCAGGCTCCCGTTCTGCTAACGTCAGGATAAACTGCCCCTTGCCGGTACCGATCTCTATATATAACGGCCAATCATTACCGAATATTTCCTTCGCAAAGTTCCCTTTATATCGTTCCGGTTCGTGGATCACGAACGCATTCTCCGCGATCATCTCCCGCGAACCGGTAATATTCCTAAGTCGCATATTTCGTTCCTCTTGGTATCTCTGGAAGCTCCCCGATCAGCTTCTCCCTTTTATCATGCAATTTCGCTGTAAATCCATAAATCATATGATACAGGATTCTTTTCTTTTCGTCAAAATTCCCCATAGAATTCAATTTTTGATAAAATCCATTCTTCAGGAGTCCGTTGCTCAAATTGACAAATTCGACTCGGCCCGCTTGCGCGCCTGCGCCAATCTGCTTGCAGATTGTGCGCTTAGGTGCGAACTTCAGTTCGCACCGATTCGGTCTGTTTTTTAGACCGAATCATTTCAAAAAAACGCAGCGGTACATAAGGCTGCAAAAGACGCAGCCTAAGTACCGGCGTTTT
>JAILQQ010000221.1 GCA_024698885.1 Lachnospiraceae bacterium | reverse complement strand
GGATTGACGGAGGTTGTTTTCATTCTGGACAGAAGTGGTTCTATGAGCGGGCTGGAGGCAGATACCATAGGCGGATACAACTCCATGCTGAAAAAACAGAAGCAGGAGGAAGGAGATGCCATCATTTCAACGGTTCTTTTTGATGACCGGACAGAGATTCTCCATGACCGGAAGAGCCTGGATCAGGTCGAGGATATCACGGGAAAGGATTATTACGTCAGGGGCTGTACGGCGCTGTTGGATGCGGTTGGAGGCGCGATCCATCATATCGGAAAGGTTCAGAAGGAGATGCCGGAGGAGGAAAAACCGGAAAAGACCCTGTTCATCATCACAACGGACGGCATGGAGAATTCCAGCAGAAAGTATTCCTATGAAAAGGTCAAAAAGATGGTGGAGAAGAAGAAAACGAAGCAGCACTGGGAGTTCATTTTCCTCGGGGCGAATATCGATGCGGTAGAAGTTGCCGGAAGGTTCGGGGTCTCGGCAAACAGGGCAGTGAGGTATGAGTGTGATAGTGCCGGAACAGCTCTCAATTTCAGCGTAATGTCGAAGATGGTCAGCCGTGCAAGAGCCTGTGCCAGCGCAGAGATGATGGAGGAAGCGTTTGACGACGGAGATATGCTCGGTGCTATTAAGGATGACTATAAAAGACGCCACAGGGGATAAGGGATCAGATTGATGAAGCAGTATAAGACGGGAATGTACGGCGGGAAATTCCTTCCGTTTCATAAGGGACACAGATTCTGCGTGGAGACAGCGGCGTGGGAATGTGAAATTGTGTATGTGATCCTGTTTTGGGGAGGAGCCGAAGAGAAAAGGATACTCAGGGAGCAGCCGGTAATCTGGCTATCGGTGGAGGATCGGACCAGGCAGATGTATAAGATCTGTGAAGAAGCAGGCAGGATCGCAAGGGTTATTCCGTCCCTGATCGACACCACAAGGCTCCGTTTGCCGGATGGCTCTGAGGACTGGGAGGCGGAGACGCCGTTGGTTAGACAGTTGCTAGGATACCGGCTGGATGCGGTATACAGCAGCGAGGAGTCTTATGGGGAATACTTCAGCCATGCATACCCGGAAGCAGTACACAGGCTGGTAGATGTAAAGCGGATACACTACCCGATCAGCGGAACCGAGATCCGCAGGATGATAAATGAAGAGGGCAGGGCAAAATGGATGATTTGAAACTTGAACAAATCGGCGCAAACATAAAAAAGAGCTTTAAGGAACTCAAATGGTATGAATACCTCATGGGTGCAGTCATGATCATTATCGCAGCCAGGGCAATGGTACTGGGATTTACGGAAGGATCGGCTGACGGTAACCCAGCCTGGCTTACGGTGATCAACTTTATCAGTGCCGTATGCGGTGTAATCTGCATCTTCTTTACGGCTAAGGCCAACATAAGCAATTTTGCTTTTGCCACGGTAAATACCATTGTGTACGCGGTCTACCTTGTGTACTGGCATATATGGGGGACAGCCGCTTTGGAGATACTGTTCTATATCCCAATGAACTTGGTCTCGTGGTATTACTGGGCCAAACATAGAGACCGGGAAATCACGCAGAAGACAAAGGCAAAGAGGCTGAAGCTATGGCAGAATGCGGTCTGCGCCGCTCTGGTCATCGGAGCGGCATGCGTGTATCATATGATACTGGTGAGGATCGGGGGAGAGGTAGCGTGGTTTGATGCTTTTACTTTAAGCATAGGGATCGTAGCCACGATTCTGGAATTGTTCCGCTACAGAGAACAGTATGTGTGGTGGACCATCACGGATATTGTATCTGTCGGAATGTATATCACTCATTTTGATGCGGTTTATCTTACGAAGAGAAGCATCTATCTTATCATGGCTATGATCGGACTGGTAAATTGGGTGAGACTCAACAGGGACAGAAATGTTGAAAATGAATAAGAATAAAAGTAAGTTTTGGCCGGTCGCTTTGAAGGCGACCGGTCCATTGTCGCGATCTGCTATAATAGAGCCATCAAAGGAAAAGGAGGCGGCGGAAGATGAAGAGAAATATCTGGCTTGATGGAATGATGGGGGTAGTGGTCGGTGATGCGCTTGGCTGTCCGGTGCAGTTTATGAGCCGGGAGGAGATCAGAGATCGAAAAGGCGGACCCGTTACCGGAATGGAGTCAGGCGGAGTTTATCATATGCCGGAGGGGACCTGGACGGATGACAGCAGCATGGCTCTGGCAGCACAGGACAGCATCCGGGAACTGGGAGGGGTGGATCTGGAAGATATCATGACAAGATTTGTCGATTGGTATGAGGACGGAGAGTATACGCCGTTTGGGGAAGCTTTTGATATGGGAAATACCTGTTCCATGGCGATCGAAAGGTTTGAGCAGGAAAAGGATCCGATGACCTGCGGCGGCAGATCGGAGCATTCCAACGGGAACGGATCGCTGATGCGGATCATGCCGGTGTGCCTGCATGTGTATGAGAAAGGATTTCCGGAGGCCGAGGCTGTGAAGATGGTGCATGAGGTATCCGGGTTGACGCACAATCACCTCCGAGCAAAGATCGCCTGCGGACTGTATTATTTCTGCGTAAAGGAGATCCTTGATGGAGAGGGCTCCCTGAATGATAGGCTGCAGAGCGGTCTGGATAAGGGATTTGCTTTCTATGAGCAGGATATCTCAAACCGGGTCGAATTGGCTTATTACGGAAGACTTCGAGATCTGAAGGAATTCAGGAAGATTCTGGAAGCAAAGATCAGAAGTACCGGATATGTGGTGGATTCCCTTGAAGCAGCGATATGGTCTCTGATCCGGACGGACAGCTTCAGGGAGTGCCTTCTTACAGCGGTGAATCTGGGAGATGATTCCGACACGGTCGGAGCGATCGCCGGCGGATTGGCTGCATTGTATTACGGATATGATGGCATCCCGGAGGAGTGGATGACTGTTATCAAACGAAGAGAGTGGATAGAAAAGCTTTGTCTGATGAATAAGGGTGAGGATATATTCCGATCAGAGACAGTATAATGCCACACCTTGAAATAAAAACAAGGATGTTTATAAATGGGAGGGTCCATGAGGATTATAGACATACATACACATATACTTTATGGCATTGATGATGGTGCCTATGACAGTGAGATGTCTCTGGAGCTTATGGGGATGGATTATGAGCAGGGAGTCCGCGGGATATTCTGTACAAATCACAGCTATGGAATGATAGATTTCTACAGGGACTATCACAGGAGATTCGAGAAGCTTAAGAGGGTGGCGGAGGAGAGATATCCGGACCTGTCTTTGTATAAGGGATGTGAGGTGCTGTGCTATAAGGAAAAGATGGATAGGATCCTAAAAAACATCAGGAGTGATGTATTCCCGAATATGAACGGAACCGGGTATGTGTTGCTTGAGTTTGATCCTTACGGGACAAAGGGAATGGAGGAAATGAGCTATTGCCTTAAGTACGCTTTGGATAAAGGATACACTCCCATCATCGCCCATGTTGAACGGTATATGGCCATTTATGATGATCCTCTTAATGATCTGATCCGAATGAAGGAATTGGGCTGTCTTACCCAGATAAATCTTTTCAGCGTTGAGCAGGATATAGGCTTTGCCACCGGAAGCTCACGGAAGGAACTGGCCAATCTGTTCCTGAGAAAAAAGCTGGTAGATTTTGTCGGTACAGACACGCATAATCTGGATTATAAATCTCCGGAGGCTGAAATCGGAGCGGAAGCTCTGCGGGAACGCTACGGGGAGGAGTACGCAGAGTCTGTTCTGAACAGGAATGCCGAAAACATGCTAGTGCATGGAAAAGGATGATGTCTTTTTAATTTTACACCTTTCGTGTTATCCATGTGAGACCAGAGATAAACTGAAAGTGATGGCGATCCTTGGAAGAGCGCTGAATAAAAGTATTTCCGAAAAGAAATCCACTAATATGAAGAACTGTCAACGATGCGTTGACGCATCCAACGATCATTTGATGGAAAAGTTTATGGAAGGGAAGTATACTTGGTATCGTAGCACGGCGCCCGGGTTTTTGATGAGAAAAGGAGCAGAAAAAATGGAAGAAAGAGATTTTGCAAGAGAATATGGTATCCGTTGCAGACAGATCCGTATGGCCAGAGGCATCAGCCAGCAGAAACTGGCGGATCTGATGCATGTAACGCCGCAGGCCGTCTCCAAATGGGAGAAGGAGGGAGTTACAAATGTCAACACGGTACAGCAGCTTCCAAACGTTCTGGGACAGGACATTACCGCGGATCAGATAGATCAGGAGGGAAAGATCGGTGAAGTCGGCAAAGAAATTCTGAGCATTCTGGTTGCATCGAAGGGCTTCGTTGATTATAGTGATCTGTTATCAAAGCTTTATGGGATGTCTGCAGACCGAGTGTGCAATGAGATATTCAAGCTGGAACGGATCGGGGCAGTCGTGCGTGAGCAGTATACGGATTATCTGAGTCAAGAAAGGGACAGTGTGATCATTACCGCAAAAGGACTAATTGCCTATAAGAATTGCAAGGAATTTCCCGATATGGCGGCAATCCAATCAGCGGAGACACTGGAGATGCGATTGGGAGATCAGTACCTTTCCCTTCAGGAGAAAATCGATCAGGATGAGCTTGGAAAGATCCTTTGGAAGCTTCCATATCATGGAGCCTTCCGGATTGATTACATTCATCATTTAAAAAAGCATTTTCTGACGGATTTTCCGGGCTTGGATCGTACAAGCATTTCAGTAACGACCTGTTATGATGTCCTGGGAGAAAGCTGCTTTGTCGATCTCATTGGCCGGATGGTGCATAGATCTAATGACGGTGCTATTGAGGAGTTGGAACAATATGATGAGATCTTTGAAAACATGGATGATGACTGGCATGACAGAAAAATCTATCAATCCTTAAGCATGGATGCCACGACAGCAAGAGCGCAGAGTTTCTTATCTGTTATTTACCCGCAACTTCCGGATTTTAAAGAGATAATGGCCGCAAGCTTTGAATATACAGACAAGGACGACGATGAAGCAGTTGAGGCGATGGCGGATCTTATGGACGAAGAGTATAACTGCTATGACCCGATGGCAGAATTCTTCAAAGAACTACCCGAAAAGAACCTCAATAACTGTGCAAGATGGTTTACGAAAGAGCAGGTAGAGGAGTTCCTCGCCCGGAATTATGCACCGGCGTCGAATGATAAGGAAAAGGAGATCGAGGAGACATTGCATACCGTTTGGAAGCTGGAGCCGAAAACTCTGGAGTATTTCTACAGCTTTCCCGGAGAATGGGAAAGGAACGGGCTGGCAGGGAAGATCAGAAAACGGTTCGGAGTGCCCAAAAAAGGGTAAGCAGAGCAGATTCGAAAGGGGGCATCGGAGAAATCCGGTGCCTTTTTTCTGTTCAACGAAAGGTTGAGGGAATCAAAGAACGCTTGATGGTATATGCCTGGAAAGAGGCATATAATCGAAAGCAGTTAAAGCAATGATGCTTGATTGGGAGAAGGTGAATGAAAAAACGATTATCGGTGATTTTGATGCCTTATCTTATGGAGGAGGTGGACTGGATGGTAGCTTAACTTACTGTTAATGAGGCAGGGACAGATAGGTTACGAATCGTAACCGGCGAGGTTGATTATACCGGTGGCTTTTTCTACAATTTGGATAGTTCAAGCGCTTGAATCCGGTATTATTTGGAAAACTGTTAGACTGAGAGTGACAAGGAGGCTTAAATGGGTATTTGGTGTGAAAACAAAACATATGAAAATATTTGCACGAAGTCAAACTGTGTTTCCTGCGGGAAGAGATGCCCTTTAAATGACAATAAAGGCGGTATTTGTATCTTCTGGGAACCGAATGGCCATCATAGGTCATATCATCGCAACCGTCAGCAGCCATATGGAAGTATCTGCCGTCCATTTTCCGGGGGCGGGGTATCTCCCAGATAAAGTGATCCTGTTGCTATGGTGGAGTCGCCTGGCAGGCGACCGGATCTTACGGCCGGTATGGTATACTGACGAAGAAGCAGGAGAAAACCGGTGAACGAAAGGATTTGCGATGATTAAAGTACAACCCAGTATTTTGATGGGAAGGCTGCAAATGATAAAGACGGAAAAAGACGAAGACTTTCGATTCGGCAAAGTGCTCCTGGTGAAGGAGCATTGGCTCGGGAGAAAGATGCAGCCCGTGGATGCAACTGACGGAAAGGATTTCCCGGATATTGTAGCTATGAAATTGTTTATTGAAGAGGATGGACAGTATCATGAGATCGATGTGGACAATATCACTTGCCGCTC
>JAILQQ010000253.1 GCA_024698885.1 Lachnospiraceae bacterium | reverse complement strand
GGTATGGCCTTTTCTTTTCACAGTGATACCTCCTCGTAGTCTTTCATAAGCGGCAGCAAGAATCCTGATCTTTTGGAATCCTCAGCGCCTGTCAAAGCTTAGGCTTTCATCCGGCTCCTCTGTCTGCAGGCATTCTTTCGGTATCGGTACAGCCTTCCTTTGCTCCTGTTCCTTTTTGTTCCTTGCTTTTTGAAGCTCCTCTTTCTTCAGTCGCTCCGATAATTCCTTCAGATACTGTTTTCGGATATCTGAGATTAACGGCGCATCGGCTTCCCTTGTCGTGAAAATGCACTGCTCCCTTTTACCGCTGTCCTGTAATGTTTCCGTTTCTCCGACCGTGTTGCAGATATAGGGGATATGGTGCTGTTTTAACAGCTCCTCGAACAGCCGCTCATCCGCCTTATCTACCGTATCGCTTCTTAAAAGACCGCCCTTCTTAACATACGCCCCCAGGCTTTGATAGCCTGCGGCCGGATCATTCTCCTTTTCAAAAGCCCATGATCTTCCCGCAAGATCCGTCATCATGCAGTTTAAAAGCCGCAGAAGCTCCGTTATAACCGTTGTAGTTCCGGTTGTGATATCAGACATGGCGTGAACCGCCGTCATATCCTCTGCCATAAGCTCCTCCTTTCCGGACAGATCCTCCCTCGTTTTCCGTCCACAGAATTGTGTTTTGTAACAATTCAGGTCAAAAACCTGAATTGTTACTGCGTTTTTTCAGTAGCTACCTGATTCCGGCTCTAAAGTATGATGTGTATCGTCAAGCTGTAACAATGTATCGTTCAAACTGTCCTCAGCGCTCTCCGACAGCTCCATGATCCTTTCATAAGCCGATTCCGTCAGGCGGGCATATGCCCTTCCTGTAAACCGGATATAACCGTACCGGACAGCAAAGTATGTCAGCAAAAGAGCGATCGTGGTATACACCAGCTTGCACAGTATCCTTTCCGGCTTTCCCATGTAGATCCTTCTGGTGCGCTTCAAAAACTGCCCCTGCTCGTCCTCTTTGTATATGGTCTGCTTCAGGCAGTAGGTTCCAAGCAGCATCGAAATAAGATCCGTGATGTACAGCACCCCCAGGCCGCCGAAGGAAATCAGGTACAAAATCCCTGCTGTTATCTGGCCGGTCTTAAACTTATGAAGCCCGAACGGCCCTCCGAACAGAGCAAGCAGGAAGAAGCCGTCCGGATCATCCTCAGCCACCGGATACCATTCTTCTCCGGAAAAAATACCGAGGAGCCCGCCGTGCACCGCATGCTTCTCATAGCGAATCCCGTTTTTCTCATAACACTTCCCCGGATCTGACATGACGGGACAGCTTTGCGATTCTTCCTTACAGAACAGTTTTCCCTTTTTCATATAAACTGATCCTTTCCACAGCGTCTTTCCGTGCACCCTCTGTCATCCCAGCGGGCTGACAAAGAATCGGAAGCCATAGCTGTTCACTACCACGTTATTGACGGGCTGCCCCGTACAGTGGACCCATAGATCATTTCCGTTCTCGTCCGTGCCTATATAGATGCCGATGTGGTTGTCCTCTGCACCGGGAGGCTTTTTGAAGCCCAGGTCTCCGGGCTTTAACTGCGAGCGGCTGATCGTACTGAAGCCGGCATAGCCCGCGGTGGTGCTCGGAAGCCCTGCCCCGGCCGTACTCTTATAAACCCACTGGACAAAGCCGGAGCAGTCAAGACCCTTCTTGGTCCTGCCCTTTGCATCCGGTGAAACGGTGGAGCCGAAATGGTTTCCTTCATAACCTGGCAGAGCGTTATGTCCGCCATAGTAATAGTGGATCTTTCCGACTGCCTCAAGGGCATACTGGACAATGGCATCCCGGACTGCGTCACTGTCTCCCCCGAACCTTGCAAGGATGTCCTCTATCTCTTCCTCCGAAAGCGGATCGACGACTCCAAAGCCGCCGGAGCCCTCCATCGGAAGGTTGTACCAGGAAAGCCAGTCATTGTTATAATAGTTTTCCGCAAGGATTACGCTTTTCTCCTGTATGAAGCCTCCGTTTTCCACAAAGCCCCGTATCATATCCGCATAAGGCCTGCCTTCCCATTCCGGCGGATAGAGGTTATTGTCCGTCACATAATGGAGGTCATAAAGTGTTACATAAATATCAATGTCCTTATGCCCGTAACAGGTCGGCACAAAGTGGCCCGGGCAGTAATAATAGCTCTCCCACTCAGGCTCTCCGCCCAGCCAGTCATTGTAAGCCTCATAATATTCGTCAAGTGCAAGATAATAGCCTTCCTCGTCCTCATATTCAGAAGGGGTCGGATATTCCGGCTCCATATAGAGCCAGCTTTCATGATCCGACAGATAACCGCTTTCGTCCGCCTGGCATCCATAGGCCGTTTCCGGAACCAGATCCGCATAGGACCCGCATCCCGAAGCGGCCATTTCCTGCCATTTCGTATATGCGCTGTGGTCATTGCAGGCATAGCTGTATGAGGCACAGCCGTATGCGCAGATATAAGGGTCTGATTCCTTATAGGAAAACTGCCAGGGATCGCTTTCTCCCGGACGATAATCGGGATTCATCAGGACATACATATCGATCAGAAGGGTTTCAAAAATCTCCAGGTCATAATAGCTGATCTCATTGTCCGCCATCGCCGTCGCAAGAGACAGGATGTCCTTGCTGTTGGAGCTCCCCGATGGGATCTCCCGTCCGTAGCCGTCCATGTAATGAATACTGCAGCCGGAAAGACTGTTATCCGGTGATCCGTATCTGTCGATCGTATGCCCGTAAAGAACATTAGGATCCTTCGGTCTTCCCTGTCCCATCTCTGCTGCGGCTTCACGTCTCTCCCGGTTCAGCTCCTCAAGCATATCCACATCCCGGTGCATATCCGAAAGCTCCTTATACAGGATCACGTTTTCATGAAAATCCTGGATTTCCTGAAAGACCTCCTCCCCGGCGGAAAGAGAACCTGAAACAAGCTCAAGCAGGGCATTCAGTCCGGCCACGAGAAAAACCGCGATCAGATACAGAAAAATCGCGGCCGCCAGAAACCCGCTGCATACGGCAACGATCCTTCGGAAGCCCCTCTTCAGAAGATTCACCGCCTTTGCGATCAGCCGAAACGGCGTCAACAGCGCTTTGCCTGCAAAGCCTGCGGCCCTGCCTGTTGTTACGGCTGCTTTTCCGAGCTTTGTCTGTGATACCGTTCTGACGAACCGGTTGGCTGTACGCCTGATCCCTCCTGCCACCCTTTCCTTGCGCTGTATCCTCTTCTCAGCCATGGAAGCTTTGACGTTGCGGAAGCCATACTGCACGGCCCGTAAAGGAGCGGTGGCCGTCTTTTTCACGTTCCCGGCCGTATTCCTAACAAGGTTGATACCGACAGAAGCCTTGTTTGTTACAAATTGAATGGCGGGGACCTTGTTTAAGAGCCCTCCCATAGTCCTGACAGACTGAAGCCCGATCTTGCCCGCAAGCTTGGTCGGCTTAGACAGAAAAACCGCACTGTAAAACGCTGCCGCCTTTCCGACCCGGTATACCTGTACGGATGTCCTGGCTTCACCCAAAGCGTTCAGTACGGCTCTTCCGTTTTCGGAGCCCTGAATGGCATATCGTGAAAATGCGGAGGCCATCCGTGCTGTTGTCTGAATCCCTCTGGAAATCCTTCTCTGTGCCTCCCGGTTCTTTTTTGCCTTACCCAGATACGAGATCGCTGCCTTCTGCATCCTGCCGGGAGAATGGAATCCAACGTCGCCGTGATGGTATACTCCATTGGTTTTTCCTGACAGAGAATCCCCGCCTGGGTTTGTATTCCGATTCCTGTTATGGCTTTTTATCTGATTTAAACTGCTGTTACCGGATTGGCTGGCATTATTCTCATCATACTTATTCAGACTTTGCCTTCCGGCCTGATTCGGATTTTTTGCGTGGCTTCCGCCTGCTCCTGCATATGCGGAAGCCCCTATCTTCTCCCGTGTCCCTGGTATCCGATTGCGAGCTTGGAGCCTGCTTCTGTCTGTAAGCTTATCCTCTTCAAAATACGGATCATCCGGCGTTTGTTCTTGCGTCGTTCCTATCTGTTTTGCTTCATCCAAATCATCCGCGTCAGATCCGAACCTGTTCAAAAAGCGGTTCCCGCCGATTCCCCTCCTGACTGATCTTATCCGAGGAGCCTTTTCCTTCCTGTAAGTCAGATTTTTCCGATATAATGATCCGGATCTGCCGGAAAGAAGCTCTAACTGTTTTGCGGACAGTCCTTCAATCTTATTGACAAAGCCCTCGCTGAGACCTGACAATCTCAGATAACGACTGATCAGGGGCGCTATCTCCTGATAATTTCCGGTATCAAAAAAGCGGTCGGAGGAATTAAGGCTTATGCCTTCTTTGAATGCCTGCGGATAATTATCAACGGTTCTTTGCAGCTCTGCCCGGAGGGCAATCCGTTCATAAATATCCTTCCTGTTTTTCAGGATCTGATGGACTTCGCTCAAGGAAAAGCCATTATTCCTAAGCTTTTTTGCCAGCTCATGCTGTCTTAGGGAATTGAGAGCGGCAGCTGTCAATCCGGTATCCATACCGCTGTAGCCGTTGACATCCATAAGCTTTCGGGAAAGCGCCGAAGTCAGGGAAGCTATCATTTTCTCCTGCTGCAGAAAGCATTTTGCAGCGGAGGCGGTTCCTGCGTTCTGTATAAGGATCTGTCCCCACTGGTACATAAAGTGGTTCTTCATCGCAGAGTATCCGCGCCCTGCCTCATTCTCATCTTGCGGAAGCATCCTCCGAAAAGAACTTTCTATATGCTCCCCTGCCCTCTCCAGGTTCTCCCGGATATCACTACCCATTATCTTCCAGAAAAAGGCGGACGGGTTTACGACCGCCTCTAAGGAAATCCCTGTCTCCGGGCTGACCGTTGCCTGATGCAGGATGCCTGAACTGCGTTCATCTGGAGATATCCGACCCTGCCCCGTGTTTCCAAGCTGTCCCGATTCCTCATGCGGTTCCATGGCTCTCGAATCATAGCTTTCCGTCATCGGTGGAAGCTTGTACAGCTTTTCAGGCTCTGTGTTATCACCGATAATTCGATCTATACCCTCTCCATTCTTATACTGTGAAGTTTTCGATTGGACAGAACTCTTTTCATCTGCGTTGATATCTGCCGCTGCATTCTCATCCGCATCTGTATTTTCCTGCGTTCTCCCGGCTATGCCCTGTTCAGTTGAGAGGATTCCCGTCCAGATGAAATTCTGCTCTTTCGCAGAAATTACGTCTTTATTCTGGCCCAAATGTCCTTCAGGCACACTATCGCCACTTATGCTTCCATCCCGGTAATATATCTGATCCGAAACAGCGTTTACGCCGTTTACTGGTTCAATACGGTCCTCCGTATCCTCCGCCATGTTCTCCGTTTCTTCGTTCCTCTCCCTTATTCGGCGTTTTTTGCGGTCTTTCTTTTTCCTCCTGCTCTTTTCGGCTCCTTGTAAATCCGTATCCGGAAAAACCGGCTCCTCATTCAAAGCATCCTCTTCATCATCGGCTAACGGCTCTTCAGTTTCTCCCCGGTCTCCTTCTCTCCCAAGAATCTCGTCAATGTCGGCTTCCGAAAGGGATATGTTAAGCTCCTGCCCTAAATCCGAACCGCTTTCTGCTCCTATAACGCTCATTTCCTCTGCCATGCCGTTTTCCCTCACATTCTGTCCACGTTTCTGTTTCAACTATTGATAACGGAGAAATATAGAACACCACACCAAAAGATATATGATTCAACCAGAATAATATCCTTATAAGTCTTAGCTTCAACGGGGGTTACGGTCGCAGGGTTACCGGTTCAAAAAATCTCGTTGACAAGATAGAACAAACCCTTTACAATACAGTTAAAGGTGAGTCCTACCTATTTGAAGTGGAACCGATAAAAGCGTAGAGCTACTCGAAAGGGCGGAACTACTGTAAGAGCTGTGTGGTAACACACGGCTCTTTTACATAGTCCTCTGGATCTCACTCTGGAGAAAATGGAATGAATAATACTTCCAAAGAGAAAAAACCAAAAATCAAGCAGGAACGATTAGCACTTTACACAATAGATATGAAATATATCCGTAATCTTCATAAAAAAGATGATCGGGTTCGTTCCGTATCTCCACAGATAGGTAAAGCAAGCCGAGCATTCCTGGGCATAATCGTGATCTGTGACGAGCATAAATACTGCATTCCGTTAAGCCACCCGAAGCCAAAACACACCGATATGAAGGGAACTATTGATTTCACCAAGATCTTCGATGAAAAGGGTAAACTGATCGGCGTATTGGATTTCAACATGATGATCCCGGTAACTGATGCCCAGCTTCGAAAACTTGATATTGCAATTCATCCTTCAGACACTCCGGAAATAAAGCATTACAAGAAGCTCTGCCAGAGGGAGATAAACTGGTGCCAAAAAAACAGCACCGATATCATAAACAAAGCCAATGTCCTGTATAATCTTTACAAAAGCGGCGACCCATTTCAGGCACGAGCACGATGCCTTGATTTTCAAAAGCTTGAAGAGGTCTGCAGAAAATACAATGCTCAGAAATAGCGTCCGCCTTACTTCTATTATCCATTCTTTCTGATATACTTTTTCTTTTTACTCCGGTATCCCAAGGTAGAATCCTTGCATATACTTCACATCCGCATGGTTTTTCAGGAAAAGATATTCCGCCTCTGTCTCCACGCCCTCGGCCAGCACGATGCTGTGGTTGGAGCGGATACTTTCGATGACGATCTCGATGGTATTGCGGGCGATGGCATTCTTGGTACAGCCCGCCACATAATACCGGTCGATCTTTACGATATCCGGCTGCATAAGCTTCAGCACATCTACCGAATTGATCCCCATTCCGAAGTCGTCTAAGGCCACTAAAAAGCCGTTTTCACGCAAATGCGACACCTTATTGCTTAAAAGCAGGAGGCTGATCCGATCGCCATATTCCAGATTTTCAACCACGATATTTCCCTTAAGCCTTTCCGGCATGATCTGATAGAGCTCCCGATACTCTAAAGGCGTCAGGACCTCATACGGAAAGGAATTGATGAAGAGCATTCCATCCAGATTCCTTTCCGCATACTGCGTAATGGCGTTGTAAAACGTCAGAAATTCCAGCCTGTGCGTATCCCTTTGCTTTACTGCCAAATCAAGAAATGCTGCCGGTGCTTTATGTTCCGGGCGCATCAGGGCTTCATAACCGATCCGTTTATCAGAGCCCATGGCCCCGATCTCAAAGATCGGCTGAAACGCATAGGGTATCCTCTCTGTTTTCATATTTTTCTGCGGCATCATCTCGTTTCCCTCCCCTCTTCTGTTACATATGTTCCAAACATAGCGCTGTTAAAGATAAAGCGGATCGTATCCGGCTTATAGCCCGCCTTCGACGGCATCAGGTAATATGCTCCATGCATACCTGTACAAAAGAACCGATCCATATACTGTCTGGGGCTGATCGTTAAAAAGATCGTCGGCAGGATATCATCGTTTTTTTCTTCCTCGCCCGCTTGAATGTGTATAAATTCCTGCATCCTGGCAAAACAGTTTGCAAGCTGAAAGGATTCCGGCGAAAAGACCAGATCCACCATAGTCAGAGCTGGTGACCGAAATATCTGAACAGCCGGTTCGTCCATAAGGATCTCATCATAGATGGCCTCCTCTTCTCCTTTCTCCGCTTTGATAAAGCTGAGCCTGACCATAATGGCCGCCTTGGGAAAGCCCTCCCCGTCCAGCCCGCAGCATTCGGATAATATGTCCTTTTCAGTAACAACGTTCTTTTCATCAATCATGTCTTTATACCTCCCTCATGTTCGTTCAGTAATTAATAACGGATAAAGCACTTGACGGACATCAGCTCTTTAAACTGTCATTACCATAAACGGTGCTTTATGCCGCAATCACTTCTCCGTATAGATGACCGGAAAGGTGCTTAGGCTTCCGCTTTTTATGCTTTCAGCCATCTCATTCAGACCCTCCGCAGGTAATAAAAGGATGTTGCGGAACATCGACTGTGTAAAGGCGGTCACATACCGGCTCTCGTATCGGCTGCGGTTTTCCCTGACCTGTTCAAGGAATGTACGGAGCGTCATGCGGATCCATTCCTGGTTTTCCGTAAAGACAAAGGCCCTGGCCAGAAACACCTCATAGAAGGAAAAGAAGCTCCTCCTCATAGCTTTGATCAAGGCTCCAAACTCCTGTGAACACTCAAACAGGAAATCCCGCAGCTGCTCCCTGTCGTATCCTTCCAGATCATGGACCACAAGACGGATCGAATCTTTGCAGTAGGGAATCCCAAAGTGAAGATAAGCACAGTATTCAATCAGGTATTTCTTGTCCCATTCCCTGTCTGCCAGCTCCTTCCCCTGCGTATCCGGCCTTGCATATTTGTTGAAAAAATCAGGATTATCACTGATCTTTTTTGCATACAGGTATTCGATCATCTGATGCAGGAGTTCTTTTCGCTTAACCGCCTCTGCAAGCCCCGGCCTCAGAAACAGTACATTATGGCGGGCGTCATACAGAGAATTGTTCCGCCTGCCTCTCACGCAGCTGTCATCCTCCGCCACAGACGCCTGGGTATAATGTCGGAAGCGCCCGATAAAATGATCTGAATCATTTTCCCCTGAAAAAGCGCTGATCCCCGAAACAGAGTAATAAATACCTGCCTTGTATTTATAATCAAAAGCAGCCTGTCCGGGCTCTGATGCTTCCATTTCAGACATCCTCATCGTTACCTCGGGCTCCAGAAGCAGAACCTGTTTCCCCCTTTTCAACCGGCCGCCACCAATGCTTTGGATATCCTTCTCGGAAGCAATGCTTTCCGCCTCCGGAGCGCGCAGCCAGACCAGTATCTGATTGCGGATATCAAACTGCGGGAAGCAGGCCATGACCCTGCAGAAGGATTCATACGCATCCGACTTCAGCACCCTGTCATAAGCATCCTCCACGGATAGCTGCATCCTTTCTACCAGTCCCTTTTTTTCTTCCACTACGCTTATCCCCTTTATTGATAATAAAAAGCATGATCTTTAATATACGTCGCATATTTATGTGATCCCCAGTCAACCGGCAGGCTTGTCGAAAACCCGCTTGTGATCATCGTATTCCTGAAATACAGGATGTTCGGATCATTGAAAACACGCTTATTCCCAAGAATTATGTCCCTGACCAGGGAAAGCTCATATTTGGTCGGAACGATTGTCCTGCTGTTTTCTGCATAGGAAAACTGCTTTGGCGCGTATACGATTCCGGAGACCGTATTCTGGGAAAAATAAGGGGATGCCATCCGGTTTAGGATCACCTCCACCACCCCGATCTGGCCGGCCTCCGGCTGGTTCCCTGCCTCATGCCTCATGATCTGCGCAAGGATGACGATCTCATACGGTTCAAACTGATACCAGTCCGTGACTACTCCCCCGTCAGCTCCGACAGCTCCGCAGGAGTATCCCAAAGGAGCTATATCAGTGCTTTCCTTTCCTTCTGCGGCCTTATCAATGAAAGCAGCCGCTTCAGATTCTGCAACGGGTCCATCATAGGAGCCTGATTCTATCTTCCCTTCGTTTTGTTTTTGGGGCTCTTCCTTAATTCCCTCCCCCTTTGCTTCTGTATAAGTGGTGTCATCTAAAAAAGCGTATCCACAGTAAGGGCAATATCCATCCAGATATGCACAGTCCTCGGTCCGCTCATAGCCGCAACTTGCTTGTGCGCAATAAACGTAATGCGTCCCATCCCCGTTTGAGCAGTAATTGATATCATGCTCACAGCTCTGAGAGCCATAAACCGTCTGTGAAAAAACCGCTCCGGCCAGGAGCGCCGCCCATGTGATGCTTATTATCTTTTTCCTGATATCCATACTCTTGCTCCGATCATATGATGCGCCGCCGCTTTTTATTGCTTCCTTTCCGTAACCGCGCAATTCAGTTTTTTACACCTTTAACTGATTGGCTTTTTCCCTCTATTCATTAATAACGGAGAAATTGATGATGAAATAACAGGATTGATTATCTTAGAGGATGAATATGTTTTTAGATCCGGTAAATGGGAAATGTCCTGATAATGAATTGCTTGCGCAATTCCGACGCGGAATGAAAGTAAAAATCTATGATTCCCACAGAAAGGACATTCCTATGAATATGAAAAGAATAGAAAATACCCCCCATACACTTGCTCCCGGCCTGTAT
>JAILQQ010000161.1 GCA_024698885.1 Lachnospiraceae bacterium | reverse complement strand
CGCCAGCTCGTAACAACGTTTCATATAATTGTCGTCCATCTGTAGTATTCACTCCTCTCGCTCCCGAGCTTCCTCAAATCCCAGAATCCTATGGAATCATCTGAAAATGCCTCATGGCATCCTCAATCGCCTTAACCTTCTCTTCCGGGCATCCCGGTTGCTTACTATTCTCGGATTTCGCCTTATTATAATTCTCACGCTCGATGATCCCACGCTTCTGTTTCACCTGCGCAATATTCAGATTTGTCACATGAAATCCGTACTTCTTCTGCACCCAGTCCTGGATCTCCTTATAAGTGGCCTTGGCTTCCGCACTTGTCAGATCCAGCTCATCCATATCCACCTTAACCTCGATATGATGCTTCGCTTCAGAAAGTCTGGACAAAAGACATACCGTTTCAACATGAACTGTCTGTGGGAACATATCCACCGGGCGGAGACGGTCAAGACGGTAACCCTTCTCCCGCAGAAATTTCAGGTCTCTGGCAAGCGTCGCAGGGTCGCAGCTCACATATACGATCTTTTTCGGAGAGACAGCGGCGATGGCCTGCAGGCTTCTTTCATCCATGCCCTTGCGGGGCGGATCGGTAATGATAACATCCGCGCAGAGCTCTTTCTGATGCAGGGGAAGATATTCCTCCGCCGCAGCGCAGATAAATGAAGCATTTTCGATATGATTCAGCACGGCGTTTCTTTTGGCATCCTCAATAGCCTCGGGAATGATCTCAAGACCGTGTATTTTTGCCGCGCCGCCAGCAAGCGCTAACGTGATGGTCCCGATCCCGCAGCAGATATCCCAGACCTCCTCCTTTCCGGTCAGACCGGCAAATTCCCGTACCAGCGCATAGAGCTTTTCCGTCTGTACCGGATTTACCTGATAAAAGGCAGGAGCGGAAATTTCAAAGGTAAGGCCGCAGAGCACGTCACGGATCACATCGCTTCCCCAAAGCGTCACCGTATCGGGCCCCATGATCACATTGGAGCGTACCGTATTCAGATTCACGCAGACACTGCAGACCCCCGGGATCCTTTTCAGCGCTTCGATAAGCTCATTCTGTGCCGGAATATAGTTTTCAACGCCGTTTTCTCCCTTTGCAGACGGTTTCACCCTCTTTTTATTCAGCACAAGACATATCATGATCTCTCCCGTCCCAAAGCCTTTTCGGATCAGAATATGTCTGACGAGTCCGTTACCCGTTTTTTCATCATAAGGAGCAATCTGATGCTTTTCAAGATGCCGCATGATGGCACCTTTGATAATTTTGTACTCCTCCGGTCCAAGGTAACAGTCGCTATGTGCGACTATATCGTGGGTTCTGGATATATAAAATCCTGATATAATATTACTACTGTTATCGTATCCAACCGGATATTGTGCCTTATTCCGGTAGCGCCAGGGGTCTTGCATGCCAATGATAGGCTCTGAGATCCTGTCAATTTCTTCCTCCGCGAAGCCTCCGATCCGGATCAGATCATCCCGCACCCGTTTTTCCTTAAAGGAAAGCTGCGCCTCATAGGACAGTGCCTGCAGACGGCATCCGCCGCAGCGTCTGTGCTCCGCACAAACCGGTTCTGCCCGGAAGGGCGATGGTGTCAGCAGTTTCGTCAGTATGGCGTACGCATAATGCTTCTTTGTCTTTGTCAGCTTCGCCGTTACGGTATCTCCGATCACCGCATCCTTAACAAAAAGGGTATATCCGTCTTTCATACGGCCTATACCCTCTCCATTCTCGCTCATATCAATTATTTCCACTTCCACCGTGCAGTTTTTCCGATATTCCATAAACAACTCACTCACTGGTCCGCCGGACGTTCGAATCCATCATCCGGTTAAAGCCAAGCCAGCCGCTGCGGCCGGCATTACTGTTCAAAAGCTCCGTAAAAGCCTCCATCTTGGCATCCGTATTATCCGCGAAATTCAGGGCCATGGCTTCGATCAGGGCCGGCTTCTTCGGCGAACCGAATTCATATTCTCCATGATGTGCCAGGATACAATGCTCGAGCTCCGACCTGAGCTGCCCCGGAAAGCCTTCTATAGCCGCTGCTTTTTCCGCCACCATCTCGTATCCCATCACAATATGCCCGAGCAGCTGCCCGTCATCGGTATAATCGTTTACGGGAAACGCGGACAGTTCCTTCACCTTCCCGATATCATGAAGCATAGCTCCCGAAAGCAGCAGATCCCTGTTTAAGACCGGATAAGCCTTGCAATAATAGGCGCACAGCCTCGTAACGCTCAGGGTATGCTCTAAAAGGCCTCCGATAAAGCCATGATGGATCGATTTCGCGGCAGAGCTCTTCCTGAATTTTTCGATAAATTCCTTATCTTCGATGAAAAAGGCGCCGCAGAGCTTCTTCAGATACGGATTGGTCAGGCTTTCGACATACGAAAGCAGCTCCCGGTACATATCATCAACGTTTTTCCCGCTCACCGGCAGGTAATCCGCCGGATCATATTCGCCCTCTCCGGCCTTTCTCGCCCGGGATATGCTGATCTGCAGGGCAGAATTGAATTCCTTGACGATTCCGGTGATCTCTACGTAATCCATCGCTTCAAAATCCTCAATTCCCGCACTGTTGGGATCCCAGATCTTTCCTTCAATGGTAGCGGTCTTATCCTGGAGGATCACATTATCGTAGGGCTTCCCGTTCTTTGTCACCGCCGAAGTCCTCTGCTTCACCAGATATACGTCTTTGATATTATCGCTTTCATGAAATGCTTCAATATATTTCATAAAACAGATCCCACTCTCTTTTTAAATTCAATGGTTATTATTTACAGCTTATCCAGCACGATTTCATAGGAAATATCCACATACTCTTCCTTTCCGAGCCGCTTTACCGTCACCGTCGAAATATCCTTCGGCTGGCTGCGTAAGATCGCGTCCCGGTAGTCCGAGAAAGAAGTAATATCATTGGTTCCCATTTTAACGATCACGTCGCCGTTCTGGATACCGGCCTTCATAGCAGGAGAATCCGGCACTACCTGCTTCACATAGGCGCCCTTGGGAATACCGTAAAGATCCGATATCTCATCGGTAACGTCCGTCCCCTGGATACCGAGATAAGCCAGGTCCTGGCCGTTTAAGATCTTTTCGATGGAGGTCTTCAGATCCGAGATCGAATAGCCGCGGATCAGGTTCTTCGTATCTGCCGTAGTCCCGTCATGGCAGATGATCCCGAGGACTTTCCCGTCAAAGTCGCAGAGTACGCCGCTTGCGTTTGTTGAACCGTATATATCCGTCGTCAGGATCGATACATTGCTGTCCGCCTTGTCCACCACGATCGAATTCGAAGTGATCTGGCCGATCGCGATGGAATCGGATACGCCCTGCGGATCACCGATCGCGATCACCGGGCATCCCTTGATATTTTTTGCGCTGCTGCTTCCAAGCTCTGCCATTTCGTACGCTTCCCTGGTATCCTCGTCCATGAGCTCAAGCTCCACGGCCACAACGGATAAATTTACGTTATTATCCGATTTTTTCAGAGAGGCCGGATAGCGTTTTCCGTCGCAGAAGGTGACGAGGATACTGTCCGCGTCCTTCACAACGCTTGTCCTGGCAAGGATCAGAAGCTCCTTTCCGTTATCCGCAAGGATCAGGCCTGCCGTCTGGTTGCGGCTTTCATAGCTGCTCTGGAACCAGTCGCTGTCAGAGAATACGCCGGTTACCGTAACCATAGCTTTTTTCGCATCCTCGGCCACATCCCCGATCTTCTGATACAGAAGCGTATAGTCATTGATCTCCAACTGCTTCTCCATCGGCGCGGCGGCCTCAGGCGTTTTGCCCGACACCGTAACGACAGCCGTCTGCTCCGGTTCCTCCGATTCCGGGAGTGGCGTCTTCTCGTCCTCCTGGGACGCCTTCTCGTCCTCTTCCTGTGCTAAGGATACAGTCTTTGCCGCGCGGTTTTTCGTATCCGGCTCTTCCTGTTCCTGCTTCCCGGTCTCCGTCACCTCATCCGCCGTCTTCTGGTCGGGCTTCTGTTCCTCATCGGAGGGCTTTTCGGAAGAAGGCGCCGTCTGCTCTTTTTTCTCTGCCGGGGCGGGTTCCTTCTTTTCCTCCGGCTCTCTGCTGATCTCAGAGGGCACAGGCGCCGACGTAGGTTCCGGTTCAGCCAGACTATCAGTATTCAAGCGGATTTCGTTAACTTCTGCCACCTGAAAGTAAGGTTGCACCTTTGGGTAAAGCCATACAAAGGTAAAGCAGGCGACCGCACCGAACAATAACCCGGAAAATATGGTAAAAAGCGTCTTCAGCACGACCCGCCGCTTATTGACCGGACGTTTTTTGATCGTTTCCGAAATAAACTCGTAGGTTTCGTTATTTTGATATGTATTCTGCTGTTGATCAGGATTCATACGTATTACCTTAAACGCAATTATTTGTTGCGTTTACTATATAACAGATACAACCAAAAAACAATAGGAACAATTCGGCTGATTGCGCTGTTCCTCAATTTCTGATAAACTTATGAGCATGAACAGTAAAGCTCCCCAGGTATTGGAATTTCATAAGATCCTGCAGATGCTTTCCGAGAAAGCCTCTTCGGCCGCCGGAAAGGATATGTGCTTAAAGCTTCTTCCCTCCGGAAAACCCGAGGTCATAGAAACCATGCAGCAGGAAACGGCCGATGCGCTGGCAAGGCTCCTGAAAAACAGTGCCGTCTCTTTTTCCGGGTGCCTTGATATCAAGGATTGTCTTGCCGCCCTTAAGATCGAGCGGTCCTTAAATGCCGGAGAGCTTCTCAGGATCGCGAAGCTCCTTGAAAACACGAACCGTATCAAGGCCTACGGACGCAGTAAGGAAACGATGGAGCAGCCGGATACGCTGAGCCCTTATTTTGATTCCCTCGAACCCCTGACAGAGCTTGCGAAGGAGCTGAACCGCTGTATTATTTCCGAGGATGAGATAAGCGATGAAGCAAGCAGTACCCTGAAGCATATCCGCCGGCAGATCCGCCTTACCGGCGACAAAATACATTCCGATCTGACCCATATGGTCAATAATAAGTACAAAAACGTTCTCCAGGACAATGTCATTACCATGCGGGACGGAAGATACTGTATCCCCGTAAAGGCCGAGTATAAGAGCAGCGTTCCGGGCATGGTACATGATCAGTCGGCTTCAGCCTCCACCTGGTTCATCGAGCCGGCTGCGATCGTCGAGCTGAATAATAAGCTCAGGGAGCTTGTCGGACAGGAGCAGGCGGAGATCGAGCGGATCCTTATGGAACTTAGCGCTTCCTGCGGTGCGCATCTTCAGGAGCTTACGACAGACAGCAGGACCTTAACGCGTCTCGATTTTATTTTTGCCAAGGGCTTTCTGGCGCTCGAGCAGAACGCCACCAAGCCTCTGTATAACGAGGAAGGGATCATTTCCCTGCGCAAAGCCAGACATCCCCTGCTGCCCAAAGATACGGTCGTTCCTACCGATATCCGCATCGGCAGGGACTTTAAAATGCTGATCATCACAGGTCCGAATACCGGCGGCAAAACGGTCACCTTAAAGACCGTCGGTCTGCTATCCCTGATGGGACAGGCCGGGCTCCATATTCCGACGCTTGACCGCTCGGAACTGTCGGTTTTTCAGGAGATCTACGCGGATATCGGCGATGAGCAGAGTATCGAGCAGAGCCTTTCCACCTTCTCCTCTCATATGAAAAAGATCGTGGAGATCTTAAAAAAAGCCGATCAGTCCTCTCTCTGCCTCTTTGACGAGCTGGGAGCCGGCACGGATCCTACCGAGGGAGCGGCGCTAGCCATTGCGATTCTGGACGAGCTGAGAAAACGGCAGGCCACAACGGTCGCCACAACGCATTATTCAGAACTGAAGGTCTATGCACTGCGCAAAAAGGGCGTGGAGAACGCCAGCTGCGAGTTCGATATCGAAACCCTTTCCCCGACCTACCGTCTCCTGATCGGTGTCCCCGGAAAGAGCAACGCCTTCGCGATCTCGAAAAAACTGGGGTTAAAGGACTATATCATCGAAAACGCGAAAAAACAGATCGACAAAACGGACGAAAGCCTGGAGGATGTCCTGTCAAAGCTCGAGGACGAAAGGGTAACGCTCGAAAACGTGCGAAGTGAGATCGATCGGGAAAAAGCGGAGCTTTCGCGTTTGAAGGAAGAATATGAGACCCGCTCGAAAAAGCTTGCGGACTCCCGGGATAAGCTCTTACGGGCTTCGCGGGAGGAAGCGGAGGATATTCTGCGGGAAGCTAAGGAAACCGCGGATGAAGCGATCTTAGCCTTTCAGAAATCCGGCAATATCCAGGATATGGAGAAAATGCGGGATAAGCTGCGGCAGTCGTTAAGCAGACTCAGACAGGGAAACGCCGACGCTATCGCCGTACCAAAAGATACGGAGGATAAAAAGAAGCTTAAAGCGGCGGATCTGAAGCCCGGAACCGACGTAAAGATCATTTCCATGAATCTGGAGGGCAGGGTCATTTCCCCGCCGGACCAGAAGGGAAAGCTGTTTGTCCAGTGCGGCATTATGAAAATAGAGGCAACGTTACCCGATATAGAGCTGATCGAAACAAAGGAAACGCAAAAGCTGCGGCGGGAGGCAGGCGCCCATTACGGACTCTCCAAAGCCTCCACCATCTCGCCGGAGCTCAATCTGATCGGAAAGACCACTGACGAGGCCCTTTATGAACTGGAGAAATACCTGGATGATGCCTATCTCTCGCATTTAAGCAGTGTACGTATCGTCCACGGCAAGGGAACGGGAGCGCTTCGCAACACTGTCTGGAAGCAGCTTAAACGCCTGAAATACGTTTCCGCCTTCCGGCTTGCGGAATACGGGGAGGGAGATGCCGGCGTCACCATTGTAACCTTTAAATAGCGCAGGGTTGCGCGGGAGAAAAATATGGCCAATAAGCAGAAAATACTGATCGTAGACGATGACGCGAATATCGCGGAGATCATTTCGCTGTATCTGACAAAGGAATGCTTCGATACCCAGGTCGCGCAGGACGGAGAAGAGGCTCTGAAGGCCTTTGAAAGCTATGCGCCGAACCTGATCCTCTTGGATCTGATGCTGCCGGGCATCGACGGCTATCAGGTCTGCCGGGAGATCCGCCAGAAATCCATGACGCCGATCATCATGCTGTCCGCCAAGGGCGAGGTCTTTGATAAGGTGCTGGGGCTTGAGCTCGGCGCCGACGATTATATTGAAAAGCCCTTTGATTCCAAGGAGTTGGTCGCGAGAGTCAAGGCCGTTCTGCGCCGCAGCAGCGCGGCACGAACGGAGGATCCGCAGTCAGAGATCAAATCCGTGGAATACCCCGACCTGACCATCAATCTGACGAATTACGCGGTAATCTACTACGGCAAATCCATCGAGATGCCGCCGAAGGAGCTGGAGCTTTTATATTTTCTGGCCTCCTCGCCGAATCAGGTCTTTACAAGGGAGCAGCTTCTCGATCATATCTGGGGCTACGAATATATCGGCGATACCAGAACCGTGGATGTGCATATCAAAAGGCTGCGGGAAAAGATCAAGGATCATGAAATGTGGCGGCTTTCCACCGTATGGGGCATCGGCTATAAATTTGAGGTAAAATAATCCGTCTTGAAGCACTCGATCTATATCAAATTTATCATCGCGTATCTGATCTTCGGGCTCCTCGGCTTTCTGACGGTGGCGCTTTTTTCCTCCCGCCTTGTATTTGACGATATTCTGATGGATACCGCCAATTCCCTGTACCGGGAGGCCAACCTGATCTCGAACCGGTACGCGGAGAGCCTGCACAGCGCCGAATTTTCCACACAGTACGTCACCACGCAGTTAGCGGCCATCGATCATTTTACCGGCGCCGTTGTCTGGATCGTGAACAAGGACGGCGAGCTGATCTATAATTCCCGCAATACCGCCGCGGAAGGCGATGAAGCCGTCACCGTGATCGAATCCTTCGATCCGACGGATACCGGCAGCAAAAACTATATGACCGGACGCTTCTACGATATGTTCTCGGAGGATATGCTCTCGGTGCTTTCCCCCATCAATTCCGATTTTCAGGTCATGAGCTACGTCGTGATCCATACCCCGATGAGCGAGCTTTATATCAGGCGCGACGAAGTTTTAAGCATCCTCTATATCACCGCGGCGATCCTGTACGCGCTGTCTCTGATCATTCTGATCGTCTTTACCCTGACGGTTTACCGGCCGATCCGGAAAATCGCCATCGCGACGACAGAATACGCCGGCGGCAACCTGTCCTATAAGCTGACAGTCCATTCTTCCGACGAGATCGGCAAGCTCTCGGATTCCCTGAATTATATGGCTGACCGTCTTTCCCAGTCCGGAGAGGACCAGCGGAAATTTATCGCGAATGTCTCCCACGACTTCCGCTCGCCCTTAACCTCGATCCGCGGGTATCTGGAGGCCATGGCGGACGGAACGATCCCGCCTGAGATGCATGAAAAATATATCCGCATCGTTTTAAACGAAACGGACCGGCTGACCAAGCTGACCAACAGCCTTCTGTCCTTAAATAATCTGTCCGACGGGGGGATGTTTTTGGAGATCACGGACTTTGATATCAATAACGTGATCAAAAAGACGGCGGAAACCTTTGAAGGGATCTGCAAGCAGAAGAAGCTCCGGTTTAAGCTCCTTCTGACCGGAGACGCCATGTTCGTCGCCGCCGATATGGGAAAGATCCAGCAGGTGCTCTATAACCTGATCGACAATGCCATTAAGTTCAGCGACCCGGATTCCGTGATCAAGGTAGAGACCACAGAAAAAAACGAGACGGTCTTCGTCTCGGTCAAGGATAACGGGATCGGGATCCCGAAGGAAAATATCAAATATATTTTCGACCGCTTCTATAAGAGCGATATTTCCCGGGGAAAGGATAAGAAAGGCACCGGCCTGGGTCTGGCCATCGTGAAGGAGATCATAAGCGCCCATAACGAGAATATCAATGTGATCAGTACCGAGGGCGTCGGAACGGAATTTATCTTTACGCTGCCCAAATCAAAGGATTTTGATTAGCGCTATGCCCACTGCAACCGGTGGAGCTCTCCCTCTGTCCGCATACCCTTAAATCCCGTCTGCCGGAGGGCTTCGTAAAGAACAATCGCCACGGCATTGCTCAGGTTTAACGACCGCGTCTCCCCAAGCATCGGGATCCGGACGCATTCCTCTTCGTGGGCTGTCAGCAGCTCCTCGGGGATACCCGCACTCTCCTTCCCGAAAAGGATATAAGGCTCCTCTCCGTAGGAAACATCGCAGTAGGTCCTTCTTGCCTTGGTCGTCGCCATAAAAAGTCTCGGATCGCCGTTCTTCTCACGAAAATCCTCGAAATTGATATAGCGTCTGTAATCCACCTGTCCCCAGTAATCCATACCGGCCCGTTTCAGGCTTTTCTCATCGAGATGAAAGCCAAGCGGCTCGATCAGATGAAGTCTCGCGCCCGTCGCTACGCAGGTCCGTCCGATATTACCGGTATTGGCGGGTATTTCCGGCTCTAACAGTACGATATGGATCATGAAGCGCTGCCCCTTAACTTCGTCAAAAAGGCGCTCAGCCTTTCCATGGCGATCTTCAGGTTTTTCAGCGAATATGCATAGGATATCCGTAAGAACCCCTCCCCGCTGCCGCCAAAAGCAGAGCCCGGCACGACTGCCAGATTCTGGTCGTCAAGCAGCTTCAGAGCAAATTCCTCCGAGGCCATCCCGAATTCCTTGATACAGGGAAATACATAGAATGCGCCGTAAGGCTCAAAGCAGGGCAGTCCCATCTCCCGGAAGGCATGCATGAGGAAGCGCCGTCTCTCATCATAGGATTCCCGCATCATTTCGACGTCCTTATCCCCGTTTTTCAGCGCCTCCACCGCCGCGTACTGGCTCGTCGTAGGCGCGCACATGATCGCGAACTGGTGGATCTTTGTCATCTGCGCGATGATATCCTTCGGGCCGCAGGCGTATCCGAGACGCCAGCCCGTCATCGCAAAGGCCTTGGAAAAGCCGTTGATCAGGATCGTCCGCTCTCTCATGCCGGGCATGGACGCGATGGAAACATGCTGCTTTCCGTAGGTCAGCTCCGAATAGATCTCGTCCGACAGCACGAAGAGATCCTTCTCGACGCAGATATTTGCTATCTTTTCAAGATCCGCCCGCTCCATGATCGCCCCGGTGGGGTTATTCGGGAAAGGCATCACAAGGATCTTCGTCCGGTTCGTAATGGCTTCCTTAAGCTCCTCAGCCGTCAGGCGGAACTCATTTTCGTTCTTCAGCTCGATAATAACCGGCTTTCCGTCCGCAAGGATCGTACAGGGTTCATAGGAAACATAGCTTGGCTGCGGGATCAGCACCTCATCGCCCGGATCAAGCATCGCCCGCATGGCGATATCGATCGCTTCAGAGCCGCCTACCGTAATGATCACTTCGCTTTTCGGATCATAGGAAACGTCCGCTTTTCTCTGCGTATACCGGCAGATCTCCTCCCGAAGCTCCATCAGGCCGGAATTACTGGTATAAAAGGTACGTCCTTTTTCAAGCGACCAGATCCCTTCGTCCCGGATATGCCAGGGCGTATCGAAATCCGGTTCTCCGACGCCGAGCGAGATCACGTCCTTGCGTTCGCTGGCAATATCAAAAAATTTCCGGATGCCCGAAGGCCTGATCGTAACGATTTTCTCTGACAGAGGATTTCTCATGGCGTCATAATCATCCTTTCATCCTCTTTTTTCTGGTGCAGGATCGTGCCATGATCCTTGTATTTCTTTAAAATAAAGTGGGTTGAGGTGGAAATGACCGTTTCAAGCGTTGAAAGCTTTTCCGATACAAACGCCGAAACCTCCCGCAGGGTTTTTCCCTCAAGGGACACCAAAAGATCGTAGCCGCCGGAGATCAGATAGCAGGCTTCTACCTCGGGATATTTATAGATCCGCTCCGCGATGGAATCAAAGCCTTTTCCGCGCTGCGGCGTCACCCGGACCTCTATCAGGGCATTGACCCGTTCGGTCGTTACCTTATCCCAATCAATCAGCGTATGGTACCCGCAGATGATCCCCTCCTGCTCCATGGCTTCTAACTCATTGGCGACATCTGCCTCTGTCATGCCGAGGATGACCGCTAACTCCTTCAGGTCCACACGGCTGTTCTTCTCGATAAAGGTCAGTATTTTTTCTCTCATGTTAAACCCCGTCCCCCTTTTTTATTTTATAGGAAACGAATTAAGTGCTTGCACTTTGATTCGTTTCCTGCGTTACGATAACGCTGTATACAGCGCATCCGCCTTCGGCGGTTCCAAATATCGGATATCCTCGCCGTTTCGAAGGATCCGGTCATTTCCGGCCGTTACCTTGCCGATGACCGTCGCGTGGATCCCCTCTTCCCGTAATGCCTGCACGATGTCATAGCCGTTCTCTGCTGTGATCAGCATCGAACCGCTGGAGATCAGCTCATAAGGGCTGATGCCGAAGAATTCGCAGAGCTCCACGGTTTCCTGTCGGACCGGGATATCCTTAAGGCCGATGGAAAGGCCAACGCCCGATGCCTCCGCCACCTCCCAGAGCGCCCCGAAAACGCCGCCCTCGGTAATATCATGCATCGAGTGCACCGCAAAACGGCAGGCCGTCCTTGCGTCCGCCACCACGGAAAGATAGCGGGAAAACTGTTTTGCCTCCTCGATAAAGGCAGGCTGAAAACGCTCCGCAAGAAGCGTCTCCTTTTCCTTGGCAAGGATCGATGTTCCCTCGAGCCCGATCCATTTGGTAACGATCACATCATCGCCGACCATTGCCCCCGACGTCGTAATGAGCCGGTCCCTTTTCACCTTGCCGACCCCGGTCACGGTAATGACCGGTGCGCTGACCACGCCCGTTACCTCGGTATGGCCGCCGATCGTCTGAATATGCAGCTCCTCGCAGGTTTCCTCAACCTGCCGCATCATATCCTTAAGGGCTTCCTCCTCCGTTCCCTCGGGAAGCAGGACGCTTAACATCACGCCGATGACCTCCGCGCCCGAGGATGCAATATCGTTTGCCGTCACATGCACGGAAAGCGCGCCGATATCATGCGTCGTACCGGTGATCGGGTCCGTGGACATCACGAAGATCTCGTCT
>JAILQQ010000155.1 GCA_024698885.1 Lachnospiraceae bacterium | reverse complement strand
CACAGACCGAATCGGCATGAACAGGTTCATGCCTTAGCGCACGATTTGTAAACAAATCGGCGCAGAAGGAGGATTAGATATGAAAAAAGCCAGTATGATATTAGATAAGGATTATATAGTGGGTGAAATCGATAAAAGGATCTACGGCTCCTTTATCGAGCACCTGGGCCGTGCCGTATACGGTGGAATTTACGAGCCCACCCATCCGGAAGCGGACGAGCTCGGATTCCGGAAGGACGTGATCGCGCTCGTGAAAAAGCTGGGTGTTCCGATCGTACGCTATCCCGGCGGCAATTTTGTATCGGGCTTCCACTGGGAGGACAGTGTGGGGCCGAGAGAGAACCGCCCGAAGCGTCTGGACCTGGCCTGGTTCACGACGGAAACCAATGAGGTAGGACTGCATGAATTTGCCGACTGGGCGAATAAGGCCGGAAGCGAGATCATGTACGCCATCAATCTGGGAAGCCGCGGGCCCGAGCAGGCCAGGGATATCGTGGAATATGCCAACCACCCGTCAGGCAGCAAATTCTCCGATCTGCGTATCGCAAACGGCAGAAAGGATCCCTTCGGCATCAAGCTCTGGTGTCTGGGAAATGAAATGGACGGTCCCTGGCAGATGGGGCAGAAGACGGCGAAGGAATACGGGCGTGTGGCCAATGAGGCGGCCAAGATGATGAAGTGGGTCGATCCCTCCATTGAAGTGGTAGCCTGCGGCTCTTCCTCCTCCGAAATGCCGACCTTCGGAAGCTGGGAGATGGAAATGCTCGACCTTTGCTATGAGAACGTGGATTATGTTTCCCTGCACAGATATTACGGGAATCCTACCGGCGATACGCCCGGGTTCCTTGCCAGGACCATGGATATGGATGACTTCATCAAGACCGTGGTTTCGATCTGCGATGCCGTGAAGGGAAAGAAGCACAGCAAGCACATGGTGAACCTTTCCTTTGACGAGTGGAATGTATGGTATCATTCCAACGAACAGGACAAGGAAATCTGGAAACAGGATAAGTGGAACAGGGCACTGCCGTTACTGGAGGATATATATAATTTCGAGGACGCGCTGCTTGCGGGCTCCATGCTGATCACGCTGCTTAGAAATGCCGACCGCGTGAAGGTGGCGTGCCTGGCGCAGCTTGTGAATGTGATCGCGCCGATCATGACGAGAAACGGCGGAGGTGCCTGGGCACAGACGATCTTCTATCCGTTCCTGCATGCTTCCTCCTACGGGCGCGGGACAGCGCTCAGGGCGCTTGTGGACAGCCCGGTCTATTCCTGCAAGGACTATGACGACGTTCCTTATATCGACGCGACGGCTACGATGGATGAAGAGGGCTCGGTAACGGTGTTTGCGGTGAACCGGGATACGAAAGAGGATTATGAGTTAAATATTGACTTAAGATCCTTCGGGAGCTTTTCCTCTGTAGAGCATATTTACCTGCACCATGACGACGTCAAGGCAGTCAATACGGAGGAAAATCCGGAGAATGTCGTTCCGGCGACCGCTCAGGACGGAACTGTCACGGACGGGAAGGCAGCGGTGAAGCTGCCGGCCTTAAGCTGGAACGTGATCCGGTTTACAAATGTCAGATCATAAGATATTCCGGTTTTTCGGCGGTCTGGTCGACGTGGTCTGGATCAGTATCCTCTGGTATCTGAGCAGTGTCCTGGTGATCACCATGGGCGCTGCCTCGGTTGCCATGTACTATACGGTTCACGTCAGGATCTTTAAGGGAGAGGGATATCTGTTTCCTGTCTATAAAAAGGCGTTTACGGAGAATTTTAAAAAGGCGACGGTTCTCTTTGTCATCTGCCTTCTGTTAGACGCCTTTTTGGTATTTGATTTTCTGCTTGCCAGAATGGCTATCGATCAGGGAAGCGCACTGGCCGTGTTTTATTATCCTGTGCTTGTATGCATGGTGCTTGCGTTCATGTGGCAGATTTCCATGCTGGCGTATCAGGCGCGTTTTGAGGATACTCTGAAGAACGTTCTGATCAAGGGTGCCGGTCTTTTTGCGGCAGATTTCGGGTGGATGATCTTTTTGACGGCGGTTCTGATCGGCGGGCTCTGCCTGTGCCGGTATCTGATCCTGTTAGTCGTTGTTCTGCCCGGCGGGTATACCTGTCTGGTGCATCATGTTTTCGAGCATATCTTCAAAAAAAGGGGCTGGATCCCCGAAACGGAGCCGGAGGAATGCTCACCGTAATAGGAGGTGTTGGTATTATGGAAAAAGCGAAGGTTTATTTTACCGATTTCAGAACAAAGCCCGGGACCAGTCAGGGCGTGAAGCTTCAGAGACTCTGCCGTGCGGCGGGGATCGGTTCGATCGATTTTGAAGGGAAGTTTACGGCGATCAAGATGCATTTCGGCGAGCTCGGCAACTATTCCTATCTGCGGCCGAATTATGTGAAGGCTGTGGCGGATCTGATCAAGGAGCTGGGGGGCATTCCGTTTTTGACGGACTGCAATACCCTTTATCCCGGCAGCCGCAAAAATGCCGTGGATCATCTTACCAATGCCGAGCTCAACGGTTTTAATACCATTACGACCGGCTGCCATGTCATTATTGCGGACGGACTGCGGGGAACGGATGATGTGGAAATAGAGGTGCCGGGTGGAGAGTACTGCAAGACCGCCCTGATCGGAAGGACCTTAATGGACGCGGATATCCTGATCTCGCTGTCGCATTTCAAAGGGCATGAAATGACAGGCTTTGGCGGCGCGATCAAGAATATCGGCATGGGCGGCGGGAGCCGCGCGGGAAAGATGCATCAGCATAACGAGGGTACGCCCATCGTGGATCCGACCCGCTGTCGGGCCTGCGGACGCTGTGCCAGGGAATGCGGGAGCGATGCGATCTCCTACGGAGAGGATAAAAAGGCAGTGATCGATCCGGAGATCTGCAAGGGCTGCGGACGCTGCATCGGCGCCTGCGCTTTCGATGCCATCGAGAATATCAACGGGACGGCCGTGGAGTCCCTGTGCTGCAAGATGGCCGAATATACGGCAGCGATCTGTCACGGAAGGCCCTGCTTCCATATCAGCCTGATCATGGACGTTTCCCCGAACTGCGACTGTCACGAGGAGAACGACGCGCCGATCCTGCCGAACCTCGGCATGTTAGCCTCCTTTGAT
>JAILQQ010000141.1 GCA_024698885.1 Lachnospiraceae bacterium | reverse complement strand
ATTAAGCAAATGCAGCTCACGTGGGGTTATACCGCCTGAAACCTGTTCCAGTTCATCATCATCAAGCAGCATCCCTGCCTTTTTGATGGCATCCCTTGCCTCTTCCTTCGTCTGCGCGTTTTCTACTTCTTTCTTAAGATTTCCTGTAAGCTTCATGTGGGTATCCTCGTTTCAGAAAAAAAGCTTTTATATATTATACGACACAGCGACGGGTATGGCAGAATTATTTAAAAATTTTGTGGTGGTGATCGTCACAAGGTTTTCCTCATGGTTTGCTGCCACGCAGGTCCTCATGTGATCAGCCAGAAGCACCTTGTTAAAACTGTTGAGTGCAGAGGTGATCGCCGATACCTGCACCAGGATATCAGTGCAGTAGACGTTGTTCTCGAGCATGCCCTCAACGCCTCTGACCTGGCCTTCGATCCGCTTTAAGCGGTTCATCAGGTCTTTGTATTCCTTCTCGCTTCGTTCCTTATGCTTGCCGGAGCAGCAAAGGCAGGCTTCGTTTGTTTCATCAGGTGTATTGCGACAATCCGCCATCCTGATCTCCTCTCGCGCTTTGGAAATGTGAAAAACGACGCATACCCCATAGGGGTATCCTTAAAACTTGTATTCTATACCCCCCACGGGGTATATTGTCAATAGCAATTTAATAATCGGTGCCTTTAGGGAAATTTCGGAATCTCGGAAGTAAGCGTTAACTCTACTTTCGGTAGGTACCATATTCTTTGGCACCGGATTACAATCTATGCATGAGGGGGCGTCATCGTGCCGGGCTTTTTTACCGCACAGGCCGATGTGCCGCCAAACGGATTTGAGGGTGCAATACCTATGGAAAAAGGAGGAGACGGATATGAACCAATATGTTACAGGCGCAGTTATTAAGGAACTGCGGGAAAAGAACAGGTTGACACAGCTCCAATTGGCGGAAAAGCTGGGAGTGACCGATAAAAGCATCTCAAAATGGGAAACCTCGAGAGGGCTTCCGGATATTACTCTTTTGGAGCCTATCGCGGAGGCGTTCAGCATCTCGGTTACGGAGCTGATATCCGGCAACACTGTTCATAATGCGAACGTATCAGCGAATATGCTGCGGTCGAAGTTTTATGTCTGCCCTGTCTGCGGGAATGTGATACACAGTATGGGCGAGGCGGCCATCCATTGTCACGGCATCCGGCTCATGCCGTTAGATGCCGAACCGACAGATGAGCATCACTTATGTTTGATCGAACGTGTTGAGGATGAATACTATGTGCAGATCGATCACAGCATGACGAAGGAGCATTACATTTCATTTGCGGCGGCAGTTTCATCCGATGACATGCAGCTTAAGAAGCTCTATCCGGAAGGGAGCGCTGAAGCGCGTTTTAAGATCAGTGGAGTCCGCAGGATCTTCTTTTACTGCAACCGCGACGGTCTGTTTTCGATCGATCCGGTAAAGGGCATTGATGACAGGAAAAGCGGATATAACGAAGTCATTATTTAAGCATCGCGCCGGCTGACTTGCAGCGAACGAAGTGAGGGGGCGTTACCCGGAAATGAAGATAGACAGGCTTATCGGAATACTGTCCGTGCTGCTGCAGGGCATGTTGCATCCTATGAAGGAAATCGTGAAGTTGTGCTGCCTGATCTTTCAAACGGGAAGGTATTCCCTGCGAAAGACCGGGTAAAGGCGTTGTTTGATCCTTCGATGAAATGGCAGCTTGTGGAAGAGTATGGCGTGGATTCCTTCACGGAGCAGGATGACGGAAGCCTGCTGTTTGAACATGAATATGCGGATGATGAGGAATTGCTGGTCTGGATGCTTTCCTGCCGGGATAAGGTGACTGTCCTTAAACCGGAGCGGATCAGGAAAAAACTCTATCAGATCACCTCTGAAATAGCCGGGAAATATGAGTGAGAGCGGGAAAGAAAAACTTTTGAAGAGGAGAGAAGATTTTATTATAATTTTTTCTGCCATATCCCGGAATCCTATCGTATATAATAATGCAGGAGTAAAGACACAAAGCGCAGACCGGTGTCACGCACAGACGATTTCATTGCCTTACAAAGGAAAGGAGAAGGCTTGTGAAGGAAAATAAAGAAAACAAAATGAATGGGATGAAGCTCGAGGATGAAGCTCTTGAGGGAGTAAGCGGAGGTTGTTTAAAAAGTCAATGCGTATCAAGATGCATTTACTGCCACAATCCGCACTTAATGACAAGGTATTCTCCCGTTGCTATACAATATGATAATATGATTTTCAGGAATTGCGAGAAATACCTTTGCGATGTAAGGAGAAATTACTTCTACATAGTAACAGATTATGATGGAAAACAGTTTTATTTAGACCAATGGTTAAACGAAAAAGGAACGCCGTGATGAATATCGGATTGTTCTA
>JAILQQ010000024.1 GCA_024698885.1 Lachnospiraceae bacterium | reverse complement strand
TATGCTCTAACAACTAGGTATGAACTATTTAGATTTGATATAGATAATCCATGATTGGCAGAGATAAGTGGCGAAATATTGCACTTACCCGTTCAAAAGAATTCTCATTTATTCAGTTTGCAGTTAGATTTTCAACTAACGAAAAAAATTCCACATCCTCCCGATTCTCCTCGCACTTATGGTGCTATGGAGCTCGATTGGGATCAGCGCCTACGCCAAAACCGGTTCCGGCGAACGGTCTTCCCTGTCCCGTAGCGGCTGTAAGCTCGAACAGGTTGTGATCCTCAGCAGGCACAATATCCGCTCGCCGCTTTCAGGTGCAGGTTCTGTACTTGATACTCTGACTCCGCACAAGTGGTTTGCATGGTCCTCGGAAGCAAGTCAGCTATCCGTCAGAGGCGGTGTCCTCGAGACCGAGATGGGCCAGTATTTCAGAAAATGGCTTGAGTCCGAAGGCCTTTTTGCGCCAAATGCGCAGCCAAGCGAGCAAGCCGTGCGTATCTATGCCAACTCCAAGCAGCGGACGATCGCCACAGCGCGGTTCTTCGCAGCCGGCCTGCTCCCCGTGTCCAACACACCGGTCGAGTCCCACTGCGCGTTTGATACGATGGATCCCGTGTTCAATCCCGTTTTCACAGATATGTCAGATGATTACGCAGCCAAAGCAGAAGCAGAGACCCATAATCTGTATGACTCGAAGATCGCGACGCTTGTCGACAACTACGCGCTCATTTCCGACGTCCTTGATATCCCCAGTCCGAAGCCGCCAAAACCGGCAGTTTTAAAGGGTTTGTAACAGATGACAGTGTATTCTCCTTCGAGCTCGGCAAGGAGCCTGCCGTGAACGGGTCGCTTAAGACCGCCTGTCAGATCAGCGATGCCCTGGTGCTCCAATATTTTGAGGAGTCGGATCCCGTAAAGGCTGCCTTTGGAAAAAATCTCACTGCCGAAGAGTGGGAATCGATCGCAGAGATTAAAGATGTGTATGGCGACGTCCTGTTTTCCGCTCCGCTCATATCTGTAAATGTAGCGCATCCGCTTCTTGAAGAGATGCAGCGGGAGCTTCAGACTGAGGGCAGAGAATTCTCATTCTTATGCGGTCACGACTCTAACCTTGCAAGCGTGCTTGCATCGCTCGAGGCAGAAGACTACAGCCTTCCGAACACAATAGAAAAAAGAACCCCCATCGGAGCCAAGCTTGTGATCAGCAAATGGAACAAAGCCGGAAAAGAATTGATCAGCCTCGATCTTGTATATCAGAAAACGGAGCAGCTCCGCGGGCTGACCCTTCTTGACGATCAGAACCCTCCCGAAATATACAACTTGAGACTGAAAGGGCTCACCGCGGATCAAAACGGCATGTATCAAGCTGCAGATATTTTCGCATGCTTTCAAAAGGCGATCAACTCCGCGCCAAAATGAGCCATGAACCCCAAATGAGCCACGAACCCCGTCCCCAAGGGATCATTCAGGAGGCAGAAAATTGACCAGTGTTATTCAGATATATATTCTATGCTTTATCGCTCGCATTGTAGAATACTTCGTCCTTTACACAGACAGGACCATCATCGGAGAAGCGATCCTCCATAAGCTTTTCGGGATCGCAGTCCTGATCATCTGCGCCAAGCGCATCGGATACTCTGCAGGAGAGCTCGGCTTCACTTCCGGAAAAAGCTTATGGAACATACTGAAAGGACTTGTTTTCGGATTAACGGTATACGTCTTTGCCTATGCTGCAGAGATCATGATCCTCGCATCACAAGGAAGATTCAGTTCACTCAGCACGTACGTGAGCGCTTATGCGATCGATCGGAATATCGGTAACAGAACGGAGCTTGTCTTTTTCCTTATTTGCATCATCGGAAACATCGTGAATGTAATCATGGAGGAAGGGATATTCCGAGGATTGTTTATGAAACTGCTAAGCGACAGGCGCACTTTCATAAAGGCTGCTTTACTATCGTCCTTCCTGTTCGGGATCTGGCATGTTATCAGCCCCGTCCGGAATTATCTGGAAGGAACATCAAGCCTAATGGGAACGACAATGAATGCTTTGATGCTCCTCGTCACAAGCACGCTGGTCGGATTGAAATTCGTCATGCTCACCGCCGGCACCGGCAATTTATACATGGCGATGGGTGATCACTTTGTCAATAACACCATCGTGAATCTGCTGCATGTCGTATCAGATACAGGCGCAGATGAGATGATGACGATACGCGTATCCATAGCGCAGACGATCTCTTTTATCGCTGTCCTTGCCTGGTATCTGAAGCACAGAGGCACCAATCATTCTTTCTGAGAAAATTCGCACCGGCCTGGGTTCAATCCTCCCCCACCAGCCGCACGGTCTTATAATCATGCCCCACGGCGGGAAGGAACTTCCCGATCACGTCCTCAGTGCGCAGCTTCAAGCTGGACGTATTCACGCACGGATGGCACCCAAGATACGGATCCTTCAGCACATCCTCGTCGATCAGAAGCTGCACCGCATGATCCTTGTCATTCATCAGCCCCATAATGCTGACCGAACCGGGCTCGATATCCAGATATTTCAGCATATCCTCAGGCTCGGCAAAAGAAAGCCGCGCGGAGTTGATCTGCGCCGACAGCTCCTTGGTCTTGAACTTCTTATCTCCCGGCATCATCAGCAGATAAAACGCCGTCTTCTGCCGATTGCAGAGAAACAGGTTCTTGCAGATCACAACGCCCAGGATCTGATCGATCCGATTGCAGGCCTCCATAGTATCCGCCTTCTCATGATCCGTCCTCTGATATGCAATTCCCAAGGAATCCAAGAGGTCGTACGTCCGCACCTCACGCGGCAGCCGTCCCTCGACCGACTCCGGTCTTCCATCCAATAATTCCATCTTCAACACTCCCTACTCTGTGATCGATCCCACTATATTTCTGTATCCTCCGGATCGTAATATATCTCTCTTCAATATTTCCGCCTGTTCAAATCCCAGATTGACCAGCTCTTCAGCGGCGGCGGTAAGTGCTTTTTCAAATCGGCCTGTTATTTCGTCAAAAGTATTCAGGACCATTCTTTGCGCTATGCCTGCTTCATCCGCAGCCTTCGCAAAATAGATCCGGTCCGTAAAGAAGCGAATAGTTTTTTACATGACAATCTGTATTTCCGATCAGAAAATGAAATATGATACTGCTAAGAAGTGCTCGCTGATCGTTAACAGGATCTGAAGAATGATTCCTTATCAGTTCAAACATCCTTTTCATATATGCAGACGGCCTCTTCTCGTATTTATCACTCGGGAAAATGCCTAATGCCTGCGCAAAATCCTCCTGATGCAATCGCAAAGGGCGCGGCAGGCCATTTATCGTTTTCTTATCCGAAAAGGCACGATCATATCGTTTCGTTACAAAAAGCAGTTCATCATCATTTGCCCCTGCATTTACAATAAAACTTTCAGGTACAGCGATGCCCAAATTCTTTGCTGTAAGCATACACAACTGTTCATTTAGAACTAAATGTTTCAACCGCACATGGCTCTGCTTAACGATATGTGTACTTGGCGCATTGCCTCTCGGCAGATACCACTTATCAGAGGCTTCGTCATAATACAGTCCCACTTTTCCTGTGGCTCCCGTCAATGACAGATGTGTTTCCAACAGAATCCTGGTGGATTCTGTTGCTCCTTCTGCTGCCAATTCCTTTATACGCACCTCCGGCAAAAGCTCATACGCCGATTCATCGGTATCCTCACCTTCGACTATTTTAACCGCGCCCAAACACTCTCTTCCCAAGCAGGACAGAATCGTCAGATAATCCCTCTCATCAACTTTGATCCAGTCAGCAACCGCTGTTCTGGAGAAGCCTTCCGGTAACAGGCTTTCAAAATAGTTTCTTGTCCGGTCGGGACTAAAAGGGGTCTTTTGAAGCGGAAGTGATATGGATATCGGAGCCGGATTTCCTGCAGATAAGTATTCATCATGATATGAGAAAACTGCATCTGCGAAGTCATTTCCCCGGATCGTCCCAACGAGAGTCTGATTCCCGTCTATCTCTATATATACTTTCAGTTTCCTCATGTTTTAACCTCTTTCGTTCAGCTCGACATCAAGACCGAGCAGATTTGCAACAGCAAGGGCTTTATCAAGTTCTATCGTCTTTTTCCCATTTTCCAGATCAGAGAGAAAACTGATGCTGATCCCGGTAAATTCGGAAATATATTTCTGCGTATACCCCAGTTTTTTCCTTCTTCTTTTTACTGTTTCTCCAAAAGATTTCGAATCGGTTATTTTCATAGGCACCTTCTTCGCCGTACGGCTCATTTTCCTTAACAGAATTATATAATGAGCCGTACGGCTAAGTCAAAAACTTCAGTCACCTGCGTCCCTAGTTATTCTAACACATGATGCATATATTCATTATCGAACATGTGTTCCCTTTTGTAAACCCCTATTTCTACAAAATAAAAAGAAAGGCCACCACTTCAGTGTCCTTTCTTCACCCAATCCACAAAATGGTCCACGAACCCCGTCCCCAAGGGCTCATTTCTGAGAAAATGCGCCCTGATCAATATGATCACTCTATCATTCCCGTGGAAATCTGTCTGATGGTTTCTGCCATGGCACTCAATTCTTCGATGTTGGCATTAATCTCCTCCATCGCGGCGCCCTGTGACGCAATACTTTCATTGATGCCCATCGTCTTCTCAACCATGAGATGGATCGTCTCCGACATATGATTCAGGGTCGAAGCGATCTCCGCACTCGTCTCTCTGGACGTGATCGCCAGTCTTCCAACTTCTCCCGCAACAACTGCAAAACCCTTGCCTGCATCACCTGCTCTTGCAGCCTCGATGGATGCGTTCAGGGACAGCAGATTGGTCTGCGAAGCAATGTTCTGAATGATATCGATGATCTTGAGGGATGCCTCTACCGATTCGTTGATGATGTCAGTCGACTTCACGATCTCTGACTGCTTATCGGCTACGCTGCTCATATCTCGTGTTGCATCGCTGACGGTCTTGGTCATTTCCGTCAGAGCCTGCGAGAGGTTATTGACGCTGGTACGCATGTTGCGTTCGATCTCTTTGTTCTTCTTGGAATCTGTGATATCCAGGATCGACCCTGCAACAACGATCGGCGTACCGTCGCTCTCCCTGACGGTCGTTCCGTTGGCTCTGAACCATCTGTACGTGCCGTCTTTGCGTTTCAGTCTATATTCCAGGTCAAAAGGTGTATTGCCGGAATAATCATTCACATGCTTACTGAAAGCATCCAGCGCTGCCTGCTTGTCTTCCGGATGCAGCTTGTCGCTCCAGGAATTGAGCACGTTCGGGAAGTCGCTCTCGTCTTTGTAGCCAAGGAGGCGCCTGAACTGCTGGCTCCACCAGAACGCATTGTTCGAATTGGAAGGATCTCTGCCGACCACATTCATGCTCCAGCTACCTTCCGCAAGCGTACTGTCGATGGCATCGTGACGCTGTGTTTCGATCTCCAGCTGTTTGGACTGCTCCATCTGCTTCGTGATATCAATGAAGATCCCGATAAAGATCTGCGGAGCCCCTTTGCTGTCTCTGGAAAGATTGCCGGCTGCCCGGTACCACCTGTATTCTCCGGATCTGTTCTGCAGGCGGTAGTTGACATCATACTTCTTCACACCGGTCTTGTCAGCCAGCGTCGCGCCGAATTCCGACAGAACCATGTCCTTATCTTCCGGATGCAGCTTGTCCGTCCATGCCTCTAGTGTGTTCGGGAAGTCCGACGTGTCTTTATAGCCGATCATCCTGCGGAACTCATCGCTCCAAACAACGCGATTGATCTCAGCGGTAGCTTCGTCAAAATACATCTCCCACATGCCGGAATTAATGATCTCATTGACCATGTTAAGCTTTCCGGTCTCGCCCTTGGCATATTCCATGAGCTTGGCAGCCAGCGCATTGATCCGGCGGATCGCCTCTCTGTCTCTTTCGGAAACGCCTTCCCGGGCGCTGATCAGGTTCCCACCCTTTAAGACATTGTCAACGCTTCCGCTTTCAATAGCCGCAAGCAGGGGATCATTAGTTGTTTCTTTCTTAAAAAGCATCGCGAACCTCCTATGAAATATTTATGTGAAAATTTGCATCAGAAGTAAAATACTTTATATAATATTTTACTATATATTTACATAATATTTCAATAAGATTTAACGCCGTCCCAAACGGCTCATTTTTCGATCTCGCCGGTCCAATCCAGGATCCCGCCGAACTCATAGATCTTCGTGTAGCCGAGCGCGGCAAGCTTAGCTGACGCTTCCTTGCTCCTGCGCCCGCTTCTGCAGTAGATATAGATCGCTTGGTCGAGGTCCGGAAGCGCCGACGGACGCTCGGATCCGATGTCCTCATTTGCGATATTGATCGCACCCGGGATGTGACCCTCCGCAAATTCATCCGGTCGGCGGACGTCAAGGATGATGCGATCCTCCGGCGCAGTGAATCTCTCCTTGGCTTCTTCCATGGAGATGGATATATACTCGGCAGGCGTCTCTTCTTGGGAGATTTTGCCTGCAAGGAAGATCGATGTCGGGCCGTCGGCGCCGCCGATGACCTGTACGGATTGGTTTTCCCGGTTTGATTTGATAGAATGCCTTGCGAGCACTATGCCGGCGATCAAAGCTCCAACGGCTGCGGCGATAATGAAAGGTTTCATATTTTTCTCCATAACTGCGCCCTTACGGGCTACTTTACGTTCTACGGGCGGATCTGTTTCAGTGTTTCAAACAGTTCCAGATCGGACGCCGTTACCTTCAGATTGGTGCTGATGTTCTCGCCTTCCGGGGTTGTGATCGTCACTTCGATGATCGTTCCCTCCTTGATACCGTGACGCTTTACCGCATCTAAAAACATCGGGAACTTCGGATGGTTCCCGCGAAATGTCTCCCAGGCGCTGCGCACCTTCATGATCATAGAAAAGTCCATTGTATCCTCCTTGTCAGCCATTAATAAAATGCGTCGGCGTCCATTCTTCCTTCTCTGGAAGGCCGTATTTCTCTTTTCCCAGAGCAATGCTCTTCATAAGGAATGTCATGTTTCGGGCAAGTGTCCGCATTGTCTGAAGACCTTCGATGTCCTTTTCGGCCTCTCCCTGCTCTCTACCGTGTACGCTGTTCCAATACTGGCTCGTAGCAACTACCAGGCCGTCGGCCTTTTCAAATTTCGGTGCGATCTCATTGACTGCATCATCAAAAACGCATTTTCCGTTTATACGGGGACTCCCATTGAGTATAAGCACCTTCATTTTAAGATCCTCCTGCTCTTTATTACTGTGTTCTTCTTTGCCTTAAGTATATCCCATTTTTGGTCCCTTGGGGACGGGGTTGAGGGACCATTTTAAGGGAGATTATATGATGCTTAAGGAGATTATCCTGTTTAGAGGGATGGAGGATGCGGAGATCGAGGCCGCACTTGCAAGCCTGTCCGCATCTGAGAGATCATATGAGAAGAATACGCTGATCCTGCATGCGGGCGACCGGGCAGAGAGCCTCGGGATCGTCCGATCGGGCAGCGTGACAGTTGAAAGCAACGATATGTGGGGGAATCGCACGATCTTAAGCAGCGTAGGACCCGGTCAGACTTTTGCCGAGACATACGCCGATCTGGCGTGCTTGCCGCTCCTTGTCGATGTGCGCGCAAACGAAAGCTGCCGCATCCTTTTCTTAAAGGTCGGCAGTCTGAATAAGACAGGCGATG
>JAILQQ010000011.1 GCA_024698885.1 Lachnospiraceae bacterium | reverse complement strand
TTTGACGCGCTTAAGGCGCTTCCCGCGCAGGGGGATAAGCCGGTTTCCGTTATCATCCGCTCCCACGGGGCCCCGCGTTTTGTCCATGACTATATACGGGAAAGAGGCTTCCGGCTGGTAGACGCCACCTGTCCCTTCGTCGGCAAGATCCACAGGATCGTCGAAGAGGAGAGCAAAAAGGGGCGGAAGATCATTATTATAGGAAATGACAAACATCCCGAGGTCGAAGGGATTAAGGGATGGTGCACCGATACGCCCGTTGTGATCGGCTCCGCGGAGGAAGCGAAAGCCTTTACGCAGGGAGTAAAGAGGGATATTCCGATCACTGTTGTCGCGCAGACAACCTTTAACTTAAACAAATTTCAAGAAATAGTTGAAATTTTAGAAGATTATTGTTATGATGATAATACTGTAAATACGATATGTAATGCAACGGAAGCAAGACAGAAGGAGGCCGAGGAATTGGCCGGGCGCATGGATGCGATGCTCGTTGTAGGCGGTGCCAGGAGCTCTAACACACAAAAGCTATTTGAAATCTGCAGCAGTAAATGCAAAAGAACTTATTTTGTCCAGTCTGCTAAGGAACTTACGGAAGAAGATTTTTCTCTGGTTAATAGGTTGGGTGTAACGGCCGGAGCATCTACCCCAAATTATATTATTGAGGAGATTATGGATTATGTCAGAGTTAACTTTTGGTGAAATGTTTGAACAGAGCAATGTGAAAACAATTCATAGCGGAGAAGTCGTTGAAGGAACGGCAATTGATGTCAAGCCGGATGAGATCATCTTAAGCTTCGGCTATAAGTCGGAGGGCGTGATTCCCCGCAATGAATATACAAACATACCGAATCTCGATCTGACCACTTGCGTAAGTGTAGGCGATACGCTGGAAGCGAAGGTTTTAAAGGTAAACGACGGCGAAGGCCAGGTACTCTTAACCTATAAGAGACTGGCGCAGGACAAGGGCAATAAGAAGCTGGAAGAGGCGTTTAACAACCAGACGCCGATCAAGGGCAAGGTAGCCGAGGTCTTAAACGGCGGTTTAAGTGTTGTGATCGACGAATCCAAGATCTTTATCCCGGCAAGTCTTGTATCGGATATGTATGAGAAGGATCTTTCCAAGTATCTGGATAAGGAAATTGAGTTTGTCATCACCGAGTTTATTCCGAAGAGACGCCGGATCATCGGCGACAGAAAGCAGCTTTTAGTAGCGGAAAAGCAGCGCAGGCAGAAGGAGCTCATGGAGCGGATCCATGTGGGCGATATCGTGGACGGCGTTGTCAAGAACGTAACGGACTTCGGCGTTTTCGTGGATCTGGGCGGTTCGGACGGACTGCTTCATATCTCGGAGATCTCCTGGGGTCGTGTCGAGAATCCGAAGAAGGCCTTTAAGCCCGGGCAGGAGCTGCAGGTTCTGATCAAGGAGATCAATGAGAATAAGATAGCCTTAAGCCTTAAGTTCGAAGGCTCCAATCCGTGGGTGGATGTGGACAAGAAATACGCGATCGGTACCGTGGTAACGGGACGTGTGGCGAGAATGACGGATTTCGGCGCTTTCATCGAGCTTGAGCCGGGTATTGACGCTCTGCTTCATGTTTCGCAGATTGCGAGAGAGCATATCAACAAGCCTTCGGATGTGCTGAAGGTAGACGAAGAAGTGACTGCCAAGGTAGTGGATCTGAAGCCGGAAGAGAAGAAGATCAGCCTGAGCATGAAAGCCCTGCTGCAGCCCGAGGAAAAGCGTGAGGAGGCAAAAGAAGCCGAAAGCGACGATGACGAGGAGTTCGCTACCGTAGATATCGAGGCGGCGATCGCGAAGGAGAACGAAGCGGCGGAGGAAGCGGAGAAAACAGAGAACCCTGCTGAAGCCGAATAAAATAACAAGGGGATAAATGACAATGGCCTATGATTATGAGACCTTTATGGCGCAGGTATTCAAGCTGACCAGCATTGATTTGACGGCGTATAAGGAAAAGCAGATGAAGCGGCGGATCGATACGCTGATCACCAAGCATAAATCAAAGGGTTATGAGGAATTTGTCGCAAGCTTAAAAACAGATAAGGCATTATTTGAAGAATTTGTCAATTATCTGACGATCAATGTGTCCGAGTTTTATCGGAATACGGATCAGTGGCAGTTAATGGATAAGGAGTATATCCCTGAGTTGATCAAACGGTTCGGTACGAATCTGAGAGTCTGGAGCGCCGCCTGCTCAACGGGCGACGAGCCGTATTCTCTGGTCATGGCACTGTCAAGGCATATACCGCTTAATAAGATCAAGATTATTGCTACCGACATCGATAAGCAGGTGATGGCGCAGGCAAAGACCGGTCTGTATGCGGCAAAGAGTATCGCCGGTGTGCCGAAGGATCTGAAGGATAAGTATTTCACCCAGGTGGGACCGTCCTATCAGATCTCCAATGATATCAAGGCCCGTGTTGAATTCAAGGAGCATAATCTGTTAAAGGATCCCTATATCAAGGGCTGTCATTTCATCGTATGCCGGAATGTGCTGATTTACTTCACCGATGAGGCGAAAGAGACGATCTATCAGAAGTTTTATGATTCTCTCGTGCCGGGCGGACTTTTCTTTATCGGCAGTACGGAGCAGATCGTAAATCATAAGAGCTACGGCTATGAGAGAAGGAATTCCTTCTATTATCAGAGGCCGGCAACATAAGAAAGAATGAAGAAGCGCTGAGCCTGTCTGGTTCAGCGCTTCTTTAGTAAAAAAGGAGGAAAGCATGAACAGAATCTCAGGAAATTTAAGAAAAGCGAAGCTGCGTCTGATGAAGGATCCGGAGCTCAGAAAGCTTCTCGTCAGGAGCGGATGGGATGAGATCGTCCTGGACCTTGACGGCGACGGATCCGCGGATGTCTGTTTTTCGGACGAAAGCGGGGACGGCAATATTGATACGATCGCGATCGATCTGACAGGCGACGGGGAATTCAATCTGTATCTGCATGACGCGGACGGAAACGGTATTCCGGATACGGTCCTCTGGGCAGACGACGGTTCCGAGGAGCTTGAGCTTTTGGCCTTTGGTTCGGGCGTTGAGCGGGAGCTGATCGACATCGGTACGCGTATCCGGCGGATCTTAATAGCCGAAGAATTCCTGAACGAGGAATTCAATATCTCCCTGACGGATCTTTCGGCGTATATGAAGGAGCATCTGGCCGAGCTGATCGATGAGGTCAACCGGATGGTCAATGCCGAGGGGATCGACAAGGTATACTATTTCCTCGATAACGTCGGCACCTATTATCTTTCCACCGTGGATACCACAGGCGGTACTCCTGTTCCGCGGGTCAGGCCCTTCGGCACGATCCTGCTTTATGACGGAAAGCTCTATATCCAGACCGGGAAGGTGAAGGACGTTTCCAAACAGATCGCGGCCAATCCACAGGCAGAGCTCTGCGCGTTCCAGGACGGCGTCTGGCTGAGACTGGCCGGAGAGCTCGTCAATGACGACAATATTGAGGTAAAACGCGCGATGCTTGAAAAGATGCCTGAGCTGAAGGCCATGTACAGCGCGGAAGACGATAATACACAGGTACTCTATTTTAAGAACGCGACGGCGACCTTCAGTTCCTTTACGAGCGAACCGGAGGTCATCAAGTTCTGATCATTCAACGAGATTTCGGATGAGGGCACTGGCATAATCGACCAGTGCCTTTTCATTTTCCACCGCGGAAAGCGGGATATAGCTCTGTTTATCCTTCCTGCTTTCGGAAAACAGCGGAAAGTCTGTACTGTTCCCGAAAAAGGGGACAAACAGGCCGGCGGCTTTTGTATAACAGTTATCCTTTTTCGCCCGTTCCCTGTACTCCTTCGGCACACCCTCCGCAACACTCTTTAAAATACAGGTATCCTCAAGCGGAAGATAGTAATAATCCCGGTAGTTTTCATAGAACCGCTTTAATTCCGTTTCGTATACGGGTACCCGCAGGGAAAGCTGTCCCTCTTCATCAAACAGAAAGCAGATCCCTTCTACGAGGGAGCGAAAGTTACGGGGGAAGGCAGGAGAGTAGCGAAATTTTGCGATGAGCTCCTGCTTTTCTTCGCCGCTTAAGGCGCGGTAGGTTTGCACGGTGTGGTTTACATAACATATCTCCAGCTCCTGAAACCCGGTATAGCGAAGGATCGGAAGGATCCTTACCATGCCGCACAGATCCTCGCTGTTATGGTAGAGCAGGGGCTTTAGCAGCTCCTCGGAAGGGTCTCTGACATGATCATAGTAGACGTGGATCAGGTCCCTTCCGGTATAGGGATCATCACTGCAGACATCCAAAAAGCGCTCGACGTCCCGCTGCTTTAAGCTCTGCAGCCCGAGGAGCTTCTTAAAGGGCTTCAGGATCTGATAGAGATCGACGAGGGTAAAATCCTTAAAAGGATCCGGAAGCCCGTATTTTTTTTCTTTCGCCGCCAGATAGGGCAGGTCGAAATGCGTGCCGTTAAACTGCACCAGGGTATCAAAGCCCTCCGCAAAAAGAAGGAGCTCCTCTAAAAGAAAGCGTTCTTCCCGGGGATGCTCGGCAAACCACTGTACCGTTTGATATTCGTCTCCCGTAAAGTAACCGGCGCCGATCAGATAGAGACTTGTCGTTTCCCGGGATAGCCCCGTGGTCTCTATATCGATCATGAGAAGCTTTTCGGGATCGCCGAGGGAGCTTAAGTCAAATCCGTTAAGCAGCGTATTAAGGTCTATGCTCTGTCTGATTTCCTGCATGGGCTCTTCCTTTGCTTTGGCCGACGCGGCCGTAAATTTACTTTATGATATCATACCATGACAGGAGCGTCAAAATCGGGACAGAAAGTTGTTTTTTTCATATTCCAGCCGTGTTATAATATTTTTTATGTGGAATGCGGAGTTGTTTGGGGTATCCTTTTACTATCTGGTCAGCCTGATGATCATATTCAGCTTTTTGGGCTGGGTATGGGAGAGCTTATATGTTTCCGTGAATGAAAAAAGACTCGTGAACCGGGGCTATGTCACCGGTCCGGTCTGTACGATATACGGCGTGGCGGTAGTGATCGGCTATATTGTTCTGAGACCCTTTCAGAACAGCCTTCCGGCGCTTTTTATCTGCGGGGTGATCATCGCAACGGTTTTGGAATACGTGACCTCGATCGTGATGGAGGCAATCTTTCATACCAGCTGGTGGGATTATACAGATAAGAAATTCAATTTTCACGGAAGGATATGCCTGGAAGCTTCTCTGTTATGGGGGATCCTCGCGATTTTTCTGTTTTCGTTCATCGTTCCCGCCGTGGACTGGTTCCTTTCGCTTTATCCGAAGCGGATCGGCGAGGCC
>JAILQQ010000212.1 GCA_024698885.1 Lachnospiraceae bacterium | reverse complement strand
AAGAATTGATGTATCCTCTTTTATTGTCATTTCTAATCCCTTCTATTCGTATATCGATTGATTTACTGTTAATTCTCTATGCCAAGAAAATCATCCCATTATTATATTTAACTGAAGTATCATATGAACTCATTTTAACATAATTCTTGACGAAATCCACGGAATTATATATAGTCAAAATGAGCTGAACAATGGATATTTCACCACCATTCAGCTCGTAATTATCTTAGGAAATCTCTTTTACAGAAAAAATTTCCCCCTCTTTTTAACCCAGTTTTGAAAAACCCGTATCACTGAAATTCAGTAAATACGGGCTTTCTGCATGCTGATGTCCAGAATCGAACTGGAGACCCCCGCACTACCAATGCGGTGCACTACCGACTGTGCTACATCAGCGCAATAAACTTAACATGCAATATATTACATCATTTATTCCCCGATTGCAACTGTTTTTTGCCGGGAAATCACCAGGATATTTTATACCGGGAATCCACCAGGCATTTATACCGGGATTTCATCATGATTTTTTCCCGGAAATGCAGCAGGAATCCCCATCATATGATCTGAGCCCCGGATCTTTTCCATTTTGTATCGGTTCAGAACCCTTTGGCTTCTGAGCAGATACGCGGGCCGTAATACAGCGGCAAGCCCGGGTCAGGACAGTCCCGCACATCACTACCGCTCAACAAGAACCTGCAGGATATAAAGCTTCAGATAATAGCTCTCCTCTGCCGCAAAAAGGATCGGATGGTCAGAGCACTGGGTGCGAAACTCGATCTGGCGCAGGCGCCTGTGAACAGCCCGTGCTGCTTCCCGCAGGGTTTTTTCAAACAGAGCCGGCTCCATAAAATGCGAACAGGAGCAGGTCACAAGATAGCCGCCGTCCCTTACAAGCCGCATCCCCTTCATATTGATCTCCCGATAACCCCGGACCGCGCTTTTCACGGAATTTCTTGATTTGGTGAAGGCCGGCGGGTCAAGGATCACGACGTCATATTGCTCTCCTGCTTCGATCAGCTCGGGCAGAAGGGAAAAAACATCCTCGCAGCGAAAGGTTACTCTGTCGGAAAGGCCGTTTAACGCAGCGTTTTCCCGGGCCTGTTCGATCGCGGTCTCGGATGCGTCAACCCCAAGTACCTCTCTTGCGCCGGCGATCCCGGCATTCAGGGCAAAGGAGCCGGTATGTGTGAAGCAGTCCAGTACCTTCTTTCCCCGGCAGATCGGATGGATCGCGAGCCGGTTCTTTTTCTGATCCAGAAAAAAGCCTGTTTTCTGTCCGTCCTTCACATCGACCGTATAGCGGACACCGTTTTCCGATATCTCCACCCTCGTGTCAAAGGGTTTCCCGATAAACCCCTTATGACGGGGAAGGCCCTCTAACTCCCGCACCTTCGCGTCGCTTCGCTCAAAAACGCCCCGTATCTCTATCCCGTCCCGCGAAAGCACTTCCTTCAGGATATCGACGAGCATATTTTTCAACCGCTCCATTCCTAACGTCTCGCATTCCACGACCAGCACGTCCTCGAATTTATCGACCACCAGTCCCGGCAAAAAATCCGCCTCCGAAAAGATCAGGCGGCAGCTGTCCGTTTCCCCGGTTTCCTTCCGGTAGCGCCAGGCATCCTCCACTCGCTGCCTGAAAAAGAACTCGTCAATAACAGTTTCTCTTTTTCGCGCCAAAAGTCTGATCCGGATTTTTGAGTGAGAATTGATATAACCGTATCCGAGAAAATACGAATCAAAATCCTGTACGGAAACAATATCCCCATCTGAAAAGGCACCGAGAATGCTTTCGATCTCGTTGTCGAAGATCCAGGCTCCTCCTGCCTTGATCGTACGCCCCTCGCCCTTTTTTAAAGTCACTGTCGCCATAGGTATTACTTCCTTTCCGTAAACCCTTTCCCTGTACTTTGGTAACTGTTCAGAACCCTCTGGCTTCTGAACAGTTACGTACTTTGAACTATATTTCGGACTGTGCTATACTATGGGCGGGTCGGAAAACAGATGCGGCAGATCCGTGTTTCCCTGACTCCGAAATCAGAAAGGAACCGACATCCCATGAAACAGTACAGAAAGATCATTCTTGCCTCCGGCTCGCCCCGCAGAAGGGAGCTTCTGACGCAGGCAGGCCTGCAGTTTGAAGTCATAAAGAGTGATGCGGACGAAACGATCACCAAAACAGAGCCCGCCGAAATCGTAAAAGAACTGTCGTCCCGAAAAGCAGCGGCTGCCTTACAGTGTTTTCCGCCGGAAACAGCTTCTGAGCCCGCGCCGTTAATCGTCGCCGCGGATACCATTGTCGTCCTTGACGGAAAGGTTCTCGGAAAACCGGAGGATCAGGCAGATGCCCTCGCTATCCTGAAATCCTTAAGCGGCCGTGCGCATAAGGTCTATACGGGGGTATGCGTCTTAACACCGGGAGATGAAAAACCTGCGCTCCTTTTTGCAGAGGAAACACAGGTCGAAATGTGCGCCTTTTCAGAGGAAGATATCCTTTCCTTTATCGCGACCGGCATCCCGATGGATAAGGCCGGTGCCTATGCGATCCAGGGACTCGGCAGTTTTCTCGTCAAAGGGATCATCGGGGACTTTCATAATGTGATGGGCTTTCCCCTGGGCCGTTTTCTGCGGGAAGGCTTCGCGAAAAAGTGGTTCTCCCTGTAGGGTTACCGGCTCTTCTCAAAAAGCCACTCCGCAAAGACCCTGTTTTTCGGATCCGAAACCGCCACCCAGGAGCAGTGCGGATTCACGCCGTATTTCTCCTGCATATAGCCGGCGGGATATTCCGTATATTTTAATTCACCGCCCCGATCCCGCAAGCGGTCCATGATATCCCGGGAGCCGAGATGCACCGATGCAAAGCCGGAATCCTTATAGCTTGTGCGGACAATCGTATCATCCGCCGCGTGCACAAGCCACAGCGGCGTGTTCAGAAGCTTCTCCAGATCCTCCCGTCCTGTGGCCCCGCAGATCGAAACGGCGCCCGCGTAAATACCGGGATATTCCTTCAGCATACGCATGACACCCACGCCGCCGGCACTGTATCCGTAAAGATACAGCCTGTTGATATCGATGGAGGGATATGTGAAGATCAGTTCATGGACCATGGCCTGTACCCCGTCGCGCAAAAGTTCATGCGACCAGTACTGCGACGGCCCGTACTGCGGCGCGGCGATAAAACAGGGATGCTCCTCCTGCCACGTTTCTTTAGCAAACATCGTCCCGATATCATGCATCGAAAGCGGCAGCTCATTATCCCGTCCGACCGCGTCCGCCCCATGCATATACAGGACAAGAGGCACCTTGCCATTCCCTGTTTTCGGTATAAATAACCGATAGGGAAGCTTCGTCACTCCCCCATCGTATTCTTCCCGGCTGAAAAGCCGGCATAAAGCGTCATTCCCCTCCTCTGGCTTATCCCAGTCCGGCGGCAGCTTCATGTCATATCTCCTTATTTTCAGACTTGACCATCCTGGTCAATCTCGATATCCTCCCGGCATAACGCACTTTTTCCGATCTACTTCACGTAAGCCGCTATCACCTGCATCGGAAGACATTCCTTGATAAAATCACTGGAAGCTGCATTGTATCTGGCCTCATTCAGTCTCGAGGGCAGCTCCGGATAATCCTTAAGCTCCTCCCGCTCAGCCTTGTAGATGTTTAATTCAGCTTCTTCCTTCGGCTCTCTGTCGTTTTCGATCCCGTCGATGCCCGCACAGATCAGAAGCGCAAACGCGATATAGGGATTCGCGCAGCAATCCGGCGACCTGAGCTCCGCCCTGCGGTTTTCCCCTTCTCCCGCCGGTACCCGGATCATCTGAGAACGGTTCTCATAGGCCCAGGTAATGTAACCCGGTGCCTTGTTTTTCCCCAGCCTTTTATAGGAATCCTCCTCCGGATTCAGAAAAACCGTCATATCGGAAATACGGTGCATAATACCGGCCATGGCATTCATCAGCCGTTCATGTCCATACTGATCCATCACCGAAAAATTGATATGCATACCGTTTCCGGGATTATTCTCTAACGGCTTCGGCGAAAAATCGGCATACGCATTGTTCATGTCCGCGATATTCTTTACCACGGATCGGAACGTGATCACATTGTCCGCGGCTTTTAACGCCGAATCATAATGATAACTGATCTCATTCTGTCCCGGTCCCGCCTCATGATGGGCATTTTCCGGATGGACCCCCATCTGCTCAAGCGCGTGGCAGATTTTTCGTCTGATACCGCTGCTGCGGTCTTCGGGCGGCGGATCCAGATAACCTCCCTGATCCACGGGAGTCTTCGTCCTCTCTCCTTTTTCATCCTTTTCGAACAGATAGAATTCCTGCTCCGCGCCGAAAGAGAAAAAATAGCCCTTTCTTTCCGCCTCATCCACAGCCCGCTGAAGGATATAGCGGGAATCCGCTTCAAAGGGACGTCCGTCCGGCCATGAAATATAACAGTACAGCTGAACCCCCCGGTCTCCGTCCTGCTCCCACGGCAACACCGCCATGGTGGAAGGATCCGGCCGCAGCACCAGATCCGAGCGGGTATCACTGCTGTCAAACCCGGCGATCGTCCAGGCATCTATGGAAATACCACCGTCAAAAGCACGCGCAAGCTCTGAAGAAAAGATCATTTTCAGCTTCGTATTGCCGTATATATCGCAAAAAGAGAGCCAGACAAAATCAATACCTTCCTCCTCTATATACTTCTCAACTTCCTGTCTCGTGTATTCCATGACAGAATGCCTCCTTATTTCTTGTCGTTATCACTGCCTTTGCGCAAGCAGCCATGCCATCACATGCATGCTCTGCTGAAAACCGCCGTTCCTGATCAGCTCCTCCAGTTCCTCTGCCGTATGGGTTTCCACATTCAGAAACTCCGTTTCATCCAGGCTTTGATCCGCGACCTTGCTGCAGTTCTCCGCCTTGAAAATAAAAGCGTAATTATCGGCGATCGTTGCGTTGGAGGGAATAGTCAGCAGATGCGTCCATTTCTCTGAGGCATATCCGGTTTCCTCCAAAAGCTCTCTTTTAGCCGCTTCCAGCGCGTCTTCGGATGCACCGTCGTACTGTCTGCCTCCCTGGCGTTCGAGGCCTCCCGCCGGAAATTCCGTCGTAACCTCTTTAATGCCCTGCCGAAACTGCCTGACGCAAAGGTAATTCCCCGCTTCATCGGAAGCAACGATCACCACATAATCCCGGCGGCTGTAACTGTAAAACGGCTCAAATACAGAGCCGTCCGGAAAACGGTAGCACGACCGTCTGATATCGATCCATTCGTCCTGCACGATATGCTCTGTACTGACCTCCTGCCAGGCCAGATCATCTCTTTTCGAAATAATCGATGATTCCTTCATAAAACACCCTGTCCTCCGCGACCGAATAATGTACACCGTCCCGCAGCGGATTCGGCGTCGAATAATGGAGTCTGATATAACCGATATTGGAAGGAAGCGAGCTTTCCATCAATGCGTTATATTCCGCCACGGCCTGATTCATCCGGGCAATATCAGCAGGTGTACAGACTGTCCCGTTATCTAACCCGGCATAATCAAAGCCCGGTACCGAACAGACATACACCGTAGCGCCGGCTGCGATCCAGTCCTGCGCCTTCGTCTGGTAAAAGCTGAGCCAGTTCATGGCCGCCGCGTCCTTTCCGTAATAGGAAACATCATTGATCCCGTAAAGGATCACGATTTTCGCGCCCCGCAGATTGGAATGGTCGAGGATCGGAACATAATGCTCCATAAAATACGGATAGCTAGAACCGCAGGCCGCCAGCCAGTTGGCCCGCTCATCATTCGTATCCATATAGCCGTAAACCGTCCGGGAATCTCCGACCAGAAACAGGGAAGAACCATTATCCTCAATGATCTCCGGCAATACTACCGGCGCGATCTGCTCCTGGGCAATATTCTCATAATCATCAGAGGAAACGTCCTCCTGCTCCATCAGTTTTCTGTAGGTCCAGTCCTCTTCCTCCACATCATCCGACGGCTCGATAATATCATTCTCCTCTGCCTTTTGGACCTCCCGCTCCTCCTCTTCCTTAAGGAGCGTCTCTTTCGTCTGCGATCCTTCCTTTCTCGCATTTCTCTGGGAGGCATCCGGATATGTCGAGGATACCTTGATCTTTGCGCCGCACATAAAAAAGAGCGCAGAAAAACAGGCCGTAAACAACAGCAGCCTGCGAATACCGATAAATTTTCCCTTCCTCATATCAGGCCCCCTTCACTCCTTTACTATACTCTAACCAAAGTCATCCTTCAACCGCTAGATATAGTGGTCGGGCTTGTCGCGCATATCATAAAGAAAAAACAGCCTGCTGTGACAGGCTGTCTTTTCCGCATACTCATGATCTTTTCCGGATCACCTCAGATCGAGAAGAAAAGCCGCGACATATTATTGGTGTCGTTCTCCTGCTGCTTCTTCTGCATCATGATCTTGTAGGTCTCCATCGTTGTTTCCTTCTGCAGCTTGCTGACATAATCTGCATAGTCCGTATCACCGGTACGGCTCTTGGATGCGGTTGTATTATAAGAAGCAATACTGTTATAATTCAACGCGTAATCCAAACCGTTCGTCTGACCGCCGATCGAAGTACGGTCACCGCCCACCTTATCCAGCGCTCTGTCGATATCACGGATATCAAACCGGCCCATGACATTAAAGTCCTTAATGCCAAGCGCCTCCAGCGTGCTGTTCGCATTGTTCAGCGACTGGGTCGTTCCGTTCCCGTCACTGACAATGTTCATGGAAGAATTGCTGCCGTCCAGGAGATTTTTGGTGTTATAGTTCGTGGAACCCGTCAGATTCGTAATACCCTGCTTGATCTGATCGATCTCGCTCTGAATGCCCCGTTTATCGTCATTCGTCAATAAACCGTTCGAGGCTCTCACAGCCAGCTCTTTCATTCTCTGCAGGTAATCCGTCACGCCGCCTAATGCACTGTCTGCAATATTCAGCATGTTTTTACCTGACTGAAGGTTCTCGCTGCCGGCGTCATATCCCCTTACCTGGGAATCCTCCTTCGCGAGAATCGCGGATTCCGATGCGCCGTCCCTGGCCGAATTGATTCTACTTCCGCTGGAAAGTGCCGAATAATAGTTATTCATCTGGGAGCTGCCAGATACACCACTTATTCCGCTCATAATAGACCTCCTCCCTGAGAAAAGTATAAACATTTGGGTAGAAAACCTATCCAATACTACAAGCCTATAGTAGCACAAAACCCCTTGATAAACAAGGGGTTTGATACATAACAAAGCTTTCCTGCTGCCCGTTTTTTTACTCGTAGTCAAGCATTTCAGCCATATTTTCATGCAGTCTGTCAAGATAGTCCTTCAGCTCCTCTGACAGCTCGGGATTGCGCAGGGCAAACTCGATATTGGCCTGCAGGAACCCGATCTTTGTCCCGACGTCATAACGATGTCCTTTAAAGATATAGGCGTACATGGCCTCATCCTTCGCTAACCGCTTTAAGGAATCCGTCAGCTGGATCTCGCCGCCGGCGCCTTTTTCCTGGTTCTCAAGGTAAGTGAAGATCTCCGGCGTCAGAATATACCGTCCGAGGATCGCGATATTGGTAGGCGCCTCCTCAACAGAGGGCTTTTCCACCAGGTCCGTTACTTTAAAGAGATTATCATCGATCGCCTTGCCGGCGACGATCCCGTATTTGTTCACGACCTCTTCGGGCACCCTCTGCACGCCGATGATCGAAGTCTTGTATTCGTTGAAGACCTCTACCATCTGTTCCAGTACCGGCTTTTTCGAAACAGCAACATCATCGCCCAACAGGATCGCGAAGGGTTCGTTGCCGATAAAATGGCTGGCGGTCAGCACCGCGTGGCCGAGACCCAGGGGCTGCTTCTGTCTGATAAAATGGATATTGGCGATCTCGGATATGGAACGCGCCATCTTTAAAAGCTCTTCCTTGCCCGCCTTCTCCAACTCCATCTCCAGCTCAATGGACCGGTCAAAGTGATCCTCGATGGAACGCTTGCTGCGGCCCGTAACAACGATGATATCCTCGATCCCCGCGGCCGCGGCTTCCTCGATAATATACTGGATCGTAGGCGTATCTACGATCGGCAGCATTTCCTTCGGCTGCGCTTTTGTCGCCGGAAGAAATCTCGTACCCAGTCCGGCGGCCGGTATCACGGCCTTTCTTACCTTCATCTCTCTTCCCTCCCGATATATTCCGTTACACTCCTTGAATCCAAACTAATGACTATGCTATAATTAAGCAAACGAATTCCGTTCTCTGTGATTTTTATATATTCTATCATAACCGTTGACAGAAAGGGGTATTTCATGGGAAAAAAAATAAAATTTCTGGTATCATCGGCTCTGACCGTGGGCGCTTTGGGTGCGGCAGCTTCCGAAACCATTCTCTATCTGCTTTCCAATAAAAACGGCGACCCGAATATCACCCGTTTTGACGCGGAGGAATCGGATCTCGACAAGGCCATCGAACGCGTACGAGAGGAGGATCATGAGTGGCTGCTTTCGCAGGAGCTGACGCATTACTATACTACAAGCTCCGACGGCCTGAAGCTGCATGCGACTTATCTGCCTGCCGCTGTCGCAAGCAAGCGCTTTGCCCTCTGTATCCACGGCTATCGCTGCAACGGCACGAAGGAGTTTGACTCGATCTCCCGTTTCTATCACGAGGAGGGCGTGAACTGCTTTATGATCGACCATCGAGCGCATGGGGAAAGTGAGGGGAAATACATCACTTATGGTGTAAAGGAAAGTGAAGACTGCATCGGTTGGCTAAAGTTCATGCGGCGGGAATTCGGAGAAGATATCCAGATCATCCTGCACGGCGTCTCCATGGGAGCCGCCACCGTCATGCTGATGAGCGGAAAGCTCCTTCCGAACAACGTGGTATTTGCCGTTTCCGACTGCGGCTACTCAACGCTGAAGGATCAGCTTTATCACAATTTCAAGCAAAGCCACTTACCGCCGGTGGTAGCCTATCAGCTGTACCGGCAGACCGCAAAGCTGCATGCCGGCTTCGACCCCGATGAATGCAATCCGATCGAAGGCGTGGAAAACAGTAATATTCCGATCCTGTTTGCGCACGGAGAAGATGATCAGTTCGTTCCCTTTGACATGGTATACGCGAATTTCGATGCATGCCCGAGTCCCGTCAAGCAGCTCGTGACCGTTCCCGGCGCCAAGCATGCGCAGGCGTTCCAGGCAGATGACAAGCTGCGGAACGCGATCATTGATATGATGGACCGGCTGCTCTGAGAGAAAGAAAGGTATCCGCTGTCACGACGATCAAAAGGATATAGATGAATCCATAAATAATATTTTCAAGCTCCATTCCGTATCCCCAGATGGGAATGGCAAAGATCCCGGCAAAAAGCAGTGCGTAGATTACGTTCAAAACCTGTTTTCTGCCGGGTTTTTCACTGTAATCCCTTTCATTTTCCGCAAGGAAGAAAAGAAGCGCAATGGTAAAATAGGCCGCCGTATAGCGATAAGCGCTCGAAACATATACGACCATCGGACTGATCAGAAGAAACATGGATTTCCACCTGTTCCGGCTCAGAAAGAAGCCGGTCAGGGTAACCGCCAGATAAATATTCTCCACGATGATCCCGACATGATGTCCTGTCCATTTGGCTTCCTCCCCACCGAAATGCATATAAAGCGAAGTAACGACGCCCCGGACTGTTGTCATCCTTTCAATGCTTCTTCCCTGCATGAGATACAGGATCACGAGAAACTCCTTGATGCTTTTGAAGCCCTCCATAAAGAAGAAGGGAACAATAAACAGGAGCACCCCGTAAAGGATCAGCCGAAGCGCCTCCTTCCATCTCTTCTCCTTCAGATAAAGCAGTCCGAAGATCGCGGGATAGAGCTTTAAATTCGCGCTGACGGCAATCAGAATGAGGGCAAGCTCCCGAAGCACCTTGTTTTCCGAATCCTTAAAGGCCATCGCAAAGATCAGCAGGATCAGTACGATAAAGGCGGAATTGGCCCGTTCGACTGCCGATGCGCCGATCGGGACCGAAAAGAGTAAAAGCAGGGTAAGAAGCAGATTCTGCCCCCTTTTTTTCCGGCATTCCTCGTCTGTCCGCCCCTGATCCATAAAGAGGTCAATAGAATATGAGAAGAAAACAATCGCCGCGGCCATACCGATCACAAAGATGAACATATAATAAGGAAAGAACTGCACTTCCCGCAGAGAGGTCATTTGATCGACCGGCGCTATCTGATAAAGATAGTGGTAAAACAGGTAGGAAAACGGCGGAAAACAAGGATCCACATCGTAAGCGTTATAGGTCTTGCTCAGATCACTGCCGTAGAAAACATGATAGAAGTAGTCCGCAAAGCTGTAGTCACTGGTATGCTGCATGATCAGCCAGTCAAAGGTTGCCGCACTCCTGTTGATAAAGGCAAAGATCAGAAAGGACAGCGCACCGGCCGCAAGGACAGCCGTAAAAACCCGGTATGGCGTTGCTTTTGTCAGAAAATTATTTCTGCTGTTCATGATATTCCTGCTCCGTATTGACATTCCAGATATTGCTTTTATCTTTCCGGCCGGAAAGGATATTTTTCACAGCCTCGAAGGAAGTGCACATGGAATGGTCTATATTATTGTAGCGGTGCTGGCCGTTTCTTCCCACGCAGTAAAGATTCGGGATACGGTCAAGATAGGCTCTGAGCTTCCCGATCTCCGCATAGGTGTCAAAATATGCGGGATATGCCTTTTTCACACGCTCCGTATGATAGTCAAGCACCACATCCCGGCCTTCGATCAGGCCGATGGTTTCCATCTCCCGGATCCCGAGCTCCGCGAAGGCCTCATCCGAAAGGCTCCACAGGTCATCGCCTTCATCGCAGAAATACTCGAGCCCGAGCCAGACCGTATGCGCAAGATCCTTCACCATATAGGGAGACCAGTTGTTATACAGCTGAAAACGCCCCATCTTCACTCTTCTGTCATGGACATAGACCCAGTTATCCGGGATAATGCCGCCGATGGTCTTTTCCCTGGTCTCGTTTTGAAGCTTCAGCTTTTTCACAAGAACACCTAACGTCATATAATCCCGGTAGGGAAGACCCGCCGCGATATCCGCGATATCCGCCGGCACGTCACTAAGCGCCGCCGTCAGATCCTTAAGCGGCATGGAGGAAATAATAAGATCTCCCGTTACCTCATGGGTTACCCCATCCTTTTCATAGCAAAGTCCCGTGAGGCGGATCTCCTCCCCGGTCCGGTCCGTCAAAAGCTTACAGACCCTCGCGCCCCGGATCACGGTCCCTCTCTCACTGCTCATGACCTCCTCCGCGGCCAGCTCCCAAAGCTCGCCCGGACCCAGTTTCGGATAGGAAAACTCTTCGATCAGCGAGGTCTCTACGGTTCTGTTCTTTTTCTTTGTGATCCTGTCTGTAATATCCTTCAAAATAGCCTTGATGGAAAGGCCCTTGACACGCTGCGCGCCCCACTCCGGGGAAATATCTCTCGGATGCCTGCCCCAGAGATTTTCGGTATAGTTTTCAAAGAACATCTCATACAGCTTTTTCCCGAAGCGGTTGATATAGAAATCCTCAAGAGAATCTTCCTTTCTCTTGAAAAACAGGGTCTTCAGATAACTGAAGCCTACCGCGAGAGTCGTAAAAAAGCCCATGTTCCTCAGGGTTTCAAGTTTTAAAGAGATCGGATAATCAAAAAACCGGCTGTTAAAATAGATCCGGGAGATCCGCTTTCTTTTTAGCATCACCCGGTCGGTTTTTTCAGGATCCGGCCCGCCCTCCTTCAGGAAGGATTCCCGTCCCAAAAGCCTGTCGTCAGACGAGGGGCTTCCCTGCAGCGGAAGCATCCTGTCCCACCACTCATTTACCGCCGGAACCTTTGAAAAAAATCGGTGGCCGCCCATGTCCATCCGGTTCCCCTTATAATTGACCGTCCTTGAAATGCCTCCGAAACAATCGCTTTCCTCAAATACGATCACTTCATATTCAGGGGCTTGCCGAAGCAGTTCACAGGCCGCTGTCAGTCCGGCCGGTCCGGCTCCTATGATAAGCGCTTTCTTCATCTCTGGCTGCACCTTCCTGTTTTTTCCCGTAACAGCTATAACTATACTTCATTTTGGCATCATTTTCAACAAAGGGGTTCAAGAAAGCATGGACATTTCGCACGGTAAATGAGATAATCATGCCTATGGAACCCATCAAACACCATGCAATCAAAAAAAGAATCTATCTGTTTTCCTTCCTGCTCTCGGCAGGACTTGTTGTAGTCCTTTACGCCGTCTGCGGCATTTTCCCCTTCGGCGCCCGTTCCGTTCTAACGGGGGATATGGACAGGCAGTTTCTTCCTTTTTATACCTATTTTAAAACGGTTTTTACCACCAGAGCCGATTTTTCCTATACCTTCGCAAAAACCCTGGGGGGAGACATGCCCGGCTTTTCGGCCTATTATCTCCATAATCCGCTTTTATTCATCCTTTTTTTATTTCCGGGGGATAAAGCTGCCGCAGGCATCGAACTGCTGATCCTGCTGCAGGTAGCGCTCTGCGGGCTTTCCGCTTCTGTGCTGTTAAATAATCTTCACAGGCCTTCCTACCATTCCCTGATCTTTTCCACGGCTTATTCCGGGATCGGTTTTCTTTTCGGCTACATGGTGCTGACGATCTATTTTTCCAATCTTGCCCTGCTGCCACTGGTGATCCTGTATTACCTGAAATTTCTTGATAAAACCGCGGGCCGGCTGCCGTTTATCCTGTTAACTTCCCTGTATCTGTTTATGAGCTATTATCTCGGCTATATGCTCATGCTGTTTTTGGCGATCCTTTATATCAGCAGGCTGATCCGCGATCTTCTGTATATCCGGAGGCTGCCGGAGCTTTTCCTTTCGGTCGTCACCGCGCTTTGTCTCGACGGCGTATTTCTTTTCATGACCGTTTTCTCTCTCCGGGGCGAAAAAAGCAGCCTGACCGCCGATCTGTCCGTCTACCGGAAATTCAAGCTGGCGGATTTCTTCGCGGGCTTCTATGCCGGAAACGAAAATATGTCCATGCTTCCCGTGATCTACTGCTCTCTGACGGCCTTCAGCTTTATGCTGCTCTATTTTTTCGGGAAAAGACCTCTGCGGGAAAAAATATCATCGTTATTCATTGTTCTCGCGCTCTTCCTCAGCATGTGGATCAACCTGCTCGACGCGATATGGCACGGCTTTAACAATCCCGTCGGTTTTCCCTATCGTTACGCCTACCTGCTCAGCGGCACCGTGATCTTTCTCGGCTACCGGGGATATCTTGAGATCTGGGACAGACACCCCGCGGCTTCGGAGGAAAAGACAGACTGGCGCCTCTTTTTCCCCTTCGGCCTGCTTCTTTTGTTTCCGGTCGCATTGTTCCTTCTGCACCGGCCGGATATGTCCCTGAAAAGGCTGATCCTTAATTTGGCGGTCCTTCTTCTGGTCATGCTCACGGTGTTCCTCGGAAGGAAACGCAAATACGCGCTGCCTGCCTTCCTCGTCTGTCTGATCGTGACCTGTGCGGAGCTTTCCGTCAGCGCCGTTTCCTCCTATCTCGCCTATAACGCGGATAAAAAGGCAGAAAACCTTCCGCTGCTTTCTGATCATTGTACACAGGTTATGCAGATGCGGATACCCATCGACTATGTCAAGGATCAGGATGACGGCATATATCGGATAGAAAAGGATTTTCAGCATTCTCCGAACGATCCCATGCTTTTTGACTACATCGGTCTATCTCATTACAGTTCCTGCGAAAAGGACGAGGTCAAGCACTTTATGGAGCGGATGGGCTTCCGGGATACCGGGATCTACGCGTTTTACGGGGAAGGCAGCACAGCCTTCGCGGACTGCTTCCTTGGAGTGAAATACTATCTTTCCCGTTTTGACGAGACCTATAAGCCCTACTCTTATGTGACAAAAGCCGGGGATTATCATGTTTATCAAAACCCCTATGCCCTTCCTCTGGCTTTTCCCGCCGACAGGGGCCTGCGAAAGCTCGATGTCGAAGCCGATAATATTTTTGAAACACAGAACCATATCGCGGAGATCACGGGCGGTCTGAAGGACGAGCCGGTCTATGAAGCCGCGCTTTATGATAAAGAAGAAACAGAAGATGAGATCCGCTATACGATCCATATTTCGGACCGCCTTCCCCTCTACTGCTATTTTGATACAGATGCCGCCGACAGCGTTCAGATCTTTGTGAACGGAGAAGACCGGGGTCCCTATTTTACCGATACGCACTGGAACGTTTTCCATGCCGGCCTCTATGATCCGGGCACGGAGCTTTCCATTGTCGTAAAGAGGCTCGGGGAAACCTTTTCCATTTCCGAAGAATGCTTTTATTACGAGAATGCCCAGGCCATAAAGGATTGGTATGCGGGCATCTTACAGGACTGTCAGCCGGCGGAGATCGAAATGAAGAAGAGCTCCCGTCTGAGTTTTGATATCGAGGCGCCGGACCATTCCTATATCGTCCTGTCTGTCCCCTATGACGAGGGCTGGCGCATTACGCGAAACGGAGAGTCCGTAAAGCCTGACAAGGTCTTAAATGCCCTGATCGCTGTTCCTACCGGTAATGAGCTTGACGGAGACAGCAGTGTATCCCTGCAGCATATCGAGATGAAATATGTGCCGGAGGGCTTTTATCCCGGTATTTTCTTCACGCTGGCCGCTCTTCTCTTTCTGGCGGCAGACCTTTTTTTCACTCACAGAAAGTACAGAAAGCGGACAGGGGAAAATGCATCCCCCCTCTGATCGTCGCGCACGGCGCCCGCTTGACGGGCTTATCGCGCAAAATGAAACAGACCGCGTAAGCTCACGGGCTTATGCGGTCTGTTTCATTCTGCGATATATTATGATGATTGTTTTTTTGCTGCGGATTTCTTTCGATTGATATAGCCGTTAATGTAATCGCCGATCTCTTCCTTTGACATGCCGAGCGCGTAGGCCAGCTCCTCATGGAGCTGCTTCTCAGCCATTTTGAAATATCTTTCATCGATCACCGTAACCTTCTTGCCATCCTCGATCCTGGCCTTTTTCCGGTTATACAGCGTTTTGATGATCATGATCAGTTTTTCGGGATCACAGGACGAGATCGCCTTCTTATATTCCTGCTCCCGCTCCACTTCCTTTTCGATCCAGGCCGCCTTGATATTCGGTATATTTTCTACCAGCTCCTGCGCCTGTTCCTTGCTGATCACAGGACGCATCACCGGTTTTTCATTGCCAACCGGCACGTATACAACGGAATCCCGCTGGTAGATCGGTCTGAGCGTATAGTATT
>JAILQQ010000208.1 GCA_024698885.1 Lachnospiraceae bacterium | reverse complement strand
GATATGGAGGTTATGGAACGCCCCAACTGTTCCTACAGGAGCAGCCTTCATAACACGCTCCGCGAATATATGGCCATGAATGAGGACCTTCTAAAGCGCTACGAGGATTCTGAAGAGGCGGTCTATACGCATAAATTCATTAAATACATTGTATTCGTGATGGCGGGACAGGTTATCCTTGGGCTTGCCATGGCTCTTATGTTTCGTTTCTGGCTGAAGCGGTACAAGAACCTGATCCGGACGCTGGTCTTTTTCCCGGTGGTACTGCCGACTGTGGCCGTAGGCCAGCTGTTTGCCAAGATCTATGAGATCCAGCCAAACTACGGCCTGTTAAACTCCCTGCTTTCGAATCTGGGCTTTAACGGGCTTGTACATGCCTGGATCGGAGAAGCGGATACGGCCCTCGGCTCCCTGATCGTCATGGATATCTGGACCGCTATCGGGTTTTACGCTGTAATATTCTACGGAGCGATCCTCGATATCTCTGATGATGTGATCGAGGCGGCCCGCATCGATGGCGCGGGAAGCTGGCAGCTGTTCAGATTTGTGCTGGCGCCGTTACTTCGTCCCATGATCATCACCTGCCTCATCTTCTCGTTCTCTGGAACGGTAAAAATGTTCGAAAGCGCAAAAGCCCTTACCGGCGGCGGCCCCGGCAATGCGACGAAATCTCTGTCCATGTATATGTATGACGTGGCTTTCAACAACAGTAAGGTGGGATACGGATCGGTCATCGCACTGTTCATTTTTGCCCTGTGTATCCTGGGTTCTGCCGTGATCGGCCGGTTTGACGTAAAGGAGGATTGAGCCATGAAGAAGAAAATAAGCGTAAAATCTGTACTGATCAAGGTTATCATCGCTCTGATCCTTGTCATCGACGTATATCCGATCTTTTGGCTGCTGTGTGCCTCTGTCAAGGAGAATTATGAGTGGACCGAATTCCCGGCTTATGCCCTGCCGAAGAGCTTCCACTGGGAGAATTATGTGGAGGCCTGGACCAGAGGACATATGGCGGTGTTCTTTAAGAACAGCCTGTTCGACACTCTGGTGTCTCTTGTTTTTATCGTGATCTTCTCCGTGACCGTGGGCTTCGCGGTGGTGAAAATGGATTGGAAATGGAAGGGGGCAGTCGGTAAGTATTTCCAGTTTGGGATCATGGTGCCTGTGGCCACCTCCCTGATGCCGCTGTACCAGATGTATAACAAGCTGCACCTGACCAATACAGCCTTCGGTCTGATCATTACCTACATTGCTTTCGGCCTGTCCCTGTCCGTTTTTCTGATCACCGGGTATCTGCGTGCCATGCCGGACGACATCATGGAGGCGGCGGTCATTGACGGCTGCGGTATATACCGCCTGATGTACTATGTGGTTGTACCGATCATGAAAAATGCCATCGTGACTGTGCTTGTGCTGCAGTTCTTCTTTAAATGGAACGACCTGCTGTTTTCCATGACCTTTATCAGCGATTCCAGTTTAAAGACCGTACAGACCGGATTGCTGTATTTCTCGGATGAGTTCGGTTCGAAGAACTGGGGAGGGATTTTCGCATCGGTATCTATGAGTATCCTGCCGATGTTAGTCCTCTATACCTTCCTGAATAAGGCGGTGATCGAGGGTATGACGGCCGGTGCCGTAAAGGGGTGATCATGTATTCTGAAGAGATCTTTCAATATGTAAAAGAAAAGATTCCTGCCTGCCTGAAAAAACCGGTGGGGTTTATCCCTTACCCGTTTATCGATCCCGGTTCCGTCTACGACGGGAATGTGTGGGATTGGGATACCTACTGGAGCGTTTATGCGCTGCTGCCGCTGTCAAAACATCTGGAGGATGAGGCGCTTAAGGCAGGCATTTTAGAACATGCGAAGGGTAATGTACGTAATATGCTTCATTTTCAGCTGCCAGACGGTTATATCCCGATGATGGTCGAAAATAAGCTGTTTGGGAAACAGCTCTCGGAGCCCTATTTGAACGCACAGCATAAAAAAGGCATTCTCATGAATATGCATAAACCCTTTCTATGCCAGCAGATCCGGCTGATCAGCGACTTTGAGGGGAAGTGCTTTCTTGGACCGGAGGACGCACAGAAGCTGAAAATGTACTTCGCATGCTATGACCGGTATTATCTGAATGGGCGGGTGGGGCTGTATGTCTGGCATGACGACATTATGATCGGCATGGACAATGATCCGGCTTCCTTTGGCCGTCCGAAGGATTCCACCGCAAACATCTTTTTGAACAGCTTTATGGTGATGGAGCTTGCGGCTGGTGCTGAGATCTTCCGAATGCTTAAGGATTCTGAGTATGCAAGGACTTTGGAGGAAAAAAGGCTGCGGCTGATAGATGCGATTCACGCGGAATGCTTTGACAGTAGGGATCGTTTTTTCTACTCCGTGGATGTGGACGTTATGACCAGGAAATATGACTGGTTCCATCAGGGACTCGGTGTCTTCTGGAAAAGCCTGCCGATCCGGATCGCAGTATGGTCGGGCTTCCTGCCGCTGTTAGCGGGCTTTGCCACGAAAGAGGAGGCTGAAGCTCTGCGAGAGCACTTTCACGATGAGGAGGCCTTCGGAAGCGCCTACGGGATCCCTACTCTCGCGAAAAATGAGAAGATGTTCAGTCTGGCGGTCACAAATAATCCCTCCAACTGGCTGGGCCCTATCTGGCTGGTGGCCAATTACTGTGTGTTCAGGGGCATGTTAAACTACGGTTTCCGGCAGGAGGCAGAGGAACTGCGGGACCGTACCGTACGGCTGCTTGAGCGGGATATCGAAAGAACAGGCTGTCTGCACGAATATTATGATCCGTTTACAGGGGATCCGATCATGAACAGCGGCTTTCTGAACTGGAATATGCTGGTGCTCAATATGCAGGAGGAATTATGATCACTGATAACAGAAGGTCTGAAAACTGCCGGGTTTCCGGGCTCCCCTTCGGAACCGTGCGCCTTAACGGCGGTTTTCTGAAAGAAGTCGAGGAGCGGTGCATGAAATATACGGTGCCGCAGCTGAAACGGATGTTTGACGATAAGGATATCAGTCATGCCGTGGAGAACTTTAGGATCTGCGCCGGCGAAGCGGAGGGAGCTTTTGGCGGCAGCGTTTTCTGTGACGGGGACTTCTATAAATGGCTGGAAAGCGCGGTGTATACAGCCTATACACTGCAGGACACCAAGCTGCAGGAGGAGATCGAACACTATGTCGACCTGATCGGGCGTTCCCAGCAGGAGGACGGTTATCTCTCTACCAAACAGATTTTGGGAGAAAGGGATGGCAGCGCAAAGCGCAACAGCGATATTAATGATTTTGAAGTATACAATATGGGGCATTTGTTTACGGCTGCCTGTGTGCACTACCGTCTCAGCGGAAGAGATGGCCTTTTAGAAGTTGCAAAGGCCGCGGCAGGGTATCTTGAAAAGCTATACGATGAAAGCGAGAAGGCCGGAGAAGTCCGTACAACAGTCTGCCCGTCCCATTATATGGGGTTGGTGGAGCTTTATAGGACCACGGGGGAAAAACGCTTTCTTGAACTGGCCAAAAAGGCCATCATCCTCAGGGATTCCGTGAAGAACGGACTCGATGACAATCAGGACAGGATCCCGCTAAAGCAGCATACAAAGATCATCGGCCATGCCGTGCGCTCCAATTATCTGTATGCGGGTCTGGCGGATCTGTGCGCCGAAATTTCTGAGCCTGAATATGAAAAGGTGCTGTCTTTCGTATGGAACGACCTGGTGACAAAGAAGCTGTATATCACGGGAGGATGCGGCGCGCTGTACAACGGAGCGTCTCCCTACGGCAATTTCTTTGACCATCAGTTAGTGCATCAGGCATACGGCTATGCCTACCAGCTGCCGAACGTGACGGCCTATAATGAGACCTGCGCTTCGGTGGGACTTGTAATGTGGGCCTATCGGATGTTTCTGCTTAACCAAGAGGCAAAATATTTTGATGTTTTAGAGCAGGCCTTCTATAACGTGAACTTAGCATCTGTCAGTCTAGACGGGTTGCGTTTCTTTTATGAAAACATGCTTCGCCGGACAAAAAGTCTGGATTATGAGCTGATCTGGCCCCTGACCAGGACAGAGTATCTGATCAGCTACTGCTGTCCACCGAATATTGCGAGACTCCTTTGCGAATGCAGAGAATACCTCTATCTGACGGATCGTGAGGAAGGAGTGTATACAGGACTGTATGCGCAGAGTGATGCTTCGGTGACACTGTCCTCCGGAAATGAGATCCGAATCCTCCAGGAGACCGAATATCCCTATGAGGGGGAGGTGGCGTTTAAAATTACGGCTTCCGCTCCGTTTTCCCTGTATCTCAGAATCCCCGGATGGTGCGAAAAAGGGAGGATCGTGTTTGATCAGGGGTTGACGGGGGAGGAGAGCTATTTCCGGGAAGCAGGCGGAACCTACAGGGAGGTTCAGGTGCCGGCCGGCGAGACCAGGTTTACTCTGTATCTTACAATGCCGGTCAGGCTGATGAAGGCTCATCCCATGGTGGAGGAGGATACGGCACAGTTAGCAGTCTGCAGGGGACCGTTAGTATACTGTGTGGAGGGCTGCGACGTCGAGGCGGACAGTCTGTCAGAGCTTTATATCCTGCCGCGCCCTTCTTTTCGTGAGAAATACGATCAGATCGGGGGAGTCCGTGTGCTGACCCTCTCCTGTGCAGGGACGAGGCTTCGGGATACCTCCTGTACGGCGGGAGACGGGGAGAAGCTGTATACGGTCTGGCGGGAGGACAGTCTGGAACGCAAGCAGGTGCCAGTGACCTTCATTCCGTACTTTGCCTGGGATAATCGTGGCTTTGGCGAGATGAAGATCTGGCTTCCGTTGTATTCACAGCAATGACATCAGTGGGCCATGAAGGGAGAAAAATATGCGTATCGTAAATCTTAGGACAAACCATCAAAAGGATCCCATAGGGATCGACTTAAAGGATATCACCTTTACCTGGGAGGTGGCGGAGGCTGTGGGCAGCCGCCAGAGCTCCGCTCGTTTTCTGTTATCGAAGGACAGCGGTTTTTCTGATCTCGTGTTTGACAGCAGTGCGGACGGACAGAAGAAAATGCTGTGTGCAGCCGCCTATACGCCGCCTCTGGACGGACTGATCCAGGCCGGGCAGACGTATTACTGGAAGGTGGAGGAAGAGGATGAGACCGGAGACCGGGGAGAGAGCGAGCCTGCCTGCTTTGAGGGGGGGCATCCTGCCGGAGAATGGCATGCCAAATGGATCACGCCCCCTTTTTCCGCGGAACTGCATCCGATATTTCGCAGGACTTTTACAATAACAGAAGATATTATAAAAAGGCTGGAAAAAGCGAGACTGTATATCTGCGGGTTGGGACTGTATGAGGCTGCCATCAATGGAAGGAAGGTCGGGGAGGATTTCCTGACGCCCTATTGCACTGATTACCGCTATTGGATGGAATACCAGACCTATGATGTCTTTTCCTATTTAAAGGAGGGGGAGAACCGGATCGACGTTATGCTGGGCGAGGGCTGGTATAAGGGGAAGTTTGGATATTTAAACGCCGGCCAGTTACGGGACTATTACGGAGATAAATTCAAGCTTATCGCCGAGATCGATCTGACCGTGGACAGCAGACATATCTATATCGGAACAGATACGGATTGGCAGACGCTGAAATCTCCGGTACTGCTCTCAGGAATATATGACGGGGAGGACTATGACGGCAGGAAGGAGGAAGACCTTAAGAATCCGCCTGAGCGGGTGATCACGGGTTCCCTGATCACAAAGGCTCCGGACGGCTTTCTGAGTGCCATGGTGGGCTTGCCTGTCAGACATCATGAGACCTTTCCGGTAAAGGAGCTGATCTTCACCAGAACCGGTGAAACGATTCTGGATTTCGGACAGGAGATCAGCGGTTTTGTAAGCTTTTTGGCGGACGCGCCGGCGGACACGCGGATCACGCTTGAATACGGAGAGGTGCTGCAGAACGGCGTTTTTTACAGAGAAAATCTGCGGACGGCCAGGGCGAGCTATACCTATATCTCAAGCGGCACAAAAAAAAGAGTACAACCGAAATTTACATTTTTCGGATTCCGGTACGTGAAGGTCACCGGTATGGAAGTCAATGAGGAGAATAAGGGGGATTTTGAAGCCTGGGCCTTGTATTCGGAGCTTCCCGAGACAGGACAGCTTGAAACTTCTTATGATAAATTGAACCGTCTGATCGAAAATACCAGATGGAGCGAAAAGGATAACTTCGTGGATATTCCTACGGACTGCCCTCAGAGGGATGAACGCTGCGGATGGACCGGGGATGCCCAGATCTTCTGCAGTGCCGCAAGCTATCATATGTTGACACCCTCCTTTTTCAGAAAATATCTGCGGGATATGGATTATGAACAGCGGGAAAAGAAGGGATCGGTGCCGTATGTGGTGCCGGATGTGCTGACGTTAGCAAGACTTAAGAATGCGGAGCCGGAGATTGACCATTCGCTGCCTGAGTGGGGAGAGGACGGAGCCTCGGTCTGGGGAGACGCGGCAACCATTATTCCCTGGACCATGTTTGTCCATTACGGCAATACCGCCTGGCTCAGGGAACAGTACAGTAATATGAAGCAGTGGGTGGAATTCATCCGGGAGATCGAAAAGAAGCACTGCGGCAGCAGGCGTCTTTGGACCTGTGGATTTCATTTTGGGGATTGGGTATCTCTGGACGCGGAGGGGGACAGCAGAGAAGGAGGTACCGACAAGTATTTTCTGGCATCTATCTTTTATATGAATTCGGCGGAGCTTACGGCAAAGGCTGCAGGGATTCTGGGATATGCAGAGGATCAGGAAACCTATAGGACATTAGCCCGGGAGATCCGGGACGCGATCCGGAAGGAATACCTGACACCGGAAAAAACGCTGACCTGTGATACGCAGACTTCTTATGTGGTTGCGATCCACTTCGGTATTTTCGAAAAGGAGGAAATGAAGGCCGCAGGCGATCATCTGAGCGCGCTGCTAAAAAAGAATAACGATCATCTGCTGACGGGCTTTGTGGGAACGCCCTACCTCTGTTTTGCGCTGTGCGAGACAGGGCATGCGGATCAGGCTTATACATTATTACTGAACGAGGATTATCCCAGCTGGCTCTATGAGGTGAATCTGGGAGCTACCACGATCTGGGAACGATGGAATTCCCTGCTGGAAGACGGAACAATCTCAAGTACCGGCATGAACAGTCTGAATCATTATGCCTATGGTTCCGTGGTGGAATGGATGTACAGCCGGATGTGCGGCCTGACCCTGTGCGAGGAGAAGCCCGGTTCGGGAAAGGTGCTGCTGAAGCCGTATCCGGATAAACGGCTTTCCTATGTAAATGGGTCGATCCATACTGTTTCCGGTGTCTATGAGGCAGGATGGAAATGGCTGGAGAACCACGAGGATCATTTGGAGATTTCATTCTCCGTACCCTTCGACGGCGTGGTGGAGATCGATCTTCCCTTTGCCATCGAAGGAGCTGTCGTGAAGAGCGTGGATGAAAAGGGGAAAGAGAGCATTCTGAGCGACGGCGTGGTCTCTGTCAATCATCAGATCTTCCGAAAGGGAAGGTATGTGATGCGCGGGTCTGTAAGAGAATAAGCAGCGGGCAGATCGCCCATTTCAGGTTGAGAGCGAAGACGCCCAATAGAGCATCTGTTTCCGGCGTACGGTTTTCGCAGAACCGGAATAATCCGGACAATCCGTATTGAATGAGCGTTATTGCGGCTCGATCAGGCAGTGATGCGGCTTGGTCTTGTCATCCTTATCATAGGTGACGGCAACAAGGAGAAGGCTGCTGCCCAGGCCTTCGACAGAAGAGGCATAGTTCCTGGAGCGTATCTGCTCAATGGCTTCCTCCGGGGAGCCCCCTGCCTTAAGCTCTATGATCAGAGCGGGAGAGGGGTCGTACTTTTTCGGGATATAGGCCATGTCAACGTAGCCTGTTCCGGAAGGAAGTTCCTCCAGCTTGATATAGTGATCCCTGTATGTGAAGAAAGCAAGCTTGATTATGGCTCTCAGTGCCTGCTCGTCATTGTACCAGAGAGGGGCGCTTTCTTTCATATGAACCTTCTGTATGTTTGCGGCAACTGCATCCGCATTGCCCGCGATGATGTCGGATAGGAACTGTTCGCTCTCCTTTAGGCGGAGCATGGTTTCTTTGTGGGTGACCCTGTGGATCATGCCGGCGAATTCCGCCATGATCTCATAGTTTGGTATACGGGCAGCCTGTTTTTCATTATCGTAGGTCAGATATCCGAAGTGAGTGAGGATTGTCAGGACGTCATCTGCGGATTCAAAGGAGGTAAGGTCATTTTTGAACGTCTGCGTCTGAAATGACACCTCCAGACCGGCGGTCAGCATTTCCATGGCTTCGCCAAGGCCGTCAAAGTCCATGTTTATATAGTCAAGCGCGCCGTAAACAGCGGTGCTTTCTTCCCAGTAGGATTTGAATTTTCTGCGGAGGGCAGCCCGCATTACGGAATTGGGATTATAAACAGACAGATGTTCATCCTCCTCCGTATAGACAGTGTATCCATCGTACCAGGCCTGCATTTCCTGAAAGGATAACCCGCTGCTGTTACATACCTGTCTTACATCATCCTCCAGAAAACCCGTATAGGGGGCAAATCCTACAGGGTCAAGAATGGAGTATTCATAGAATTCCGAAATGGCGGACTGGGTTCCGTTCTTCTTGATGGGAAGGATGCCGGTCATATAGGCAGCTGCGAACACCTTCTTTGTAATGTCGCTCTTAAAGAGGGAGCGGAGAAATTCAAGGAAGTCGGTCTGGGTCTCAGTCGTGCTTCGTGGAGTCCGTATCGGTGAGTCCCATTCGTCTATGATGGCGATGAATTTTCTGCCGGTCTCTGTAACGATACGGGAAAGGCATTTTTTGACCGAATCTTCCTGTGCCAGATCAGGGAATACCCGTCCGGTATCCTCTATGATCTCCTTGCTGATATAAGCCGGCAGTCCTGCTAACGTCGTATCTGCCATAAAGCCGGTGATATCCAGATAGAGCACATTATACTGGTTTAGGTGCTTCTCATAGTCCGGATCTTTCGCGATCTCCAGGTCATCAAAAAGAGTATGTGAATCACAGCTGCAGTCGTAATAAGCTTCCAGCATGTTTGCGGCATAGGATTTGCCGAAGCGCCGCGGACGGCTTATGCAGGAAAGCATATTTTTTTTATTGATGGTGGCATTGATCACTGAAATCAGACCGCTCTTGTCGATATAGTCATCATTTCTGATAAATTTGAAGTTCCCGTTTCCCGGATTGATATAAAAACCCATGTGTTCAGCCTCACTGATGTATCTTTGATCATATTATAGCAAATGCCGGGCGCTTATTCCATGTGAAGTCATGGATTTTTTACCGAGATTGAACCAGTATATAGGTGTTGCAGCCGCGGCATCCGTATGACCCAAGACAAACGGCGCGCAAAAAACACATTCTTGCTATGCGGGATCATTTCCGCCAATAATATTATGAATTTTCATACACTTTGCGAGGCTATGGATATGTCGGGGGTATCGAAGGCTGTTATTTTCGGCATGGGGATCGCCAAGCAATGGGACAGCACCATGGTTGAGTCTCCCTTTGTACCTTCTCTTTGAAGCAGGGCTTTTTGTGGGACGGATCGCCGGAAAAACCGCCGGAAAGCATTAATGTTGTAATAGACAATATGTTGAATTTTTTGGTATTATAGTAAACGCAATAAGTAATTGCGTTTACTATAACGCTCCGCGAGGATGCGCACGGATTTTGTAAGGAAATATGCCGCAGGAAGCGGCCAAAATCCGGCGCAGCAAACGACAAAACGAAAAGAGTTTTGTCGTTTGCTA
>JAILQQ010000114.1 GCA_024698885.1 Lachnospiraceae bacterium | reverse complement strand
AGTTCGTTGCGCAATACATTTATATTTTCAATTCGCCGGTCAAGGCATTCCCTTGTTATTATGTTTATGCCGATTTCTGCTATATCAAGCCAGCTGCCGTGTTTCGGCGTGTAGTGAATATCAAGTTTCCTGGCAATACGTCGCGCCTCCTCTGGCGGAAATGCTTTATAAAGCGACGCAATGGCGTGGGTGTTGAGGTTGTCCATAACAAGGATGATCTTTTCGGCATCAGGCTCGGCCTCATCGACGAGATACCGTATCTTTTCAGCCCAGTCAACCGCTGTGCGCGTCTCTTCCGCAAAGTGAAATATCTTTCCGGTATGAGGCTGTATGAAGCAGAAGATACTTGCCGTGCCGTTCCGCACATACTCCGAGTCGATCTTTTTTGCATCCCCCGGGCGCATTGGAATCGGCTCCCTGCTTTCGCCAAGAAGCTGGTATGGCTTCTCATCCATGCACCAAAGCGGCCTTCTTGGATCATAAGGCATTTGGTAAAGGTCGAGTATGTCCTCCATGTTGGCGACAAAATCAGCATCGTCCTCCGGCGGGATGCACCAGTATTCACTCAGATGCGGATGTATCTCGTTTCGCTGGAGGATCCTGCATACAGTTGACCTGCTGAGCGGCGTTTCCAGAATGACTGCACTTTCATCGGAAAGAAGAGTCATTGTCCAGTTTGCACGGCCTCCCGGAGCTTTTGAACAGGCCTTTGCAACTATTTTTGCTTCAACATCTCCCGTGGCTTTGAGTCGGGCTGTATCTGATGCAGGGCTCCTTGCCGGCGTAGTCGCGGATGCGAGACCGTTTTCCGTATAATCACGGAGCGTATCTATTACTGTTGGAACAGATACGCCGGCACAATCAGCTATCTGCTTATATGTCGGCACTCCGTCCCAGGTATTCTCGTCCGCATGGAGTATGATCCCATAACGTACGCGGGCATAATCCGAGGCGGCACGCTTTTGAAGCTTTTTTACCTTCTTCCTTTCGCTGTTGGAAAGGCTAAGGCGGTATTCTCTCGGCCTGGCCAATACCGCTTACCCGTTGATATCCGCTCTGATGGAAGCCAATTCGTTATTCAGGACAGTTATCTCACCGGATAAGGCAGAAAGCCTGCTTTCCACTTTTTTCAGGCGTTTTGAAAGATCCTTTTTATTGGCTAATGCCGTCGCGGTCACAGCTTCCATTGTCTGTTTTGTCGGCTTTGGCTGGGCTGTAATGCTGGGCCTCCCTACCTTTTTGTTAGGGATTATCTCTCCTGTATCAGGATTAAACTGGCCGATACAATGTCTGTGCTGGACTTTCTTTTGAAGTTCCTCGCTCCATTCGTAAGTGGTCTCATAGGCGTAATATACGCCGGTTTTCTTGTTGTATGATTTTGATATTGACATCGGGCACCTCCATGCACTAAATAAACTACATTTAGTGTATCATATTTAGTGGATGATGTCAATATAAATTAGTGTATTTAGTGTGTATTTTTTTAAGTAAAAAAGTCATTGAAATGCTACACTAGTGGAGTCAGCTATGCTTCATTGTAGAAAATTCCGAATGATGATCAGTGTGATGCTTGCCTTATTTTTGGGAGGCTTTGCCCTGATGCCTGTTTCTCTGGAAAGTGAAGAGGCATTTCAGGATATCCAGAGCCTTCAGCAGGTCCGGCTGAGTGAAGAAGAACGGGAGATGCTTGAAAGGGACGCTGTAGCCAATGAGGGGGATATCCTGACCATCGGGCTGTCCCAGATCGGTTCGGAGTCGGACTGGCGCATTGCCTCCACGGCTTCTGTCCAGGCCTGCTTCTCTTCCCGGAACGGATACGATCTGATCTTTGATGATGCACAGCAGAAGCAGGAAAATCAGCTGAAGGCTATCCGGGAGTTCATAGATCAGGATGTGGACTATATCATTCTGGATCCCTGCGTGGAGACGGGGTGGGACTCTGTGCTGAAGGAAGCGAAGGAAGCAGGGATACCGGTGATCGTTTATGACAGGCGGGTAGATGTATCTGACGAGGGACTGTATGTCGCCTGGGTGGGGTCGGATTTCCGGCTGGAGGGCGACAGAGCCTGTGCATGGCTCCGGGAGTTCTTAAAATCCAAGAATATGACTGACAGCATCGGGATCGTGGATCTGCAGGGGACTTTGGGGGCATCGGCACAGATCGGAAGAACCGAGGCGCTGGAGGCGGCTGTAAGGGAAAATGAAGGCTGGAACCTTATTGCTCAGGAATCCGGTGATTTTACCGAGGGTAAGGGGCAGGAGGTGATGAGGGATCTGCTGAACCGCCTGGGAGATAAGATCGATGTGGTGTATTGTGAGAATGACAATATGGCCTATGGGGCGATCAATGCACTGAAGGAGAAGGGATACACGGTGGGAACGGATCTGGCGAAGGGGGACAAGCTTGTACTGTCCTTTGACGCTACCAGGAATGGGTTGAAGCTTACTTTGGATGGCGGCATCGCCGTTAATACAGAATGTTCACCGCTTTACGGACCGATCCTGACTGATATGGTGGTAAAGCTTGATCAGGGACAGGCGCTTGCGCACGATACTTATATCGAAGAAGGTCAGTTTAGCGCCTTGTCCTATATCGGATCCATCCGGGTATCGGACCGTTCTTATCCGGTCACTGCCCTGACGGAGGATCTGATCCGCACCCGTACGTATTGACGGAAAAATACATTGATTTAGTAAAAACAAGAGCGTATAATCTCAAGTTCGGAAGCAAAAATGGCTCAAACCAAGTAATGACAAGGGTTTGAGCTTTTCTTTTTGTATGGCGTATTTGTGTTTTTTGAGGTCGGTGCTATTTTTTTTCGGTCTCTGTTCCGGGGATACCCTGCCCCTGTTTCTGCAGGAAATCGCTGACGGAAAAGGGCAGGGTACCCGTCACAGAGACCGCATGCTTGCGCATGGGTGAGAAGTCCCTATTCTGTCGCTGTCCTTACGGCGGAGGGGCCGCGCCTCCAACGGTACGCCCGGGGAACACGCCTTCGCCGAACTCTCCGCCAAATGCGGGTTGGCACGCAGGATGTTCACGGGGCATCTGTTCACATCCTGCGTGCCAACCCGCATTTGGCGGCATATTTCGTCGGGCGGTTCCCAAAGGGCGTGCCTTATGGAGGGACAGCCCCCGCCGCCTTATGCCGATCCGGCAGGAAGACCTCTTCCCTTCAGTACCTCAGGAATCTCGAGCCTATGGATCTCCTGCTAGATCTATCATTGCCCAGCTCAGGTTCTTCACCATGTATGTCAAGCACAAGCCCTGGGATCCCACACAGCTTCCACAGAGGAGGTTTGACACCTATCTTCCCCATGTTCCTTCCCAGGAGGATGCAATCATATTCATCGGTTCCTTCACCGACCTGAAGCCCAAAGCCATGATATCATTGTTTTACGGCTCCGGTCTCAGGATCGGCGAGTGCTGCTCCCTCATGTATGAGGATATGCGAAATTACGCATAACTCAGTGAGAGACGGCTCAGAAGCACAAAGAGCCATATGAAAATATCCGGACAGTTTGAGTCTGTGGAAGCAGCAGATGACTATGCATTGATAAAATCATATATAGAAACATGCCGGATACATAAAGTAAATGAAGTCGAAGCGTTAAAGCGTCTGTGTGAAGGCAATCCCTATACACTTAAGTAGATCCTTTCCAACTCCCCACCCAAGTAAGTAACTCAATATCGTAAACTGTCCAGCGGACGTTATAGTACATCCGCTCTGTTAATGATGCAAAAAATCCGTGAATAGTAACCATATTTTTGGCAATTATTTTTTTATCTATATATAGAAACCGCAAAAATATTACAAAATCTGCTATAATAGAGGAGGAAGAAAAGGGGAGAAAATATGAAAGATCAAGCAGGTGCAGATAGGGACCGGGTGAAAGAACACGATGTACAGACAATGAACCGCTACAGGGAGCTTCTGCAAAGAG
>JAILQQ010000102.1 GCA_024698885.1 Lachnospiraceae bacterium | reverse complement strand
GCCTCAAGTCAAATGACCAAGGCAGCCTGGTGTCGTGAAAACGGTATCAGTGTTCGTCAGCTCTATTACTAGTGCATCGGGTTTTAATTAGCTGGACTTATTCTTCCGGTTTAATCCCTCTGCTGGTGAGGGGTTGAACCGGAAGGATTAGTCCAGGTTATTAAAAAACGATCCACTAGTACTCTGCTGTGAGTCTGACAATATGCAAAGGAGGTTTTGGTATGGAAGTCAAACAGATCAGCATCAGGGAAGCAAAGAAACGAATCAAGGCCGATCCCGAGCTTAGTAAAATGCTGGTGAAGAGCGGCTGGAGAGAGATTACGCTCGACCTCGACGGTGACGGTGTCGCGGATATTGCTTTTGCCAGTGAAAAGATCGGAAGGAAGATCGATACGATTGCGATCGATCTGACCGGAAACGGAGAGTTTAACCTTTATCTGCATGATTTTGACGGGAACGGGATTCCGGATACGGTATTGCTGGTTGAGGATGACTCGGAGGAGGTATCCGCCATCGCCTTCGGCAGTGAAGTAGAGCTGGGGTTCATCAATCTCGGCGTCAAGGTTGCCAATCTGCTGGTGGCCGAGGAGTTCCTCAACAGGGAGCTCGGACTTTCCCTGGCAGATCTGAATGCGTATATGAAGAAATATGCGGCCGTGATGCTTTCTGAAATTGAAAAGCGCGAGGAAGCCAAGGGGATAGAAAAGGTCTATTATTTCCTCAAGGATGCCCAGACCTATTATCTTGCCACCATTGACGGAGATAAGCCAAGGGTAAGGCCTTTCGGGACGGTCCTGCTCCACGACGGAAAGCTTTATATCCAGACCGGAAGGAAGAAGGATGTATCCCATCAGATCAGCGCGAATCCCTGCGTGGAGCTCTGCGCGACATTGGGAGACAGATGGCTTCGTATCGCCTGTGAGCTCGAAGAGGATGACAGCCATGACATCAAGGTCGAGATGCTGGAGCAGATGCCGTCCCTCAAGGCAATGTACCGTGCAGACGATGATAATATGCAGATGTTCTGCCTGAAGAATGCCAAAGCGGTGTTCAGTTCCTTCACCTCGGCGCCCGAAGAAATCAATTTCTGATCATCCCCGCAGCGGACGGAGACTGACTCGCTGCCGTATAACCGAAGCCGGGTACGATCCGGAAAAACCATAACGCTTGACAGGAAATAAACGATCGTTTACAATGAAGTAAACGATCGTTTAATTTTGGTTAAGGAGAGAGCGCTGGATGAAAACAAATAAAGAAGAAATCATGCTGAGTGCCCTAAAGCTCTTTGCGGAGCGGGGCTTTGACGCCGTATCCACAAGCATGATCGCCGGGGAACTGGGAATTACCAAGGGGGCGCTGTACCGCCACTATCAGAGCAAACAGGAGATTTTTGACAGCATCATAGAGAGAATGGTTGAACAGGATGAAAAGCAGGCCCAAAAAACTAACGTGCCTGTCAGGGAATACGAAGAAGATGCACAAAGCTATGAGCATACGTCCCTGGAAAGCCTGTGTGAATTCGTTAACAGCCAATATCTTTACTGGACGGAAAATGAATTTGCCCTGTACTTCCGGAGGATGATCACACTGGAGCAGTACAGGAATGAGGAAATGAGAAAGCTCTATCGGGATATGCTCTCATCGGGACCGGTGAAGTATTCCCGGGACCTGTTCCGGGAGATGATCAAAAACGACCGGTTAAACACCGACGCGAAAGAGCTGGGAGCCCAGAATCTGGCGGTATTGCTGTATGCACCGCTGCAGCTGTCGATCCAGCTTTTTGACGCGGACGAGAAGGACAATGAAACAATAAAGAGTGATTTAAGAAGGATCACCAGGGATTTTGAAGAAAGGTGGAAGAAAAAATGAGTATCGTTTTCAGAAGAGAAGAAGAGAAAGACTACAGAGCAGTGGAAAACCTGATCAGGGAGTCGTTTTGGGACGTATACCGCCCCGGGTGCCAGGAGCACTACGTGATCCACAGGTTCCGGGATGCCCCGGCTTTCGTGAAGGAACTGGATATCCTGATGGAAAAGGACGGGGAGCTGATCGGTCAGAACATGTTTGTGAAGGCCGTGATCAAGGCAGATGACGGCAGGGATATCCCGATATTGGCCATGGGACCCATATGCACCGCGCCGGCCCTTCAACGGCAGGGATACGGAAAAATGATTCTGGACTACAGTCTGGACAGGGCGGCTGAGCTCGGATACGGCGCCGTATTCTTCGAAGGGAATATTGATTTCTACGGAAAAAGCGGCTTTATTACCGCGGACAGCTACCATATCCGCTACCACGACGTTCCGGAAGGAGAGGATGCCTCCTTCTTTCTCGGAAAGG